>NC_020908.1:0-310000 GCF_000155735.2 Octadecabacter arcticus 238
GTTTTTGTTGTGTAGGTGGAGTATTGGCTGACGGAACGTGATGGGGCGACAAGGGCGGTGGCAGCCGTCTGATAATATGTTTGGGACAGATTGGGACAAGATGACGAACGTGAACTGGGATCAAGTGAAGACGGACATGCGCTCGGCGATCGGGGTCGGTAACTTCAAGAACTGGATCGAACCGCTGTCGCTGGTCAGCACGTCCGAAGGCGTCGCGTATCTCGCGGCTCCAAATCCCTTTGTCGGCGATTATGTCGGCAAGACTTATGGCGATCAGATTATTTACCATCTCAACCGTCAGGGTCTGGCCGTTCAGCGTCTTGCGTTCGAAATCGAAGGCAAAGCCAACACTGCTGTAAATGACGCCGCCAAACCTGTTGTCCGCAAACCGACCAACACCTTGGTCGATGCGCAACCCGACCAGCGGTTCACCTTTGACAGCTTCGTCGTCGGTAAGCCGAATGAACTGGCACACGCGGCGTCCAAACGTGTCGCTGAAGGTGGTCCCGTCACATTTAACCCACTGTTTTTGTATGGTGGCGTTGGTCTTGGCAAAACCCACCTGATGCACGCCATCGCGCATGAGTTGGGCGAACGCCGCCCCGACCTGAACGTCCTGTATGTGTCAGCCGATCAGTTCATCTACCGCTTCATCTCAGCGCTGCGTGATCGCAAGATGATGGATTTCAAACAACATTTCCGGTCCGTTGATGTTTTGATGGTCGATGACATCCAGTTCCTTGAAGGCAAAGAATCCACGCAAGAGGAATTCTTCCACACCTACAACGCGCTTGCCGATCAGGGTAAACAGATGATCATCTCCGCAGATCGCGCACCCGGTGAAATTCGCGACCTGTCAGAACGCATCAAATCCCGTCTGCAATGCGGCCTTGTGGTCGATTTGCACCCAACAGATTATGAACTGCGCCTTGGCATCCTGCATGCCAAGCAAGAAATGTTTGTTAACGTCTATCCTGGCGTTGAAATCGCAACGGGCGTGCTGGAATTTCTGGCGCACCGCATTTCCAGCAACGTGCGTGTCCTGGAAGGCGCGCTCAATCGACTCTATGCGCTCGCGTCGATGGTCGGCCGCACCGTCACAGTTGAAATGGCGCAAGACTGCCTGTCCGACATCCTGCGCGCATCTGATCGCAAGCTCACAATTGAAGAAATCCAGCGCAAAGTCTCTGAACATTTCGACATCCGTCTGTCCGACATGCTTGGATCAAAACGCACCCGCACACTGGCGCGTCCACGTCAGGTTGCCATGTGGCTGTGCAAACGTCTGACCAGTCGCAGCCTGCCTGAAATTGGCCGCAAATTCGGCAAGCGCGATCACACCACGATCATGCACGGCGTGCGCAAAATTGATGAATTGCGCCAGTCCGACAGCCAGATTGCCGACGATCTGGAACTGCTCCGCCGCGCTCTGGAACATTAATGCTTGGGCGCCCTTGTCTTAGGGCGCCCGACACTTCACAAATTGCTTGTGAATAGGGTAGAAACGGGTAGTTTCGCATTTCCGACCCCATTGGGGCATCAAGGACGGAGACAGGGCTATGAAACTCAGCATCGAACGCGCATCACTGCTCAAAGCGGTGGCGCAAGCCCAATCAGTTGTGGAACGCCGCAACACCATTCCGATCCTGGCCAATGTGCTGATCGAAGCGAGCGGCGCTGAGGCGACGTTCCGCGCCACCGACCTCGATATCGAAGTCGTCGATAAAGCCACTGCAGTGGTCGAACGGGCAGGCTCCACGACCGTGTCCGCCGTGACGCTCAACGAAATTGTCCGCAAACTGCCTGACGGCGCGCTGGTGACATTGACCGAAGACAGCGCATCCGGCCGCCTGACAATCGAAGCGGGGCGGTCCAACTTCAGCCTCGCCACATTGCCCAAAGAAGACTTTCCCGTCATGGCGTCGTCCGATTACGCCACGAACTTCTCATGCCCGGCACCCGTGCTGCGCCGCCTGTTCGACAAATCCAAATTTGCGATCTCGACAGAAGAAACCCGCTACTACCTGAACGGCGTCTACATGCATGTCTCAGAATCCGACGGTGGCAAAGTTCTACGCTGCGTCGCCACGGATGGACACCGTCTTGCCCGCATCGATGCCGCTTTGCCCGAAGGCGCAGACGGCATGGCTGGAGTCATCGTGCCGCGCAAAACCGTCGGTGAGTTGCGCAAGCTGCTCGATGACGATGAGATGATGATTGCTGTGTCCGTGTCGGAAACCAAAGTCCGCTTCGCAACCCCCGACATCACCCTGACGTCCAAGGTTATTGACGGCACCTTCCCCGATTACACCCGCGTCATTCCACAAAACAACACCCGTAAAATGGAAGTCGACGCCGCAGAATTCGCCCGCGCCGTGGATCGCGTTGCAACCGTATCATCCGAGCGGTCCCGCGCGGTTAAACTACAGCTCGACGAAGACCGCTTGATCCTGTCCGTCAACGCACCTGATTCTGGCGCCGCCGAAGAAGAGCTTTCCGTGGCCTATGGTGATGAACGCCTTGAGATCGGCTTTAACGCGAAATATCTGCTCGAAATCGCCAGCCAAGTGGACCGTGAAAACGCCGTATTCATGTTCAATTCATCTGGAGACCCGACCCTGATGCGCGAAGGCAATGATACCAGCGCGATCTACGTCGTCATGCCGATGCGGGTGTAACTGCTGTCGGGTTTGAGTTGTATCTGCCAAGATGAAGGGCACAGGAACGTAAGAAGAGGCCGAACGTAATGTCAGGGCTTTTTCTGTCGCACCTAACCTTGTCGCACTTTCGATCCCACAAACGTGCCAAATTGGACCTCGACGGTCGCCCTATGGCGATCTACGGGCCCAACGGCGCGGGCAAAACTAACATTCTGGAAGCGGTATCAATCTTGTCGCCGGGCCGTGGCCTGCGCCGCGCAAGCTCAGAGGAGATGACGCGCAGGCCCGAGGCGCTGGGCTGGAAAGTCACCGCAGACCTGACATCCCTGAACAAGCGCCATGAGGTTGAAGCATGGTCCGAGAACGGCGCGTCCCGCCAGACTAAGATCGACGGCAAAGCGGCGGCGCAAACCGCCCTTGGTCGCATTGGCCGCGTTCTCTGGCTCATTCCCGCGATGGACCGCCTGTGGATTGAGGCTGCTGAAGGGCGGCGGCGGTTCTTGGACCGTGCCACGCTGAGTTTTGAACCCATGCATGCCGACGCTGCCTTGACCTACGAAAAAGCCATGCGCGAACGCAATAGGCTGCTCAAGGACATGGTGCGCGATGCCCATTGGTACACGGCCCTCGAACGGCAGATGGCCGACGCGGGGGCGCAAATCCACCGCAACCGGATGCAAGCAATCGATCTTTTGACTGACGCACAGCAGGCCGCGCAAACTGCTTTTCCAATTGCGCTGTTAACCCTCACCCACAGCGACCCCGTTTGTGACGCACCTGACGACCCTGCCGCGCTGCTCGCCGCGCTGGCAGGCAATCGCCCCCGCGACATGGCCGCAGGTCGCACGTTGATCGGCCCGCACCGCGCCGATCTGGGCGCGATCTTTGCCGCCAAAGACGTCCCTGCCAAAGATTGTTCCACAGGTGAGCAAAAGGCGTTGTTGATCTCCCTCATCCTTGCGAATGCCCGCGCACTGGCGGACGATTTTGGCGCACCGCCAATCTTGTTGCTTGACGAAGTTGCCGCCCATCTGGACGCCACACGCCGCGCCGCACTGTACTCGGAAATCACCGCACTCGGCGCGCAGGCCTTTATGACAGGCACCGGACCAGAACTGTTCGGCGAGCTGGGCACAGCCGCGCAATACGCCTATGTGACCGAAGAAAACGGCGTTTCACAGACCACACAAGTCTAGCCAAAACGACCGCCGCTGCCATGGGTGAATCCCCCAACAAAATATGGCTGTGCCGCGTGACATCCCGTGCCAAAACGCCTATAATTTGGTCTACATAACACAAAGGGTCCGTAATGACCGATGAGCAGCAGACGCCGGAAGAGTACGGCGCCGATTCTATCAAAGTTCTCAAGGGCTTGGAGGCTGTCCGCAAGCGTCCCGGCATGTATATCGGGGACACGGATGACGGGTCCGGCCTGCACCATATGGTGTACGAAGTCGTGGACAACGGCATCGACGAGGCGCTGGCCGGCCATGCGGACGCGGTGAACGTCAAAATCCACGACGACGGGTCGATTTCTGTCAGTGATAACGGTCGCGGAATTCCTGTCGGCATCCACGAAGGAGAAGGCGTCTCAGCGGCCGAGGTCATCATGACCCAGTTGCACGCTGGCGGCAAATTCGACAGCAATTCCTACAAAGTGTCCGGCGGTCTGCACGGCGTCGGCGTATCGGTTGTGAACGCGCTGTCGGACTACCTCGAATTGCGGATCTGGCGGAATGGCAAAGAACACTACGCACGGTTTGAGGGCGGATTTACCGTCAAGCATCTCGAAGTTGTTGCCGACTGCGGTGATCGGACAGGCACCGAGGTTCGCTTCCTTGCGTCGCTCGATACGTTCTCCAACCGCGACTTCTATTTTGAAACGCTGGAAAAACGCCTGCGCGAACTGGCATTCCTGAACTCCGGCGTGCGCATCATACTGACTGACGAACGCCCTGCCGAACACCTCGTCTCTGAGCTGTATTATGACGGTGGTGTTAAGGAGTTTGTCAAATACCTAGACCGCTCGAAAACCTCGATCCTGCCGGAACCAATCTATGTGATCGGCGAACGTGATGAGATCGTCGTCGAAGTCGCGATGTGGTGGAATGACAGCTACAACGAAATGGTTCTGCCATTCACCAACAACATCCCACAACGCGACGGCGGCACACACATGGCCGGTTTCCGCGCTGCCCTGACCCGCACAATCAACAACTACGCGCAGTCCAGCGGCATCGCGAAAAAGGAAAAGATCAGCTTTACGGGTGACGACGCCCGCGAAGGCCTGACTTGCGTGCTGTCCGTCAAAGTGCCGGACCCGAAATTTTCCAGCCAGACCAAAGACAAACTTGTGTCGTCAGAAGTGCGGCCCGCCGTCGAAAACATCATGAACGAAAAGCTGTCTGAATGGTTCGAAGAGAACCCGCAGATCGCCCGCATCGTGGTGTCTAAAATCGTCGAAGCCGCCCATGCCCGCGAAGCCGCCCGAAAGGCGCGCGACCTCACAAGGCGCAAAACCGCGATGGATGTGAATTTCCTGGCTGGCAAACTGAAAGACTGTTCCGAAAAAGATCCCTCCAAAACCGAAGTCTTCTTGGTGGAGGGCGACTCGGCTGGTGGGTCTGCCCAAACGGGTCGCGACCGCCAAACGCAGGCTATTTTGCCGCTCAAAGGTAAGATCCTGAACGTCGAACGCGCACGGTTTGACCGGATGCTCGGCTCTCAGGAAATCGGCAACCTTGTCATGGCGCTGGGTACGGGCATCGGGCGCGATGAATTCAACATCGACAAATTGCGCTACCACAAGATCGTCATCATGACCGACGCGGACGTTGACGGCGCGCACATTCGCACGCTGCTTTTGACCTTCTTCTTCCGCCAAATGCCCCAATTGATCGAACGTGGGCACCTCTATATTGCGCAACCGCCGCTCTACAAAGTTTCGCGCGGCAAGTCCGAGGTTTACCTCAAAGACCAAGCCGCGATGAACGACTACCTGACAGAACAGGGTGTCGAAGGTGCGATGTTGCGCCAAGGCAACGGTGAAGAAATCGGCGGTGCGGACCTGCGCCGTGTGGTTGATGAAGCGGGCCGTTTGAAACGCGTGCTTGATGCGTTCCCGACCCACTATCCACGCCATATCCTCGAACAGGCGGCCATTGCGGGCGCCTTTGTGTCCGGCGCGGTCGAGGCTGATTTGCAAGGTGTGGCCGACAAAGTTGCAGCGCGTCTCGACCTGATTGCGAATGAATGGGAGCGTGGCTGGCAAGGCCGCATTACGCAGGACAAAGGCATCCGTTTGGCCCGTATCCTGCGCGGCGTCGAAGAAGTCCGCACGCTTGACGGCCCGATGATGCGCTCTGGCGAGGCACGCAAATCGGGCACGTTCACCCAGCACTTACAAGACGTGTACAACACCCCCGCCACGCTGATCCGCAAAGACCGCGTGCAAAACATCTACGGGCCGCTGGATCTGCTTAAGGCCGTGCTCGAAGAAGGCGAACGCGGACTGTCCTTGCAGCGCTATAAGGGCTTGGGAGAGATGAACCCAAGCCAGTTGTGGGAAACCACGCTGGACCCCGACGCACGCACATTGTTGCAAGTGAAGGTCGACGATGTGGCCGAAGCCGACGATCTATTCACCAAGCTGATGGGCGACGTCGTGGAACCACGCCGAGAATTCATTCAACAGAATGCGCTCAACGTCGAAAACTTGGACTTTTAGAACCAAACCCGCAGGTGTTGGGCTTAACTGTCCAACACCTGCGCCATCACGCTTAAGAACCGCGCGACTTCGGCTTCTGAATTATAGTGGCACATTGATACGCGCACGGCCGCCGATTGCCCCAGTGGTGTCAGGATATTGCCGCTGTAGTGATCGGCCTTGCGCACGTGGGTTCGAACACCTTCCGCGTTCAACGCAGCGACAATATCTGCCGCCGCAACTCCGTCGGCCCAGAAACACACCAGCCCTTCACGCGCCGGATTATCGATGCCACCGACAATGTGAACACCTGCCAGCTCTGCCAATCCGCGCAGGTTTCCGGTCCCGTGCAGCATCGCATTAGTCAGCGTTTTCTCATGGGCTTTGATCGCAACACCTGCCGCTTCAATCCGGTCGCGCCGGGTTTCGCCGTCGCCGACCTGTCCACCCAGCCAGTCGAAATAATTTACGACATCGTGAAATGACGCATAGGCCCCCGTATCGCGGGTCCCGAATTCCCAGCTTGCGGTCGGTCCCCCCGCCAGCTGTTCTGGCCCCAATGCGGTCAAACGATCACTGACCCATGCCACCCCGTATCCATGGCGCGAAAAGACTTTGTATGGCGAGATCACGTAGCCATCGACGTCCGCCGCGACGAGGTCCACCAGACCGTGTGACGCGTGCTGGATGCCGTCAACAATGATGAAACATTCAGGCGCAACCGCGCGAATCGCAGCAGAAATCGCGACCACATCCATGCCCATTCCCGTCACCGGTGACGTGTGCAGGATTGTCGCGACGCAAGTGTCAGGCGTCACCGCCGCAGCGTAGGCGTCCGCGCTCACAAGACCAAGCGCATCATCATGCGACACCAACCGATAATCGCGATCCAGTTTTTCCGCCCAATGCGCCATAGCAGATCGCGACGCCGGATGTTCCACAGTCGATCCCAAAAGCACCCCACCGGATGTGCCAGCCACTGCGGTGCGGATCAACCGGAACAACAATTCCGTCCCGCTCTCGCCGACAAAAACCTGCCCGCCAGATGCACCGAGCCAGTCCATCGCGGCCACCTTGCTGTCGCGAATGATGTCCATCAGCGCGTGCGCCGCCGGATTGTCACGCCCTTGGTTGTCCGGTATCGCCGCGAACTTCGCAGAGGTTTCCACCGCCGCATTCAGCGTCAAAGCCCCACCGGCGTTCTCGAAAAACACCCGCGACCCTTGGAACGGGCAGGTGTCCACATGGGCGAATTTTCCACGGATCTCAGTGAGCAGGGCAGGCGTAATCATAGGCGGTCTCCTTTGGGCCGACTTCACCCCAATTCCTCGCCAATGACTAGGCCCTTTTTGACCTCGTCACGTATCGCCCAAGCCCTGTTCAGCCCATATCAATGAATTCGGCAACTTCCACTGATCCACTGCCGTCGACAACCATCGGATTGCCCGCCGCATGTTTGCAGGCGGACGCGTAATTGTTGGCCTCAACGATCGTGTAACCTGACACAGGGTTGGCGCCGCCGTTGTCCACATGGCCCGCCGAACTCACGGTGTGCGACTGCCCGACTGGCGCCCCGCCGTCGACCACAGCCGCGCCCATCGACTGATACCAAGTATCCCACGCCGCCATCGCTTTCGCGCCTTCTTCAGGCGTCTCAGGCATTCCGCCACCATGGTAAATCATCAAATATTTTGGCATTTTTAGTCCTCCCAGTGTGTGAAGGCACTATTTAACGCCCAAAACGCTGAGTCGTGCAAGGTTCGCTCACCTCAACCGGCAGCTGGACCGATGTGCATTTCACCGCGCGCCTTAACCAATGCGATCTGCTTTTGCCGCTCACGAAACCGCTCTTTGTCATGCTCTGTGGTTTCACCCGCGCACTGATGGCATGACACGCCTTCTTGATAGTCGGGCAATGCGCAGTCATCGGGCATCAATGGGCGGCGGCAGGCGTAACACAAAATATGTGGACCCTCTTCCAGCCCGTGTCCGACGGACACCCGCGCATCAAATACAAAACATGACCCGTCCCATGTGCTCTGGTCCGCCGGCACATCTTCGAGGTATTTCAGGATACCACCCTGCAGGTGGTACACATCCTCAACACCTTGACTGATCAGATAATTCGTCGACTTTTCGCAGCGAATACCGCCAGTGCAGAACATCGCAATCCGCTTGTTGTGAAACCGGTCTTTGTTGGCTTCCCACCACGCCGGAAACTCGCCAAAGCTGCTGGTCATTGGATCGATCGCACCGTCAAACGTGCCAATTGCGACTTCATAATCGTTGCGTGTATCAATCACCGCCACATCCGGCGATGCGATCAACTCGTTCCAATCTGTGGCTGTCACATAGCGGCCGACGCTCGCCGTCGGGTCCACATCCGGCTGCCCCATCGTCACGATTTCACGCTTGATGCGCACCTTCATGCGGTTGAACGGCGCAACACTCGCCGCGCTCTCTTTCCACTCAAGCCCAGCGCACCCCGGCAATCCGCAAATATGGCGCAACGCCGTCTCGACGCCTGCACGTGGTCCGGCAATCGTGCCGTTGATCCCTTCGGGCGCCAACAGCAACGTGCCCATGACATCGCCCGCAGTGCAGACAGCCAAAAGCGGCCCCTTTAATGCGACAGGGTCGTCAAATGCGGTGAAATGATAAAGAGCGACGACAGTATACATGGCCGCCCATTACGCCGTTGCATGGATCGCATCAAGCGTTACCCTAACACCACATATATCGGAAAGTCCTAGCCATGACCCACTCCCTTCTCGTCATCGATGTCCAAAACGACTTCTGCCCGAAAGGTACGCTCGCCGTCACCAATGGCGACGAGATTGTCAAAGGCATCAACGCCCTGATGCCCGATTTCGATGCGGTGATCTTGACGCAAGACTGGCACCCAGCTGGCCATTCATCCTTCGCAACGTCCCACGACGCCGACCCGATGAGCGTTATCCAAATGCCCTACGGCGCCCAAGTCCTGTGGCCTGATCATTGCATCATCGGCACGTCTGGCGCGCAATTTCACCAAGACCTGAACGTCGATCACGCCGACATGTTGATCCGCAAAGGCTACAATGCGAAAATCGACAGCTATTCTGCGTTCTTCGAGAATGACCACCAAACCCCAACCGGATTAGAAGGCTATCTGCGCACGCGCGGCATCGACACGCTGACACTGGTCGGCCTCGCCACCGACTTCTGCGTCAACTACTCGGCGGTAGACGCGGCCAATCTGGGGTTTGACGTGACCGTGCGCATGGACTTGTGCCGCGCAATTGATTTTGACGGATCATTGGCGGCAGCGGTCGAGGGGATGAAAAACGCTGGTGTGACCATCGCGTGACGGTAGTTTAGCCCGCTAAAAGTTCATCGCATCAGTGACAGGTGAAAAGCCCTGCCCATCGACATAAAGCATTGACCAGTCGCCGAAATAACGAACTGTAATGGCTTTTTCTGCGATGACCTCAAGGTCACTGTTGCGGCCATCTTTTTGGATAGTCTCAATTAGGTTTTGGACACTTTCATGCTTGCCCTCGAGGCACTGACAAAATTTTTCGCCATCGAATGCTAGCGCACCCGTAATCTTATTTTCTATGTTTGCCTCGGACGAACGCGTCGCTATTTCATAAACGTCGGCCGCACTAATGTCCGCGTAAGCTGTACTATGAGACCTCTGCATAAGTCTGGGATTCCCCTGAAGGTTTAATTTTGCTATTTTAAAGCCATGCAGAAGCCATTTTCCACACAACCCGAACTCTTCATTACCAGCGCTGATCTTGAGCATGCGAGCCTGCAAGGGTTGGACGGTGCCGAGGCGATTTTGGACTGGGTAAAGCTCGAACAAATCATGGCCGAAATCTATGCCAGCAAGACTGGCCGCCCGAGCTATCCATTGCTGACTTTACTCCGCGCGTCATTGCTGGGCATCTGATATCGCTTGAGTGATGCTGAGCTGTCTCTGTCCCTGTTTCGCGATCTGTTGTTCAGGAAATTCTGTCACCTCGAATTGGGTGGGGATGTCCCTGACGCCACTACCATTGGGCGCTTTCGGGCGAGGTTGATGGAACTGGGCCTGTGGGAGGTTTTACTGGGCGAAGTGAACCGCCAACTTGAAGCAAAACATATCATCATGACTGAAGGTCGCATCAATATCATCGATGCCACTCCGGTTGAAGCGGCGCAGTCAGGGTACGGCAAAGACGCCAATGATGAACCCACGCGCGACAAGGATGCGGGCTGGCACGTAAAGGCCGACAGTCGCGGTAATATAAAGTCCACCTACGGCTACTCGGTCCACACTGGCGTCGACGAAGATGGCTTCATCCACCGCCAAACGGTCACACCAAGCAATGCCCATGACAGTACCGAACGGGACACGCTATTGCTGGGCGACGAGGCGGCGCTTTACGCGGATGCCGCCTATTCTTTGCAAGCCACACGCGAAAAATTGGCGCAGTTTGGTATTGATGATCAAGTGCAGCGCAAGGGCTATCGGGGCCACCCTTTGTCCAAAGCGGATTTGGTCCGCAACAAAGAGATTGCCGTGATCCGCTCCGGCGGCGAGCGCCCCTTTGCCACCTATAAATCCCGCTATGGATTGGCTCGAACGCGGCTGATGGGGCTGGCTAAAAACCTGACCCTGTTCGGTCTGGCAGCCATCGCCCATAATATCGCGAAGGGGGCAAAGTTCTTGGCGCTCTACGGCCTGCCAGACCCGGAACCCACTGGATAAGTGCGACCAAAATCAAAAAATAACGCCTGAAACCCAACGCTACAGACACCTAAGAGCGTAAACACAGGCAGCTTTTGGAAACACATGACCAACGGGAACCCAAACAACAGGTTATGCTGAGGTCTCACTATAATATAATAATCTTAACATTGAATAATATTGCCCCCAAAACAGTCTATTCCATAATAAAGTAACTCCCAAGGACCCCATCGGATATCGGGTTTTGTGTTGCCCTTGCGACGTTAGAGCCGAGCGATGATCTGTTGTGGTGATAGGGTGAGTGTTTCGAGGATATTGCCCCCGTGTTTTCTGACCGTCGAGATGACGGATCTGATGTCAGCGAAGACCTGCGCGCCCTCGAGGGTGCGGAAAGTTCCCGAGATTTTCATGCGCAACTTCATCATGCGCAGGTCCCGTTCGGCCTGATTGTTGGTGAAGGGAACTGTGAAGTCCGTAAGGAACCTTAGGACGTCATCACGGTAGTCGCGCAAGCGGACCAGAAGGTTATGGCCTGGCCGCCTGGCTTTTCGGCCTCGCGCACCAGTGCGTCTAGCCAGTGGGTCTTGTCGCTCATGGAAGGCGAGGCCCTCGGTGAGGATCGCCATGTATTTGGTGAGGATGTCGTGGTGAACCGACGTGGGGAGTTCGGTCTCGCCTCGCCCCTGAGCCGCGCACTTGAGCTGATTGGCGCTGTTGAGCAGCACGCTCATCGCGCACGCCCACGGCTCCTTTTCGATTTCTTCGATGGCCTTGAGTTCCCGTAAATGATGCGCCCCGCACAGGGCGTGCGCGTCCACCCCACTCATATGGGCGTAATAGGACTTCCAGTGGTCATGAACAATTGTCCCGCCGGTCAGGAAGGATGGAACAGCACCGCGCTTGGCGCTGATGCGATAATGCGTGAAGGCGAGATCGCTGATTGAGTGCAGCCAGTGCAGCTTACCATCAACACGAAGTCCGGTCTCATCCAGATGCCGAACGCCGCCTTCATTGAGCCGGGCCAGAATGTGTTCGACGACGCCACCCAAGGTACGCGCTGTGCCGTTCACCCAGTTGGTCACGCTGGCCGCGCATAGGCTGGTGGCACCAAACAAATCACGCAGGAGTTGGCAGACCCGATCCTCGGGGATCAGCTGCTGAACATTGCAGTAGACCGCCGCCGCCCGAATGCGCTTACCGTATTGCACGTGTGCATTCACGCCATCGGGAAAGGTGGCTGTCGTCGTGGCTCGGCAATGGCCACAACAATAAATCGCTGCCTGATGCTCTGTGACCTCCAGACGCGGCACCGGTATGTCATAAACCTGACGCCTCTCCACCGCCTTGATCATCCCAGCCGTCAAGCCATGCTGACAGGTGCCACAGGCCTCAGCCTCATGTCGCTCCACAAAGTCAGGCGTTGCTGTCTGACGTAGGGTGTCGCCTCGGTGGCCAACTTGGCCACCACTTTTCTTACCGGACTTACCACGCAGGCTACGCGGTACCGGCTTCTTCAACCCATCACTCGAAGGCGGCTTGCTGCTATTACTGCTGTTCTTGGCCAACTGACGCCGCAGATCCGCATTCTTTTGCGCCATGCTCGCCAACGCGGCTTCCAACTCGGCGATCCTGCGCAGAGCCGTGGCGAGGAGTTGTTCAAGAGCAGTAACTTGGTCCATTCCACCAATGATTCAGAGAAATCGTCACAGCGCCACGAAATTCAGACCACAACAGAAAATTCATGCGCCTAATGGCCAAGGAGACTCACATCAAAACTGACAAAAACCCGTTATCGGCTGGGGTGCTTGGGAGTTACTAATAAACTATAATTAGATTGACAGCGGCGTTATGCAAATGTTTCGACAGTTGCATTGTTTACAGATCGAACAAATGTCACCGCTGACAGACCAATTTTCAGCGGCCAAAAAAGCCGCACCAGTCTATACGTCTTCGCCGTAACCCTATGGAAATAGGGCGAACCCCAATCTTCACCCGCGGCGCCGATTCTGTCTGGGTTCCTACCATCTTGGCTGCGACAATTCACCACCGATTACGTCCTTGCATGCACTGTCCGCCATCCCAAATGGCCGTTCTCACCGCCCAGATCGGTCGGGCTGTTATTCCCAAGCCGGCCAACCCATTGGCATGCAAAACCGCCCCAATCACGCGCCGCATCCCCATCTTATCATCCCTTTACCCGCACCGCCCGCTTTGCTCTAACGGGCGCAACAGAATTTGGAGCCTACTCATGGTCGACATCGCAACCCGCGTCTGGAACCACAAATGGAAGATCGACCCGATCGTCCGCTCCCTCATCGACACGGATTTCTATAAACTGCTGATGTGCCAGTCGGTGTTTCGCAACAAACCCGACACCCAAGTCACGTTTTCGCTGATCAACCGGTCCAAATCTATCCGCTTGGCCGATCAAATCGACGAAGGTGAATTGCGCGAACAACTAGACCACGTCCGCTCCCTCTCTCTGACGCGCGGTGAATCCACTTGGATGCGCGGAAACACCTTTTACGGCAAACGTTCCATGTTCAGCCCTGAATTCATGGATTGGTTCGAAGACTTGCGCCTGCCGCCCTACCACCTCGAAAAACACGACGGCCAATATGAACTGACGTTTGAAGGCTCATGGCCCGAGGTCATGCTCTGGGAAATTCCGGCGCTCTCGATCCTGATGGAACTGCGTGGCCGCGCCGTCCTTGGTAATATGGGGCGGTTCGAACTCGAAATCCTTTACGCCCGCGCTATGACGAAACTCTGGGAAAAGGTCGAAAAACTCCGCCCACTGGATGACCTGCGCGTCGCTGATTTCGGCACCCGCCGCCGCCACAGCTTCCTGTGGCAGGACTGGGCGGTTCAGGCCATGCGCGAGGGCTTGGGCGACAATTTCACTGGCACCTCCAACTGCCTGATTGCCAAAAACCGTGACCTCGCCGCCATCGGCACCAATGCCCACGAACTGCCCATGGTCTACTCCGCATTGGCCAAAGACGACGCAACTCTGGCCCGCGCGCCCTACGACGTCTTGTCGGACTGGCAAGACGAACACGACGGCAACCTGCGCATCATCCTGCCCGACACCTACGGCACGCAAGGTTTCCTCGACAATGCCCCCGATTGGCTGGCGGGCTGGACAGGCATCCGGGTTGACAGCGGCGACCCCGCAACAGGTGCCGAACGTGCGATCAACTGGTGGAAATCGCGCGGTGAAGACCCGCGCGACAAACTGGTGATCTTCAGTGACGGGCTCGACGTCGATAAAATCGTCGCCCTCCACAAACAATTTCAGGGCCGCACCCGCGTGTCATTCGGTTGGGGCACCATGCTCACCAACGACTTCAAAGGCCTCACACCCGGCGACACACTCGCCCCGTTCTCCCTCGTCTGCAAAGCCGTATCAGCCAACGGTCAACCAACCGTTAAACTCAGCGATAATCCCAACAAAGCCATGGGACCGCTTGAAGAAATCGAACGCTACAAACGGGTGTTCGGGGTCGGAGAACAGGAACGGTTGCAGGTTGTCGTCTAAGTCCGACGCGCTCATCCTCGTTGCACAAAACCCATCCGCACCGAACGCTGTCTTCAAATCTTGATAACGCCTCCTGCCTAAGGTCCGACGTTGCATTCGTCCCCTTTCAGGAGCAATCATGTCCGACACATCCCACATCCTCGGTTTGCCCTATATTCAACCCGCCCAAGCCCAAAAACACGTCACCCACAACGAAGCGCTCCGTGTTCTGGATGCGCTGGTTCAACTGTCCGTTGAAGATCGTGACCAAACCGCGCCACCCGCGACCCCGACCAGCGGTGACCGTCATATCGTGGCCGCAAACGCCAGCGGTGACTGGACTGGACAGGACGGGTCCATTGCCGTTTACGAGAACGCGGCTTGGGCGTTCTACGCGCCCCAAAACGGGTGGCAAGCTGTGGTTCGCGCAGAAGGTATGATGCTCATCTTTAACGGCTTGGACTGGGTAGGGTCCGCAATTGACGCATCGGCGCTTCAGAACGTGAACGGCGTTGGGATTAACACCACAGCGGACGACGTGAACCGTCTTGCAGTCTCAGCGGATGCGACGCTTCTATCCCATAACGGCAGTGATCACCGCGTTGTCGTCAACAAAGATGCACCAACGGATACGGCGAGCCTTCTGTTTCAAACCGGCTATTCCGGTCGCGCAGAAATGGGTACAGCAGGGGGCGATGATTTCTCGATCAAAGTCAGCAACGAATCGATGTCTTGGAACACGGCCCTGACCTTGGATGGCGCCACAGGTCGTGCGGAATTTCCGTCCGGTGCGCAGGTTGCGTGCCGCGTTGATATTGGTGGTCGCGTTTATTGTTACACGGACAATCGCTGGGTCACCCACCACCCGGCTTTCGGCGCTCAAACCGAAAACGTATTCAGCAATGGCGGAACTGACGCAGAGCCTACAAAGTCATGGGCAAATATGTCGGTCTTGGTGGCCCAAAAAAGCCGCCTCACAACGTTGGAGGTCGCTCTGCGGCCAAGCTCGACAGAAATAACGGGCTATGATTTGCGCGTCTATTTCCAAACAGGTCCTTGGGGCGCTGGTTGGACGTCTAATGGAAGCGTAACGCGCACGCTTCTTGGGTCAGTTGACAGTGCGACCGTCGCCGATGGCTTCAATCGCGTTACCGTCGATCTGGGCGACTACGAGGTTTCAGATGATGGATTCGTGGTGGTGTTTATGCGCCCTATCGGAACAATTTCTGCGACGCGTTACCTTTATACCTCGATGTTCCTGACCTACTTATCGCCGTCCTGATGCGCCACACTGCGGGTGGATCAATCCACGATCTTCCCCCGCAGGCTCTTTACCTCGCCGCGCTGCTTTTTTGCATCCACCCGCTTGCGTTTCTGGTTCAAAGACACCCGCGTCTTTACCCGTCGCTTGGACACAAACAGTGCCGCCCGTATCATATCCGCCAGCCGCTCCCGTGCGATCTCGCGGTTGCGCGCCTGTGACCGCGTGTCCTGCACGAACAAAATCACCGCACCGTCGCCCGTCCATTTGCGCCCCGCCAGCCGTTTTAGCCGCGTCTTCACTGGACCGGTCAGCGCAGGCGATCGCGCCGCCTCGAATCGCAGTTCCACCGCCGTCGAAACCTTGTTGACGTTCTGCCCGCCGGGGCCGGACGCGCGCACGAATTGCTCGGTCAGCTCCCAGTCCTCAATTTCGATTGAATCATTAATGCGAAGTCCCATTTCGCACCATCCCACTTTTGTACAAACCAGACAAACCCCTGTTTGAGTTTTGTACAAATTCGATTGGTTTCAACGAAAAAGGGCCACCCTGCATGGCAAGGCGGCCCTTCGAAAGTTCAGGAGGTGTGGCCGGTTAGAGCGCAATCCGAAGAGTGCACGCCGTTAAGAAGCGCGGTCTCACCTATGGTCATTCGCATCCAAGGTTTGCCCTAGACACGGCCCCCCATAGTTGTCCCGTCACACGTCTCCACTATCTTTCTAGACACTGGATCACCTCCTTCCGTTTGTTTCTGTTAAGGATAGAAAACCACAAGTTGTGGTAATCTCCAAAGGAAAAATGACTAACCCTAGTTGGACTGTGTCATTCGTCCAACAATTAGGCGGAATGGTAGCAGGGCCATGAGCGCAATGGTCAGCTTCACGCCCCAGTCCGCCACGGCCAGTGAAACCCAGAGCGGCGCGTCCGGTCCAGCAAGCAAGAATGGCACCACATCCCATGCCCATGAAATCTCTGCATCGGCATTGGCACCAAATGAGATCAACCCACTGAATGCAATGGCGAAAAACAGTGCCGTGTCGATGGTCGACCCGATCAATGTCGATGCCAAAGGCGCGCGCCACCACGCCCCGTCACGCAGCCGTTGAAAGATCGCCACGTCGATCAATTGCGCCACCAAGAACGCCGTCGCGGACCCAACCGCCACACGAAGCGCCACGGCAGGAAATTCAAATCCGTCGCCTTGGATCATGATCTGGCTGCCAATCAACGAACAGACGACACCGAAAATAAAACCAATGAAAACAACGCGCCGCGCCGTGGCTGCGCCATAAACGCGGTTCATCACGTCAGTGACAAGGAACGCTAGCGGGTAGGAAAATGCACCCCAAGTCAGCAATCCGTCAAGGATCAGAAACTGCACAAGGATGTTAGAAGCCACCACAACGATGGCCATGGCGAACACGCCAGGAAGAATTCGGGTCATAATATCAATCCGTTTTGACAAGGTAGTCGGACACTTGGCCCTTCAGAATAAAGGTCGCCGACCTAGTGCGGCGCGGCGTCCCGCTTGTCAATGGATCCGTTTCGTCACTCGCTTTGGGCGACCGCCAAACACTGTCCGGGTAAGCGCGCCATGGTCAGCGGACCCCGCGGTGCGCGTGGCGTTGCGTTGGGATCAGCGGGCGTCGGAGGTGGTGGATTTAGAATGTCATTCACCCAATTTTGCGCATCTGCACATCCGTCACCAGCGGGCGGAGGCGCTTGATCCTCACATCCTGTGTTCCCGTCAGGACACCGGAGCCGCACGTGAAAATGGTAATGATGTCCGTGCCATGGCCGAATTCTATTCAACCACGCGCGATCACCGGTTTCCCAGTTGCACATCGCAACCTTCGCACCGGGGAATACGAAAATCCGTGCCGTACGCGGGTCACTTGCCGCCGCGCGCAGCAGCTGCATGTGTTGTTCTGTCCAGCTCGAATTGGTAAACGCACCGCGCTCACGGCGCATGGAAATAGAAGACAGGTCTTCGCGTTCTTGGCGGTTCAGGGTCAAACGGTCGGGCGGTAACATCCAGATATCGGCGTCCAGACCGGTCTGGTGTGACGCATGGCCCGTCAACATCGGCCCGCCGCGTGGCTGGCTCATATCGCCGACATAAATTCCGTCCCAACCGTTCATCGTCGCGGCAAAGCGGCTAAGGTCCTGAATGAAATCGACCGTCTCAGGTTGCGCCCAATTGCGGTTGCGCGACAGACGCATCGCCTGCCATGTCGCACCGGTTTCCGGCAATTGCACAGCGCCGGCCTGACACCCACGGGCGTAGCCACCAAACGCCTCGGACCGTTGGTTTGACGCAGTGGGAATATAGCCAAACACCTCTTTTGCGACGCGAATGTCGCCTGCGTTCTGCGTTGAAATCACCGCCGTAGCAGCCGCTGCTTGGCTAACGTCGGTGTTGCGGCAACTGGCGGTCAACGCCAATGCTGCGACCAAAATACTCGTTCTGACTATGCCGACCATTCGTCGTGATCTCCTTGTGGCTTAACCCACCGTAGCAGAAGCAACCCAGCCAAGAAAAGAAAGATCACAGGCAAAAAGCCGAGCTGGTTGTTGTTGGTCAGATAGGTAAACAGCGTGATGAACGCAGGGGCCAAGAACGCCGTCGCCTTGCCTGACAACGCGAACAATCCGAACGCTTCTGCGGGGCGTTCAGGGTGCGTATGGCGCACCATCATGGATCGGCTGGCCGTATAAACAGCACCACCTGCGCCACCAATCACTGCACCACAGACGTAGAAAATGATGTCCGGAATAGACGACCCTTGGGCCAAGGGAATTCCAAATAGCGCCTCACGCGACATGCCGACTATGATGATGCTCACGACGATCAACGCCCAAACGGACACGCGGATCACGGGCTTTGGACCATACCTTTCGTCTGCCAGTCCCGCCAGCCACGTGGTGATCGCCGCCGCAATCGCCGCGACGATTCCGAACACGCCAATATAGATCGTCGACCAGTCCAAAACCAAGGCCGCATAGACCCCGCCAAATGCATAAAGCGCGTTTAGGGCGTCGCGGTAAAACATCGACCCGATCAGGAAATTTAGCAGACTTTTACGGTCCCTCACCGACTTGATCGTTGTCCATAATTCGCCCGCAACAGATCCCATATTGGTGGGCTTGCCGCCGAGTTTTGGATCGTCACGCACCCATAGGAAAAACGGAATCATGAAGATCGCGAACCAGATCGCAATCATTGGCCCGACGGACCGCGTGCCTTCACGCATGTCTGGGTCCAACCCGAACAGGGGCGGATTGCCCAATAATGTCACGCCCTGATCGTTTTCGGCGAGCAGCAACAACATCACAAACAACGCCGTCACGCCGCCCCAATATCCGAACGCAGCACCCGATCCGCTGATGCGGCTAATTTGTTCTTTGGTGCCAAGGCTGGGCAGGATCGCATTGGTAAAATTCAGCGCTGATTCAGCGGCGATGAAACCAACATAGAAAATCACCAACATCCAGATCAGGTTTCCACCATCTGGCGTCAGCCCCCACAGCATGGTCATGGCAATCACGTAGACGACGGAAAAGAACGCAATCCACGGCATTTTTCGCCCTGAATTGTCCGCAAAGGCCCCAAGAAACGGCGCTGAAAATGCGATGATCAAACCCGCAACCGTCTGTCCGCCCGACCAAATGCCCTGCGCGCGTGAGTTTGCAGTATCAACATCCAGTCCAGAGCTCAGATAATATTCCGCCGCAACGGCCGCGAAATACGGGCCAAAAATAAACGTCAAACCCAGTGTATAAAACGGCTGACTGGCCCAATCAAACGCCATCCAACCCCAAATACGTCTCTTAGATACTGCCGCCATGAACCCGTCCCCTGTTCGCTTTTAGCGATAAGACAGCCAAAGCAAAAAACTAGCAACGGTTTAGGGTTCGACCGGAGTCCATGAGTCCAGATTTGGTTGCCCCAATTTTGGTGAGTCCATTTCTGGTGGCCAAGGCCGTGTCGCCTCCGCATCGATCCAGTTTTGGATCCATGCCGCGGGTGTTGGGCGGGGCGTGGTAACGCCCATCGCCTCAATCAACACATCAGTCGGAACCGCGCGGCCCTTTGCAACAACGGCTGTGCGAAACAAAACGTGGCTGGCACATTCGCCCGACATCTTGAACATACCCTGTTCGATGTAGACGAACCGATCGTCCCACGTGGCGATTTTGGTGCGGATTTCATACTTCTCGAACGGTGTGATCCGGCGGCGATACCGGATCGACGTGCCCGCTACCGTCAGCCCCCAGCGCTTTTTCTTCAACAGTGCCCAAAGCCCCATGCGCACAGCCGCCTGAAATCGCCCCATTTCATACAACGTCAAAATACGGCCGTTGTTCATTTCCAAAAAGATATCGCAATCCACCAGCCGACAGCGATGCTGGCTCACATGCAAATCCAGCACGTTCATGGGTGGCAATTTGCGCGCTGAAAACAGGTTCAGGCCGAGGCGTAAAAATGGGTACATGCGCCCTTAAGGCGACCAATTGACGTTAACGTCAATCCATTACCCAACGGAAAGTCATTGCCCTTTTACGCTTGCGTGCTTACCTCTCCTAAAATCGTCCGAATGCCCAAACCTAGGAACGCTCTATGCAATCGCTTTTCCAAATCTTGCTGATGATCCTCGATATTGTTCGCTTCTTCATTATCGCGCATTTGGCTCTTCTCCGCTTTGTTGAGTTATTCTAGGATTTCAAATAGAACATAGATTGATTATCTGGGATGGATGATTGTCTAATTTTGAGTTTGAAGTATTCGGTATCCCTGATGCCCCTGGCTCGTTTGCGGATCATTCCTATACTGACATTACCAGCCTCTATCCTGGCGCTTGTCAGCTTGTGTTTCGCGTAGTTGCATATGCCCACACAATGTTTTCTTAGGGATTTTGCGAACTTTTTCAGATAGAGCATGTGTGACTGATCTGCGATCAGGCACCAATTTTCCAGTTGCTCTGACATCCCCTCAAATGATGGGGCGCTCCACAGAGCCTGAAGCTGTTCTTTTAAGACGTAAAGCGTATTCAGGTTGCTATTGCTCTCCAGCAACGTTTGCAGCTTGTTACTTTGTTTTTCATTCAACTTATCCGCATTTTTGAGCAACAGATAATGCGTGCCCTTCATCAACTCTTTACCACTTTGATCGGCCTTCCTGAACTCAAGGCGACGCTGATTATGGATAGCCTTGCTGTAGTTTTTCATGACGTGGAAACGGTCAAATACGATGTCGGCCATCGGCAAGGACTCCCTGACAGCCTTTTGGTAGGCAGGCCCCATATCCATCGACACGGCCTTTATTTTATGGGCTGTATCTGGCCGCAGCTGTTTCAAAAACCTTGAAAAAACTTCGGCAGTTCGACCGGCTTCCACCCAGATCAGATGCCCTCCGACCATATCGTAGACCACCGTCATATAGTCATGACCTTTCGCCCGGGCCACTTCATCGACACCAATGTATTCCAAGCCAGCAAGCTGTGCGGGATCAAGCGCAGGGAGCGTTTCCATCAGGTATGCCTTGTCGATATTCTTTACCGTCTCCCATCGTATACCTAAATGCCTGGAGACAGCCAGAATGGATAAATGACGGCACAATCCACTGATAAGATGGCAAAATCGATGGGTGAAACGGCACCCTTTATCAACAAAAGGACACGCCTCAATGCGGCGCTCACCCTTGCTAATAAAAACCTGCGCTAGCTCAATCTCAATCACACAAGGATACCCAAAAAACGGGATGTCGTTTACTTGTCGGCGAATATGTTGGTTGATGCTACCCTTCTTGCCGGTTGCAGGGTCTATAGCGCTCCTGCGGGCATCCCGACTGCACTGAACAATAACCTTCGCACCGTCTTCAGCCAGCTCAATTTCATTTACACGTTGCCCCTTCAGGCGTAAAATATGTTGCGAGATGTCGATGGTCATATACCTGCCCTATGTAAAGTTGTCAGAAACCTAACATATCAACAGGTTACTTGATGGTCAGCATCTTTTCTTACTCAACAAAGCGGAGAAGAGCCGCGCATTTCATCATGTCGTGGTTGATCCAGTTTCAGGTTCTAAACATTCGCCAGCAGTTCGTGGCGCAAATCTGGTACGGTCTCAGCCGCCTGCTGGAACCGATCTATGGCCCGATCCGCCGCATCATGCCGCAAATGGGCGGCATTGACCTTGCGCCACTGATCGCACTGCTGGCAATTCAAGCCATCCGCATCGTCCTTTATAATAACGCTGGTTCCTTCGTCTAAGGCTTGCCCTAGGCGTCCCCCTGTGATTCTTTGCGCCCAATCGGGCACACCAAAAACAGGGTTACAAGCATGAGCGCTGCCACGCTTCTCCGCGACGTTTTCGGCTTTGACGGTTACCGTCCGGGCCAACAAGAGATCGTTGAGGCCGTGACAACAGGTAAAAATACCCTTGCCATCATGCCCACGGGTGGCGGCAAATCCCTGTGTTTCCAATTGCCTGCGCTGGTGCGTGACGGCGTTACCGTCGTCATTTCCCCCCTCATCGCGCTGATGCGTGACCAAGTGCGCGGGCTGAAAGAAGCAGGCGTCGTCGCGGGTGCGCTGACCAGCGGCAACACCGAGGAAGAAACCGATGAGGTTTGGCGCAACCTCGAAAACGGCACCCTTAAACTGCTTTACATGGCGCCGGAACGCCTCGCCTCTAACGGCGCACAGAGGATGCTGCGCCAAGCGGGTGTCAGCATGATCGCCGTAGACGAGGCGCATTGTGTGTCCCAATGGGGCCACGATTTTCGCCCTGATTATCTGCGCATCGGCGATTTGCGCCGCGACCTCGACGTGCCGCTCGCCGCGTTCACCGCCACCGCCGACGAAGAAACCCGCATTGAAATCGTGGAAAAACTGTTCGACGGTCACGCGCCGACGATCTTTTTGCAGGGCTTTGATCGCCCTAATATCCACCTCGCCTTTGCCGCTAAAGACGGGCCGCGCGCCCAGATCATCAACTTTGCCAATGCCCGTAAAGAACAAGCAGGCATCGTCTACTGCGGCACCCGCGCAAAAACCGAATCCCTAGCCAAAGCTTTGCGCGACGCCCGACATTCGGCCTGCCACTACCATGGTGGCATGGACGCCGATGATCGCCGCAATGTCGAACGCCGCTTTCAACAAGAAGA
The DNA here is from genome assembly GCF_000155735.2 of Octadecabacter arcticus 238. Classification (GTDB taxonomy): domain Bacteria; phylum Pseudomonadota; class Alphaproteobacteria; order Rhodobacterales; family Rhodobacteraceae; genus Octadecabacter; species Octadecabacter arcticus. The sequence continues at coordinate 23,033 of NC_020908.1, forward strand.
CGGGCTGATCGTTTGTGCCACCATCGCGTTCGGCATGGGCATCGACAAGCCCGACATCCGCTGGGTCGCCCACGCCGACTTGCCGAAATCCATTGAAAGCTACTACCAGGAAATCGGCCGCGCTGGGCGCGACGGTGCCCCCGCCGAAACCCTCACGCTTTTTGGCCCCGACGACATCCGCTATCGCCGCCAACAAATCGACGAAGGTTTGGCCCCCCCCGAACGCCGCGCCGCCGATCATGGCCGCCTGAACGCGCTGCTTGGCCTCGCCGAAGCCTTGCACTGCCGCCGCCAAAATCTGCTGTCCTATTTCGGCGAAGACCCCGCACCCTGTGGCAACTGCGATCTTTGCGACAAACCCGCCGACGTGTTCGACGGCACGACCCCCGTGCGCATGGCCCTCTCGGCTGCATTGCGCACCGAAGAACGCTTTGGCGCGGGCCACCTGATCGACATTCTGCTGGGCAACATGACTGAAAAAGTCGCGCAACGCAGCCACGACCAGCTGCCAACCTTTGGCGTCGGCAAAGAATACTCCCGCGTCCAATGGCAGGCGATTTTCCGGCAAATAATGGGCCACGACCTGATGCGCCCCAACGCCGAACGCCACGGCGCGTTGCGCATGACACCAAAAGCCCGCCCGATTTTGCGCGACGAAGCGACGATTGATCTGCGCCGCGACACTATCAAATCCGCGAAATCCGGCCCCAAGATCAAACAAATGGTATCCGAGGAAGACGCGCCGCTTCTGTCCGCGCTCAAGGCCAAACGACGCGCCTTTGCTGAACAACTTGGCGGTCCTGCTTATATTGTTTTCAACGACAAGACCCTGATCGAAATGGCTGAAAAACGCCCCAAAAGCCTCGATGATATGGCCCGCATCGGCGGTGTAGGCACCAAAAAGCTCGACAGTTACGGCGCGGCGTTTCTTGCGGTGATAAACGGCGAAGCAGCAGCGCAGCACCCGCAACGCCAGAAACTCGCCGGACGCAATGATGGGTCAATCTATGACCGTCTTCTCGAAACGCAGGCGACCCTGTCGCGCGGACCGTCTGGCACTGACAAACCCATGTCCTGTTCTGCGTCCCAACTTGCGAAAGTCGCGTCGCAAAAACCCCGCGACGAAGCCGCGATCACCCGCCTGTTGGGGGATCGTGCAGCAGACCGTTTTGGCGCGGCGTTCCTCGATATTTTGCGCGATGCGTGATCGCGCCGAAATGCACACCTTGCTGCACAGGTTGTCTACAGCCTGTGTACAGGTTGTGTCAGTTACCAGATCGGTAACATTGGTTAAATTTGCTTCACACCTGATTTACTTTATCTCAAACTCAAACAGCGGCGCACAAAGGGGAAAACACCTATGCTGACAGTCATTTCGCCTGCAAAATCCCTCGACTGGGCCCCAGTTGAAATTGTCGGGACGCAGCCCGCGTTCCAAGACGATGCAATCCGGCTGGCCAAGACGTCACGCAACCTGACTTTGGGCGCCCTCAAGACCCTGATGTCGATCTCTGATGATCTGGCGCGCCTCAACCATGACCGTTTCAAAGCGTTTCAGGATGCGCCGTCCGCGGATCGCATAAAACCCGCCGCGCTTGCGTTCAATGGTGATACCTATCAAGGGCTTGAGGCAAAAACGCTCAGCGATGATGACATGGCTTATGGCCAAGATCATCTGCGGATTCTGTCTGGTCTTTACGGTCTTTTGCGCCCACTGGACGCGATCCAACCCTACCGTCTTGAGATGGGCAGCCGCCTGAAAACCCGACGCGGAAAATCGCTGTATGACTATTGGGGCACCACGATTTCCAAAGCGCTGAACACGCTAGCGGGCGCGATGGGCACAGACACGTTGGTCAACTGTGCGTCACAAGAATACTTTGGCGCAGCAGACACTAAAGCCTTGAAATTAAACGTCATCACGCCAGTGTTTATGGAAGTCAAAGACGACCGCCCGCGCATCGTCAGCTTCTTCGCCAAACGTGCCCGCGGTGCCATGGCCCGCCACATCATCGAACACCGCGTCACGACTCATCAAGGCGTTAACGAATTCACATCAGGCGGTTATGTCTTTGATCCCGACCTATCGACCGAAAATCGCCCCGTTTTCCTACGCGATTACCCCGATCCGAAGGCAGGTTAAATCCGTTCGATTGCCAGCGCGATACCCTGACCACCGCCGATACACATCGTAATCAGTGCCCATTTTTTGCCTGTTCTTTCAAGCTCATACATCGCCTTGACGGTCAGGATCGCACCCGTTGCACCAACCGGATGGCCCAGCGCAATCGCGCCGCCGTTCGGGTTCACGCGCGCGCCATCAAACCCCAATTCCTGTGAGGCCGCCAAAGCCTGCGACGCAAAGGCCTCATTGCTTTCAATCACATCGAAATCATCTGCGCAAAGACCTGTTTTCGCAAACAAATTTTGCACCGCTGGCACGGGTCCAATGCCCATAACCTCAGGCCGCACACCTGCATGGGCATAGCCCAAAACGCGGAATTTCGGCGTCAAACCCGCCTTTTCAGCCGCCTCAGCCGTCGCCAAAACCACCGCTGCCGCACCATCGTTGATGCCTGATGCGTTGCCCGCCGTGACGGTGCCGTCTTTTTGAAATACCGTACGCAGCCCAGACAGCGCGTCAATCGTAGTCGCCTTGGGATGCTCATCGCGTTGAAATAAAACAGTTTCCCGCCGCTGCTTCACCTCAACAGGGACGATCTGTTCGTCGAAATATCCGGCTTCAATCGCCGCCGCTGCGCGCTCTTGGGATTGCATCGCAAAGGCGTCCTGCGCGGCGCGGGTGATCCCGTGTTCCGCCGCGACGTTTTCCGCCGTCACCCCCATGTGTCCCGTCCCGAACGGACAATTCAACGCGCCCAGCATCATGTCACGCCCCGTGATATCCCCCATCTTCGCGCCCCACCGCGCGTCGGCTAAAATGTAGGGTGCGCGGCTCATATTTTCGGCACCGCCAGCAAGGCCAAAGCCCGCATCCCCAAGCATAAGTGATTGAATAACTGATACAATCGCCTGCACACCAGACCCGCACAAACGGTTCACGTTCATCGCTGGAACACTGTCTGGAACGCCTGCATCCATGGCCGCCACGCGGCTAAGATACATGTCGCGCGGTTCGGTATTGATGACATGTCCGAACGTCACATGCCCGATCTGTGCCGGATCAACGCCACCACGGTCTAACGCCGCCTTGCTGACCGTTGCGGCCAGACCAATCGGCGGGCTTCCTGCAAGACTGCCGCCAAAAGCGCCAATTGCGGTTCTGGCCCCTGATAGAATGACGATGTCGGACATGGTGCGCTCCTTTGAAATGTTAACCACACTCTAATGACCCGCGCTGATCCACCAAGTCTGACGTCGCGGCGCGGTCTCTGATGATTGGTTAACGCTTTCCATAACGGGACGCCACGGCCCATTCAGCCGCGACATTTAAGACATTCGTCGCCCTGTCCCTTGCCGCGTCCGCCGCTTGCTGGAATAGATGTACCCATGTTGTTGCGCGTCACAGATCTCATCAAAAGTTACCCTAGCCCAGACGGTGCCGTGGCGATCCTCAGCGGGATCAGCATGGCTATGGACAGGGGGGAAACCCTTGCGCTGACTGGAGAATCCGGTTCTGGCAAGAGCACGCTTTTGCATCTTGTTGGCGGGCTCGACCAACCCGATGGTGGCCATGTCGAGATTGATGGAGTCGACATTGGCGCACTTGATGACGCCTCCTGCGCTGCCGTAAGGCGCGACAAAGTTGGCGTTATCTTTCAGCAATTCAACTTGATCCCGTCCCTTACGGTCGCATCAAATATCGCGTTTCAGGCGCGGCTTGCAGGCGTTGAAGATGTCGATTGGACCCGCGATTTGACCAACCGCATGGGGCTGGCCGATCACATGGCGAAATATCCCGAACAACTGTCGGGTGGGCAGCAGCAACGGGTGGCGATTGCGCGTACGTTGGCCGCACGTCCAGCGCTTGTGCTGGCCGACGAACCGACCGGCAACTTGGATGAAACCACCGCCGACACGGTGTTGGACTTGATGTTAACGCTGGTCGCGGAAACAAATGCTGCGCTGTTGATGGTCACACATTCAGAACGCCTTGCGGCGCGCATGGGCCGGCGGTTGCACCTTCGGGCGGGCCGCGTCGTATGACCCGTGCTGGGTTGCACGCGCTGTTGTCACATTGGTGGCGCAACCCGATGCAGCTGTTCACATTGGTTGTTGGCCTGTCACTTGCGACAGCCCTTTGGTCTGGCGTGCAGGCGGTGAACGCCGAAGCACGGGCTAGCTATGACGCCGCAGCTGCAACGCTGGGCGAAGGCCAGTTCGCCCAGATCACATCAGACACTGGCATGATCCTGCAGGCTGACTACATTAAATTGCGCCGCGCCGGATGGCTCGTCAGCCCTGTCGTCGAGGGGCGGCTGGACGGTGTGCGCCTCATCGGGCTCGATCCGTTGACTGCGCCAAACGGCCTTGGCCCCGTTGATCTGAGCAACCGAGAGCTGACCGTTGATGTGCTGACAGGTGGGGTGTTCTACGCCACGCAAGACACGTTGGACCGGATCAGCGGCTACAACGTCACGCTCATGCCATCACCTGACGTCGCCCGGGGAGTGATCCTGACAGATGTTGGCACGGCGCAGCGATTGCTAGACATGGGCGGCTTTCTCAGCCGCCTGATTGTCGCGTCCGCGCAGCCGGTGAACCAAGCCCCGTTGGCAGACGTCGCCCCTGATCTCACGGTGCGCACACCGCAAAACGGGACCGATGTGGCGCGTTTGACTGACAGTTTTCACCTTAACCTCACCGCGTTTGGGCTGCTGTCTTTCGCCGTAGGCATTTTTATTGTTCACGGTGCTATCGGCTTGGCGTTTGAACAGCGCCGTCCTGTGATCCGCACCCTCCGGGCCCTCGGCTTTCCGCTGCGCCGTCTGGTGGCGTTGATCGCAGTTGAACTGCTTGCCCTGTCTCTCATCGCGGGGGCTATCGGCGTCGGCTTGGGCTATCTTATCGCCGCTGCACTATTGCCCGATGTCGCTGCGACAATTTCTGGTCTGTATGGCGCGTCGGTTTCCGGCACATTGCAGTTGCGTCCCGAATGGTGGCTATCGGGCCTGCTGATCGCTGTCGGTGGCACAGGTATGGCCGCTGCAACGTCTTTGTTCCAGCTCGCACGGATGCCGCTGTTGGCCTCGGCGCGACCGCGCGCATGGGCGATGCAGGCGGGCAGGGGGCGATTGTATCAGGCGGCGCTAGCTGTCGGATTGTTGATCTTGGCAGCACTCCTTGGCGCGTTTGGCAGCGGCTTGATTGCGGGCTTCGGGATGCTCGCTGCGCTGCTGATAGGCGCGGCCTTGGCGCTCCCTGTGGTTCTGGACCGCGCGTTGGCCTTTGGCGCATCACGGGCAAAATCTGTCATCGCAGAATGGTTTTGGGCCGACACGCGCCAGCAATTGCCCGGCTTGTCACTGGCGCTGATGGCGCTGCTGTTGGCGATGGCCGCGAACGTCGGCGTGTCCACCATGGTCAGCTCGTTCCGACTGACGTTCACGGGCTTCCTCGACCAGCGGCTGGCGTCCGAATTCTACGTCTATGCCGATGACGCCGAGCAGGCGGCTGCGCTGCGAACGTTTTTGACATCGCGCGTCGACAAAGTTTTGCCGATCCAATCCGCTGACCAAGACATTCGTGGTCTGGCCTCCGAAATATACGGCCCGACAGCCCACGCAACATACCGCGAAAACTGGTTGTTCCTCCAGTCCGCCCCCGACGCATGGCCCCGTATCGAAGCGGGGGAGGGTGCTGCCATCAACGAACAACTGGCGCGGCGCGGCGATATTGCGATTGGCGACACCATCACCATCGCGGGTCAGCCGTTTGTAGTCCTTGGTATCTACGGCGATTACGGCAACACCATTGGCCAAGTCATTGTGACGGAAACGTTGTTAAACACCCTGTTTCCCGACATTCGCGCCCTGAGGTTTGGCCTGCGCATGGACCCCGCTGATGTTCCTGCCTTATCCGCCGAACTGCGCGACAGCTTCGGGCTGGCTGAGAGTAACATGATCAATCAAGCGGGGATCAAAGCCTTCTCGCTTGATGTGTTCGAGCGCACTTTTACGGTCACAGGCGCGCTCAACGTCCTTACCCTCGCCGTGGCGGGGTTCGCCATATTGATGAGCCTGCTCACCCTCGCCACGATGCGCCTGCCGCAACTTGCGCCCGTTTGGGCACAGGGCCTGACGCGGGCACGCTTAGGGCGCCTCGAAATCATCCGCGCGGTGCTGCTCGCCCTGCTCACCGCCGCCCTCGCGCTTCCGCTTGGCCTCGCCCTCGCATGGACCTTGCTGGCTGTTGTCAATGTTGAGGCGTTCGGCTGGCGGCTGCCAATGTATCTGTTTCCCTTGGCCTATTTGCGCCTTGCGGTCTTTGCAGTGATCGCCGCCGTCCTTGCGGCGCTGTGGCCCGCCCGCAAACTTGCCCGTACCCGTCCCGCTGATCTGCTCAAGGTGTTTTCCAATGAACGCTAGGGTGCTCCTCCTCCTGCTCTGGCCATTTGCCGCCTCCGCCCAAGGCTTTGCTGGCCTTGGTACGGAAACTGACGGCTTCGCGACTCCGCAAAGCCCTGCCATCTTTGACTTTCCGACCGATCACGGCCCGCATGCCGATTACCGCATCGAATGGTGGTATCTGACGGCCAACTTGCAGGCCGCCGACGGGACGCCCTATGGCCTTCAATGGACGTTGTTTCGCACGGCCCTTGCGCCAGAACAGGGTGCCGGATGGTCCTCGCCGCAACTCTGGATGGGTCATGCTGCCGTTACCACACTTGACATGCACTATGTCACCGAACGCCTTGCCCGTGGCGGGATCGGTCAGGCCGGCGTCACTGCTGACCCGTTTGAAGCATGGATCGATGACTGGCAGCTGACTGGCCCTGATTTCGACAGGCTGACCATGACCGCGAGCGGCCCCGATTTTGCCTATGATATGAACCTTACGGCAACTGGGCCGCTGATTTTTCACGGCAACAACGGCTACTCGGTGAAATCCGCTGAAGGGCAAGCATCCTATTATTATTCACAGCCTTCTTATACGATCGAAGGGACGCTCACGTTGCCAGACGGAGATGTCGACGTGACGGGCACCGCGTGGCTTGATCGCGAATGGTCGTCGCAACCGCTGTCGGACAATCAAACCGGTTGGGACTGGTTTTCGCTTTCGCTCGATTCGGGCAAGCTGATGGGGTTTCGCCTGCGTCAGACCGACGGGACAGTCTATACATCGGCCACATGGATCACGCCGGACGGCCAAACCACAGCCTATCCTGACGGGGCGTTCAACGCCGACCCTTTGTCCACCGCAATAGTCGATGGGCGCACAATCCCGACGCGGTGGCGCGTGACCCTGCCGGACCGCGATGTCGATGTCACCGTTGCGGCGATCAACGATCAAGCATGGATGCAAACCTCGGTTCCTTATTGGGAAGGCCCGATTACGGTCACTGGCAGCCACACCGGCGTCGGCTATCTGGAAATGACGGGGTACGAGTGACAGATCCGTGACCACAAGCCCCTCGCGCCAGTGTGCGCGCCGCGTTAAGACGATGCTATGAAAACAACGATCCCCTACACCCGCGACCTCGTTTTGGTGGGCGGTGGTCACACCCACGCCCTTGTGCTGCGCAGTTGGGGGATGAACCCGCTGCCCGGTGTGCGCCTGACCGTGATTAATCCCGGTCCGACAGCACCTTATTCCGGCATGCTTCCGGGCTTTGTCGCAGGGCATTACACCCGCGATGAGTTGGACATTGATCTGGTGCAACTCGCGCGCTTTGCGGGGGCCCGTTTGATCGCTGGCAAAGCCACGGCAATTGATCCTGTGGGCAAAACCATCACCGTCTTAGGTCGCCCTGACATTGCCTACGATGTCGCCGCAATTGATGTTGGGATCACATCCGAAATGCCGCGCCTTGCGGGATTTGCGGACTTTGGTATCCCTGCTAAACCGCTCGGCGCTTTCGCGTCACGGTGGGATGCATACCGCACTACGGCCACCGCCCCCAAGGTCGCCGTCATCGGCGGCGGCGTGGCGGGCGCGGAACTTGCCATGGCGATGGCCTATGCGTTGCGCGACAAGGCCCCGCAGGTCTCGCTGATTGATCGTGGTGAGGTTCTTGACGGGTTCGACCCTCCTGCCCGAAATCGCCTGCTTACGGCGCTAGAAGAACTCGGCGTCACACTGGTTGAACACGCTGACGTTGAAGACGTGCGCGCAGATGCTGTGCACCTTACCGATGGCACGCTTATCGCGTCCGATTTCACCACAGGCGCTGCAGGTGCGCGTCCGCATGACTGGATCGCCGACATCGGGCTGGACCTACATCAAGGCTCGCTCGTCGTTGGGGTGACCCTGCAAACGTCTGACCCGGACATTTTTGCTGTCGGTGATTGCGCCCACCTGTCCCATGACCCACGCCCCAAGGCGGGCGTCTTTGCTGTGCGCGAGGCCCCGTACCTGTTCGACAATCTACGCGCCCGCCTGTCGGGTGGAAAAATGCGCAACTATCATCCGCAAAAAGACTACCTGAAACTTATCTCACTCGGCGGTAAGTCCGCACTGGCAGAAAAGCTGGGAACTGCACGACGTGGCGCGCTTTTGTGGAAATGGAAAAACCATATCGACCGCAAATTCATGGATCAATTCGACACTTTGCCAGTGATGCAGCAGCCGCTGCCGCTGCGCATGGCGACTGGGGTGATTGAGACCATGGGCGATGCTCCCATGTGTGGCGGTTGCGGCGCCAAGGTCGGTCGCGGTGCCCTGCAGGGTGCGCTTGCCACGCTGCCAGCCACGACACGCAAAGACATCATCTCCTTGCCTGGCGATGACGCTGCCCTTTTGAAAACTGGTGGCGAGACGCAAGTTTTCACCACTGATCATCTAAGTGCGGTGACGATTGATCCCGTCCTCATGGCCCAAATCACCGCCACCCACGCGCTGGGCGATGTCTGGGCGATGGGTGCAGACCCGCAGGCGGCTGTCCTGTCGCTGACACTTCCGCGCATGTCTGCCCAATTGCAGCAACGCACCGTGACCGAAATAACCCAGACAATGGCCCGCAATCTTGGCGGCGCAGCTCTTGTGGGGGGGCACACGACGATGGGCGACGGGCTGACCATCGGCCTGTCGATCACCGGACTTTGCAAACGCACGCCGATCACGCTGGCAGGGGCCAATGTTGGCGACGTGCTGGTGCTGACCAAGCCCATTGGGTCTGGTACGATCCTTGCGGCTGAAATGCGAATGCTGGCGCACGGCGGCGATGTGTTGGCGTGTTACAAGGTGATGATCCAACCGCAAGATACGGCTGCGCGGTTGCTCAAAGAGGCCTATGCGATGACGGATGTGACGGGCTTTGGCCTTGCGGGGCATCTGGCGGGCATCTGCGAAGCCTCGGGCGTTGGTGCACATGTGCGCCTTTCGGACGTCCCGCTGATGGACGGCGCGCTGGATCTCGCCGACGCGGGTATTCGATCAACGCTTTATCCTGACAACCGCAATGATCCGCGTGTCACTGCGCCGGACACGGCAAACGCAGCGTTGATGTTTGATCCCCAAACAGGCGGTGGCCTGCTTGCGGCGATACCAAAGGCGAAGGCGACCGCATTGGCTAAAAAATCCAATGTCTGGATCATCGGTGACATCATCGATGGCAACAGCGTGACATTTAGCTGACGGTTTCGACCCAAGCAGCGATGCGCCCCGCCAAATCGGCCCGCGCGTCGATCCCCAAATCGGCCACATCGAACCGTTGCAACACATCCGCCCCGTGACGCGTGCGCCCTGACCGGTAGGTTGGGTCGTAATGCTCATCCATCAACGCGCGGGCCAGTGCTTTGAGTGCGCCCGCCTGCAAAAGCGCAAGCCAGCCATCAACCAGCCCGCCACGGTGACGGCGCAAGATTTCCAGCTTGGCAGTCAAACCCGCTGTATCCGCACTGATGTCCTCATAAGCATCTGCGAGATACTGCGCCCGTGCGTCCAGCGGCGCGTCGATTTCAATGCGCGACGCCGCCTTCATCGCGGCCCATAGAGTTGGCGGCACGACCCGTTCGCCAACCTTGCTGCTTTCGGCCTCCACCATAATTGGCCGCGTGGGGTCCATCCGTGCAAGCGCACAGGCCAATGCCGTTTCAAACCCCTTTTGTGCCGGCTGTCCGCCTGCCATGGATCCCAACAAAGACCCGCGATGGTTCGCCAATCCTTCCAGGTCGAGGACCTGCACACCTAGCCCTTGCAAGCGATGCAAAATATCGGTTTTCGCGGTGCCTGTGTTGCCGTCGAGCAGGATCAACCGATGCGTTACGGCGTCTTTGTAGAGCACGTAATGCACAAGATTTCGATAGCTTTGATAGCCGCCGTCAATCACTTCGGCACGCCAGCCGATCTGTGACAGGATCGACGCGAAAGACCCCGACCGCTGCCCGCCGCGCCAGCAATATACCAGCGGCCTCCAACTGCCTGCGATGTCTTTTAGCGGTCCATCCAAATGCTCAGCGACATTGCGCGCCACAAGCGCCGCGCCAATCTTGCGGGCCTTGAACGGCGCCTCTTGTACGTAGATCGTTCCCACCCGCGCGCGTTCGTCATTGGACAATGCGGGTAGGTTGATCGCGCCGGGCACGTGATCTTCGGCGAATTCAGCGGGGGAACGCACGTCGATGACCGTGTCGAACCCGTGATCAAGGATATCGGTCAGACTGGAGAAGCTGGTTTTCATTGGCGATGCTTACCTGACCGCGCGATGGGCCGAAAGGCGATACGACCTTGTCTGCTCGTCCCCATCACCGGTATCGTGCGCCATGATCATGCGCAGCCTTTCAGCAAACACGGATCGGGCCGTCGTGGCGCGACTGTTTGCTGACGCCGCAGATTATGTTCTGCTTGAAGATGGACGTGCCCCCGATGAGGCGACGACGGACAGTTTTTTCAATGAACGACCGCCAAATGTCGGTGCAGCAGACGCCGTGCATATCGGGATGTTTGATGCAGATCGCTTGCTGGGCATACTTGGTGTTGTTTTTGGCTACCCTGAGGCGAACGACAGCTACATCGGGCTGTTGTTGTTGGCGCCACACGCGCGGGGCGGGGGTGTTAGGGGTCATGCCCTCGCCCACGCGACAACCCTTGCACGCGCGCGCGGATCAACCCGCCAACTGGTTGCGGTACTGGATCAGAACCTGAAGGGTCGCGCGTTTTGGGACCGCGAAGGGTTCGCGCTTGAACAGTCGTTTCCGCCGACGGAAGACCGCCATACCCGGCACCGGATGACGCGCGCGATCTAGGGGTGCAGTGGCGTGCGGCCGTTGTCGTCCAGCGTGAACCAACCCGCGCCGTCAAACAGCGTCGGCACGAGGGGCCGCCCATAGCCTGCGCCACCGTCAATATTGATCCGGTTGCCATGGTGCTGCGGAAAATCCAGCGCGGTGTGGCCGTGCACATACATCGCGTCCAGTTCGCCGCCGTAATCCAGCCAGCCTTCCCTGATCCAGATCAGATCGCTTTGCGCTTGATCATCTGTTGCAACGTTCGGGCGAATGCCCGCGTGGACAAAAATATGATCGTGGGGTGCTTTGATGAACAGCGGCAATGCTGCGATCCAATCAAGATGGGACGCAGGCACCGCATCTTTCGCTGCATCCGCAAAGGCGGCCAACAGGCTGTCTGACGCAGGGTCGAGCCCGTGTTCGTTTGCGTGGTCCCAACTGATCCAGCCAGGATGATCCAGTTCTGTAGCGCCCATATACGACGCCAAGGTCCGCACGCCCCCAAGTCGGTGATGCAACCACGTTTTGCCCGACAGGATTTCAGGGTGCAGAACTTTCGCCGATGTCACGAACTGATGAAACATAAGATCATGATTGCCGAGGATGCAGTGCCATGGCTTTCCCGCGTTTTGCCCGTCAATGATCGTTTGAATGACGCCACGACTGTCTGGTCCGCGATCCACAAGATCACCGACAAAATACAGGTCAGCATCGCCACCACCATCGGCATCGATCAACGCCAAAGCGCGGTCAAGCTGCGCCATCTGTCCGTGGATATCACCGAGGGCATAAAACATGGTTGGCCTTTCGAGGGGCTTTGCCCCCGCCTTCGGCTCCCCCAGGATATTTAGGAGACAAAGGCAGGGTATAGAGGGTTTAGGCCACGTCGAAGGTCAGCGGTTTTACTTGCGTGAACATGCCTGTGGCTTCTATTTCTGCCAAGGCAGCGGCGGGGACCGTTTCGTCCACATACAGCAGCGCAATCGCTTCGCCATTTGCCGCAGAACGGCCCAGTGTGAAGTTCGCGATATTGACGTTATGTTTGCCCATGGTTTGGCCCAACGTGCCGATAATTCCGGGCACGTCTTCGTTGGTGGTGTAGATCATATGCGCCCCGATCTCAGCGTCGATGTTGATGCCTTTGATCTGGATAAAGCGCGGTTTGCCATCACTAAAGACCGTGCCTGCGACCGAGCGTTCCCGCTTGGACGTCACAACCGTAACCTTCATGTACCCGTCAAACGCGCCGGTTTTATCCTGCTTGGTCGTGCTGATCTTGATGCCGCGTTCTTTGGCGATCACGGGCGCGCTGACCATGTTGGTGTCAGGGTTGGCCTTTTTCATGATGCCCGCAACAACGGCGGCTGTCAGTGCCTCAAGGTTCATGTCCGACACCGTGCCGTCAAACAGGATGTTAATGGCTTGGATCGGTTCATCCGTCATCTGGCCGATGAAATTGCCGAGGTGTCCGGACAGTGAAATCCACGGTGTCATGACCTTGGCCTCTTCTGCTGTCACCGACGGCATGTTCAGCGCATTGGTCACGGCCCCCGTCATCAGATAATCCGACATCTGCTCGGCGACTTGCAGTGCGACGTTTTCCTGTGCCTCGGTGGTCGCAGCGCCAAGGTGCGGTGTCACGACGACATTGGGCAGGTTGAACAACGGGCTGTCTGTTGCGGGTTCGACCGCGAACACGTCAAACGCCGCGCCCGCCACATGGCCTGATTTCAACGCATCAGCGAGGGCGGCTTCATCGACCAGACCACCGCGCGCGCAGTTGATAATCCGCACACCTTTCTTGGTCTTGGCAATGTTTTCGCGGCTCAGGATATTGGCGGTCTGGTCGGTGAACGGCACATGCAGAGTGATGAAATCAGCCTTTTCCAGCAGCTCCTCCAATTCAACCTTTTGCACGCCCATCTTATCGGCCTTCTCTTCGCCGAGGTACGGATCGTACGCCATGACCTTCATTTTCAAGGCCCGCGCGCGGTCGCAGACAATGCCGCCAATGTTGCCCGCACCGATGACACCAAGGGTCTTGCCGGTCAGCTCAACCCCCATGAATTTGGATTTCTCCCATTTGCCCGCATGGGTGGATGCGGACGCTTCGGGAATTTGGCGCGCCACGGCGAACATCATCGCGATTGCGTGTTCGGCGGTGGTGATCATATTGCCGAACGGTGTGTTCATGACGATGATACCGGCCTTGGATGCGGCTTCTTTGTCGACGTTGTCGGTGCCGATACCGGCGCGGCCAATGACCTTTAGGTTCGGCGCACTTTCCAGCAATTTCGCGGTGACCTTGGTGGCAGAGCGGATGGCAAGGCCATCATATTGGCTAATCACGGCAGCCAGCGCGTCTTTGTCTTTGCCAAGGTCTGGCATGAAATCCACGTCAACACCGCGGTCGCGGAAAATCTGCACTGCGGCCTGCGAAAGGCTATCAGAGATGAGTACTTTGGGAGCCATGTTAAGCGTCCTTCAATTGAAATGTTTGGGGGTGGGACCGCGCCGAACTGATACGGGCGGTCCCGAAACTTATGCGTTGATTTCGGTCTGGAACGCCCAGTCGAGCCACGGCAACATCGCTTCGATGTCGCTTGTCTCGATGGTTGCACCACACCAAATACGCAGGCCAGCCGGCGCGTCGCGATACGCCCCGATATCCAGCGCAATGCCTTCAACCTCAAGCCGCTTTGCTATGGCTTTGGCAAAGGCTGCACCATCTTTGATGCGCGGATCGGTAAATTTCAAACAGACCGACGTGTTTGATCGTGTCGCCGCATTGACCGCAAGATTGTCGATCCAGTCGCGTGTGGCACAGAAATTCCAGATCGCTTGCGCATTGGCATCGGCGCGCATTTTCAGCGCGTCCAGACCGCCGATTGATTTCGCCCAATGCAGCGCGAACAGGTAGTCTTCGACACATAGCATCGACGGCGTGTTGATCGTTTCACCCTTAAAGATGCCTTCAATCAATTTGCCGCCTTTGGTCATGCGGAAAATCTTTGGCATCGGCCAAGGAGGTGTATAATTCTCAAGCCGTTCAACCGAACGTGGCGACAAAACGATCATCCCATGCGCCGCTTCGCCGCCCATGACTTTCTGCCAGGAAAACGTCGTCACATCCAACTTGTCCCACGGCAGGTCTTGCGCAAAGGCCGCACTGGTCGCGTCGCAAATTGTCAAACCTGTGCGGTTGGCAGGGATCGGATCGCCCGCAACCCGCACGCCAGATGTCGTGCCATTCCACGTGAACACGACGTCTTGGTCGTAATCCAGCGCCGCCATATCCACGATGTGACCGTAATCTTCGATATGCTCGGAGGCTTCGATCTTGAGCTGTTTGATGACGTCGCTGACCCAGCCCGCGCCAAAACTTTCCCATGCAACCATCTGAACGGGGCGTTCGCCCAACAGTGACCACATCGCCATTTCCACGGCACCCGTGTCGGATGCGGGCACAATGCCAATGCGGTAATCAGCAGGAATGCCCAGCACATCCCGCGTGAGATCGATTGCTTCCTTTAACTTTTCTTTGCCCACGGCAGCGCGGTGCGAACGACCAAGCGGAGCGTCCTTTAGTACGTCAAGCGACCATGTGGGGGGTTTGGCACAAGGGCCAGATGAAAAACGCGGATTTGCCGGCCGCGCGCCGGGTGTCGTAATAGCCATTTGTGCTATCCTTCCAGATAAGCGCCCTTCGTTGGGGAAGGGTGTCCCACCTCGCGGCATACTCAAACACTGAAAATACTGCAATAGGCAAAGGCACATCGCCTGCAGGGCCAAGCACAGTGGGCCTTTTTGTGCCGCAGAGCGCGTTATCCAAGTCAGGGAGGAGGCCACCTATCAGAGGTAGGGCTTCGCTCGATTGGGGACTGATCGCTTCAGACCTGACCGATCTTGAAGCCCCGCGACAGATGATTGCGCATCGCAAAGAGCAGCACGGCACCCGGCACCATTGACGCGACAGTGACGGCCATAACCAACCCGATGTCGGTCTGAAATCCGAACAGCGCATTGATTGCCATGCTAATCGGCTTGCCGTTTGTGGTTGTAAGAATCCGTGCAAAGACCACCTCAACCCAAGAGAACATGAAACAGAAGAATGCCGTGACTGCGATGCCTGGTGCGATCTGGGGTAGTAAAAATTTCCAGATAAAGCGTGGACGAGAATATCCGTCCAGAAATGCGGCTTCGTCCATTTCTTTCGGGATGGCGGAAATGAATCCCTGCAAAATCCAGATCGCAATCGGGAGATTGAACAGGCAATGGGCCAGCGCGATTCCAAAGACGGAGTTCACGATCCCAACGGCAGAAAACAGCTGAAAGATTGGTAGGGTCAGCACAACAGGGGGTGTGATCCGAAACGCGATAAAGGCAAGGAACAGGTGTTTGTCACCCAGAAACGACATGCGAGAGAACGCGTAGGCCGCGGGGATCGCCACCGGCACTGTGATGCAGATGTTGATCAGGACATAGGCAATCGAATTGACAAAAGCGGATCGCAAGTTGGGATCGATCATGATGGTGCTGTAGTTGCCCCATGTGAAACTGCCCACGTTCGCATCCGGTTTCGCCAATGTGACCACAAAGCTGAGCAGCGTCATTTGTATAAGCGGCAGGAAGATGAACAGCACGAAACCTAGTAGCCCGATAATCTTAAGCGCGGGTAGGTATTTGTTCATGACGATTGTCCACCGTCTAGCTTGCCTTGGGCTTTGGTGAACATCCATGCCACGCTCAAAACAATCAAGAAATAAAGGACCGACCGAGCCGCCGAAGGGCCATAGTTGAAGGCTTTAATGTCCTCACCCAGATCAACGGCAAGAAACATTGTGGCATTGTGGGGGCCGCCCGCGTTGATCGGAAACGCCTCGGTGTAGATCATGAACGAATCCATAAATCGTAGAAGAATTGCCATCAACAGAACATGATATAGCTTTGGCAGTTGGATGTGTCTAAACACCTGCAATGGGCTGGCTCCGTCAATCGCGGCGGCTTGATAGTACGACGGGGGAATTGTTGTGAGTGCACTGTAGCACAAGATCACAACAAGGCTGGACCAGTGCCACACGTCCATCGCGATGATGACCAACCAAGTTAAAGAAATGGAAAGTTTCCAGTCAGATGACCATCCGATGTAGGTCATGGCGCGACCTAGAATTCCCGTGTCGGGGTTCAGCAGGCTCAGCCAAAGGGACGGGATCATGTTCCAAGGCACCAGCAGTGGCAGGGCAACGACGGCGAGCGCGATGCCAATCCAGAACTTGCGTCTCGGAATACAAAGCGCAATCGCAATGCCGAGAGGTATCTGAATCACGAGAACCAAAACCGAGAACAACGTGCTGCGTCCAAAGCTTGCCCAGAAGCGGCCAGAACTGATGATGCCACCATACCATTCCAAACCCACCCAAAATCGGGACTCCAGGATGAAGATATCAAAGAATGAATAATTGATGACAGTGATAAGTGGGATCAGCCCGACAAAGCCAAGAATGAGCACGGCGGTCAAGACGAATACCCAGCCGGAGTTGTTTTGATCCTTCATGTCACGGCACTCACAAACGGCTTCAGGTCGTCACCACTTTGGTTCCCCAGCTGACGCAATTGCTTGCCAGCTCATCGGCCAAAGGGCGGTCCGTAAACAATTGATCGACGTCTTTGAGTGAACAAATCGTAAGCGGGGCTTTGCGCTGAAACTTGATGTGATCGGCGACGATAAGAACGTTGCGTGACCGACCAATGGCCGTTGTGCTGACGATGATTTCTTGCCCGTCAAAATCAAGAAGATCCCCATCCGCATCAATGGCCGAACAACCCAGAATTGAGAAGTCGAATTTGAACTGCTTCACCATCTCGACGGTCAGGACACCGACTACACCGCTGTCGGACCGCCGCAATTCGCCGCCCGCCAGAATAATTTTGCAAGTCGGACTGGCCGTCAATATTTGCGCGATGTTCAAATTGTTGGTGACGACCAGTAAATTTTCGTGATCAATTAATTCGCGTGCGACGGCTTCGGTGCTTGTGCCGATGTTCATGAACACCGACGCGCCGTCCGGAATAGACTGGGCGCATTGGACACCTATCGATTTTTTGCCGACCTCGTTGAGGCGGCGACGTTCTTCATAAATGATGTTCACAACACCGGATGGCACGACCGCCCCACCGTGAACCCGATCTAGTTGCCCGGCCTCTGCCAGGTCCGACAGGTCCCGCCTGATTGTTTGAACTGTGACGCCGTAATGCGCTGAAAGATCGTCGACCATGACTTTGCCGTCTTGGCGCGCCAGTTCGAGAATCTCTTGTTGCCTGAAATTTGAGACCATTCCCTACTCCTTAGCGTCACGCTTCGAGCCGCCAAACAACGTTGTCATGTAGGGGCTGCATTGCGCCCAACAGTCAATACTCCGCTCGAATCGTCAATAGCCATGACCCTCCCCGCCTGCAAAACTACGAAGATAGAAATAAATCGAAGCTAATGCGCATGTTAACCTGCAATTTTGGCCAATAACGAACGCAAACGAACATTCGCTCTTGCAACTACGACAAAACTTGCGCAACTTCACGCAACGTCGCGAGCTGGGAGGCTGCGACACCAAATGAATGCGGGGAGGCGTCATTGGATCAGCATGACAGCCAAGATATTGTCGACCTTTTTGTCATCGGTGGTGGCATCAATGGATGCGGTATCGCGCGTGATGCCGTGGGCCGTGGGCTGACGGTTGAGCTGGCTGAAATGAATGATCTGGCCTCTGCAACCTCGTCTGCGTCAACCAAACTGTTCCACGGTGGTTTGCGCTACCTCGAGTATTGGGAGATCGGCCTCGTCCGCAGCGCCTTGATCGAACGTGAAGTCTTGTTGCAGGCAATGCCGCATATCTCTTGGCCGATGCGCTTTGTGCTCCCGTATCACAAAGACATGCGATTTGAGGGCGACACCCCGACCTCAAAAGTGCTGCGCGTTCTGATGCCATGGATGAAGGGGCGCCGCCCTGCATGGCTCATTCGGTTCGGGCTATTTCTGTATGACAATCTGGGTGGCCGCAAAATCCTCAAGGGAACAACCTCGCTCAAATTGGCGGAGACGCCCGAAGGTGCACCCCTGCGAGACCGATTTGAGCGAGCATACGAATATTCCGATTGCTGGATCGAAGACAGTCGATTGGTGGTTTTGAATGCACGCGATGCCGAGGCGCGTGGCGCACGGATAAGCGTTAGGACCAAGGTCATCTCGGCCGAGCAAGTTGAAGGACTTTGGCAGATTACGCTTGAGCCCCAAGACGACGGCGCGCGCCGTGTGGTCAAGGCACGCATGCTGGTCAATGCAGGCGGCCCTTGGGTCGAAGATGTTATCCGTAATACTGTTCGGATCAATTCAACCGAAGGCATCCGGTTGGTGCGCGGCAGTCACATCGTGACGCGCAAACTTTATGATCACGATAAGTGCTATTTCTTCCAAGGCGAAGACGGTCGGATCATTTTCACCATCCCCTACGAGACCGACTTTACGCTGATCGGGACCACGGACGCCGAGCATGATGATGTGTCTCAAAAACCTGTCTGTACACCCGAAGAACAGACCTACCTCGTTGAATTTGCATCCAAGTATTTGAAAAAACCTGTAACGACAGATGATATAATTTGGACCTATTCTGGTGTGCGTCCGCTGTATGATGACGGGGCGACATCGGCAACGGCCGCAACGCGAGACTATGTGCTGAAAGTAAACGAAACCGCTGGCGCGCCGATACTGAATGTCTTCGGCGGTAAGATTACGACATACCGCAAACTCGCCGAAGCTGCGTTGGAGAAAATCGTGCCTTTCTTTCCGCGGGCGGGAAAGCCGTGGACTGCTGGCGTCGCGATGCCGGGTGGGGATTTTCCGGTTGATGGTGTCGCGGCGCTAAAGGCGCGGTTGGCAGCGCAATATCCATTTTTGACGGCCCGGTGGACTGACCGGATGATCAAGGCTTATGGTTTGGACGCGTTTGACGTTCTTGGGGACGCAAAAACCGAACCAGATATGGGCCAGAACTTTGGCTCCAATCTGACCGAACGTGAAGTCGTTTGGTTGATTGAAAACGAATTTGTACACACCGCCGAGGATGTGGTTTGGCGTCGATCTAAACTCGGGCTTCGCATGACTGTGCAAGAAATTGAGTTGCTGGACAAATGGTTGGCAGCACGCCTGTTGACCGACCGCAGCGACACGCAGTCTGGCCTGCGCAAAGGGAGAAACTAATGTCACTCATTCTTGAAGGCGTGTCCAAGTCCGTAAACGGCCAGCCGCATATCCACGCCACTGACCTTGAACTGCGCAGCGGAACTATGAACGTCCTGCTTGGTCCAACATCGTCGGGCAAAACGTCGCTGATGCGCCTGATGGCCGGCCTTGATGCGCCCAACACAGGTAAAGTCATTTGGGACGGGAAAGACGTTACAGGCATGCGCGTTCAGGACCGGGGCGTTGCAATGGTGTACCAGCAATTCATCAACTACCCCTCAATGACGGTGTACGAAAATATCGCCAGCCCAATGCGCCTTTTGAGAAAATCAAAAGACCAGATCGATTCCGCCGTCAAAAAGGCCGCGGAGTTGATGAAACTGGCGCCCGAGCTTCTGACGCGCAAACCGTTGGAATTGTCAGGCGGCCAGCAGCAGCGCTGCGCGTTGGCGCGCGCGCTTGTCAAAGAAGCGGGCCTCGTCTTGTTGGACGAACCTTTGGCGAACCTTGATTACAAGTTGCGCGAAGAACTACGCGCCGAGATCCCGAAAATCTTTGAAGAGGCCGGATCGATCTTTGTCTATGCCACGACAGAACCCGAAGAGGCGCTGCTGCTAGGCGGCAACACGGCCACGATGTGGGAAGGCAGGATCACCCAATTCGGGGAGACGCCGGTTGTGTATCGTCAACCCGTTAACGCCACCACCGCGCGTGTGTTTTCTGATCCGCCGATGAATTTCCTGAAGGTCCGCGTGTCTGGTGATCGCCTGCACTTTGGCGATGGACAAAGCGCACCTGCATCCGATGCTTTCGCGGGGCTGGCGGAAGGCAATTACCTTGCGGGGTTCCGACCGAACCATTTGGAAATGGCGAAAAAGGGGCCAAGCGCCTTGGAATTCAGCACCAAACTGCAAGTCACCGAAATCACCGGGTCCGAAACGTTTATCCATTTGGATCATCAAGGGGACAGCTGGGTTGGTCTGATCCACGGCGTTAAAGTCTTGGAGATCGGCGCAATGATGGACGTCTTCCTCGATCCGAAACACGTCTACATCTTTGCAGAAGACGGCACCTCCGTCGCGCCTGCATCCTACGCAACAGCAGCCTGAGGGAACACAAAAATGGCAAAAATTACCCTCGAAAATCTGGCGCATTCATATCTTCCAAACCCGACGCGTGAAGAAGATTACGCGCTGAAATCGATGGACCATGATTGGGTTGACGGCGAGGCTTATGCGCTTCTTGGATCGTCCGGCTGTGGCAAGTCCACACTTTTGAACATCATTTCTGGCCTGCTGCATCCCAGTCAGGGGCGCATCCTGTTCAACGACAAAGATGTGACCATGGCACCGACGACGCAGCGCAACATCGCGCAGGTTTTCCAGTTCCCCGTGGTTTATGACACGATGACCGTACGCGACAATCTGGCCTTTCCGCTGCGCAATCGCGGCTCTGATCCGGCCTACATCCAAGAACGGGTCCAGCAGATCGCGGCGATGATCGGTATGGAAGCTACGCTTGATCGCAAGGCCCGTGGATTGACCGCAGACGCCAAGCAAAAGATTTCGCTGGGGCGCGGTATGGTGCGTGAAGACGTGAACGCGCTTTTGTTTGACGAACCGCTCACAGTGATCGACCCTCACATGAAGTGGGAATTGCGCACGCAGCTCAAATCCTTGCATCACGAATTCGGCCACACCATGATCTACGTGACCCACGACCAAACTGAGGCGCTGACATTCGCGGACAAAGTCGTCGTCATGTACGACGGTCGCGTCGTGCAAATGGGCACCCCGCAGCAGCTTTTTGAGACGCCTGAACATACGTTTGTCGGCTATTTTATCGGCTCACCCGGAATGAACGTGCTGGAGGCGAAGGTGTCCGGTGACAAGGCGGTCATCGCAGGCACAGAGATTTCTCTGGGTCAAGGCTTCGGGACACCAACCGGCAAAGTCGAATTGGGCGTTCGCCCGGAATTCGTAACGCTTCAGTCCGGAGATGAAGGATTGCCCGTGACAATTAAGCGGGTCGAGGATGTAGGGCGTCACAAGATCGTGCGCGCAGATTTCCAAGGGAATGAGATCAACATCATTGCCGCCGAAGGTGAGAACATTTCGCCAGAGATGAACCGCGTCGTCTTCGATACGGCGGGCATTAATATCTATTCCGACAGTTGGCGCGTCGCGCCCAAGGCGGCCTGATATGACCCTGACCTTGAACCCGCCAACACTCAATTCGTACAGAGGACCGCGCCATGAATAAGACAGTCAACCAGAAGGCATGGTTTCTCATTCTACCCGTGCTTTTGCTCGTCGCATTTTCCGCTGTAATCCCGCTCATGACGGTCGTCAATTACTCGGTTCAGGACACATTCGGCAGAAACGAGTTCTTTTGGGCTGGCCTTGAGTGGTTCGAACAGATGCTGGCATCAGAGCGGATGTGGAACGCCCTTGGGCGCCAGATCGCCTTTACGTCAATCATTTTGGCGATCCAGATACCGCTTGGTGTCTTTGTGGCGCTGAACATGCCGAAAAAGGGGTTCTGGGCGTCGTTCTGTCTGGTCCTGATGTCCCTGCCGCTGCTTATTCCGTGGAACGTCGTTGGGACGATTTGGCAGATTTTCGGGCGCGTTGATATTGGCCTTCTTGGCTACACGCTCAATGCGATCGGCATCGATTATAACTATACCCAAGATTTCTATGCGGCGTGGATCACTGTCGTCATGATGGATGTGTGGCATTGGACATCGCTGGTGGCGCTGTTGGCTTATGCCGGACTGCAATCCATCCCCGACGCTTATTATCAGGCAGCCAAAATCGATCAGGCTGGCCGCTGGAAAGTGTTCCGCTTTATTGAATTGCCCAAGATTATGGGCGTGTTGATGATCGCGATCCTGCTTCGGTTTATGGACAGCTTTATGATCTACACAGAACCCTTCGTCGTGACAGGTGGCGGCCCCGGTAACTCGACGACGTTCTTGTCGATTGATCTGGTCAAAATGGCGCTTGGACAGTTCGACCTTGGCCCCGCTGCTGCCTTCTCGATCATGTACTATCTCGTGATCCTGCTGGTATCGTATGTGTTTTACACTGTGATGACGAACCTCGACAAAAGGGATGGCCACTGATGTCTGATCTTACACATACATCTGCAAAACGCGGCTTAAGACTGCCAAAGATCAATGGCAGCGCTGTCGTCATGGGTTTGTATCTTCTGTTCTTGTTGTTGCCGATCTATTGGCTGCTGATCATGAGCCTGAAGACTAATTCGGAGATATTGAACACCTTCACCCTGTGGCCCGAAGATCTGACATTTGACAATTATCTGACGATCCTGACGGATTCGTCTTGGTATATGGGCTACGTCAATTCGATGATTTACGTTGTCATGAACATGGTTATTTCACTCGCCGTCGCCCTTCCGGCAGCCTATGCGTTCAGCCGGTATTCATTCCTTGGTGACAAGCATTTGTTCTTCTGGCTGCTAACCAACCGGATGGCCCCACCCGCAGTCTTTGCACTGCCATTTTTCCAGCTTTATAGCTCGATAGGTTTGTTTGATACGCATATTGCCGTCGCCCTGGCCCACGCGCTGTTTAACGTGCCTCTGGCGGTGTGGATTCTCGAAGGGTTCATGCGCGGAGTCCCAAAGGAAATTGACGAAACAGCCTACATCGACGGCTACTCGTTCCCGCGGTTCTTCGTTCAGATCTTCACGCCGCTTGTTGCCTCTGGGATTGGTGTGACTGCGTTCTTCTTGTTCATGTTCTCATGGGTTGAACTGCTTCTCAGCCGCACCTTGACCAGTGTTGACGCAAAGCCGATCGCAGCAACAATGACCCGAACAGTTGGTGCTGACGGCATCGATTGGGGGGTGTTGGCAGCCGCTGGCATGCTCACGATCTTACCCGGTGCGTTGGTGATCTACTTTGTCCGCAATTACATCGCCAAGGGCTTCGCCCTAGGTCGAGTTTAAGAAACGAAAGAGGAGGAATTTCAATGGACTGGATGGCTTGGACCTTACCGACTGCCACTTTTTTCGTGATCATTGCGGCCACGCTCGTCACCTTTACGGTGCTGGCAATCAAATTTCCGGAGGTGCCGCGCATCGGCATACTTCGGATCGAAACAACGCGGGGTGACAGATTGTTCATCACGTTGCTGGGCTCTGCCTTTCTTAATTTGGCTTGGCTCGGGTTGTTCAGCGCCCCTCAATGGGGGGCACTGATCGTGTGTCTCTTTTATGCCATAGCGGTTTTCCGCTGGGTCTAGTGAAAGAGGTAACGGGTTATCTGGTCTGCAAGAACCAGACGACTCATATTGTTCTCAAATAGGGAGGAACAAGATATGAACTTGCGACTTAAAGGAACGACAGCGTTAAGCCTTGCCGTTTGCATGCTTGCCGCACCGGCGTTCGCCGACATGGAGGCCGCACAGGCATTCCTTGACGCCGAAATCGGCGAACTGTCCACGCTATCCCGCGCGGATCAGGAAGCCGAAATGCAGTGGTTCATCGACGCTGCACAGCCATACGCAGGTATGGAAATCAATGTGGTATCCGAGACAATCGGTACCCACGAATACGAATCCAACGTTCTGGCACCAGCGTTCTTTGCCATCACTGGTATTCAGGTCACACATGACCTGATCGGCGAAGGCGACGTCGTTGAAAAGCTGCAAACACAAATGCAGACAGGCGAAAACATCTATGACGCCTATATCAACGACAGTGACCTGATCGGTACGCACTGGCGCTATCAGCAGGCGCGTAACCTGACCGACTGGATGGCTGGCGAAGGCGCTGCCGTGACCAACCCAAACCTGAACCTTGAAGACTTCATTGGTCTTTCGTTCACGACCGGTCCCGATGGCAAAATCTACCAATTGCCTGACCAGCAGTTCGCGAACCTCTATTGGTTCCGCTATGACTGGTTCAATGACGACGTCAACAAAGCCGACTTCTTGGCTGAATACGGCTATGATCTGGGCGTTCCAGTCAACTGGTCTGCCTATGAAGACATCGCTGCATTCTTTACAGGCCGCGATCTGTCCCGTTTGGGCGTTGAAGGCGACGTTTATGGCAACATGGACTACGGTAAACGTGATCCATCCTTGGGCTGGCGCTACACAGATGCGTGGTTGTCCATGGCTGGTGCCGGCGATATCGGTGAGCCAAATGGCCTGCCTGTCGATGAATGGGGTATCCGCGTTAACGAAAACTCACAGCCGGTTGGTTCGTGTGTTGCGCGTGGTGGTGCCACCAACGGTCCAGCTGCTGTCTATGCGATCACCAAGGCGATCGAATGGCTGGAACTCTACTCTCCACCTGCCGCAGCTGGCATGACATTCTCTGAAGCAGGCCCAATTCCTGCACAGGGTAACGTCGCACAGCAGATGTTCTGGTATACCGCGTTTACCGCAGCATCCGTTGAACCTGGTCTGCCAGTGATGAACGAAGATGGCACGCCAAAGTGGCGCATGGCACCTTCGCCACACGGCGCATACTGGACCGAAGGCACCAAGATTGGCTACCAAGACGCCGGTTCCTGGACGCTGATGAAATCTACGCCAGTTGATCGTGCACAGGCTGCTTGGCTTTACGCCCAGTTCGTTACGTCCCTGACTGTGGACGTGGCCAAAAGCCATGTTGGTCTAACATTCATTCGTGAATCAACGATCCAGCACGAAAGCTTCACTGAACGCGCACCGCGTCTTGGTGGTCTGATCGAGTTCTACCGCTCACCAGCCCGCCTTCAGTGGTCACCAACGGGCACAAACGTGCCTGACTACCCTAAGCTGGCGCAGCTGTGGTGGCAGAACATCGGCGACGCTATGTCCGGTGCGAAAACTCCACAAGAGGCTCTCGATGGGCTTTGTGCGGATCAAGAGGCCGTTATGGCACGCATTGAGCGTTCCGGCGTCCAAGGTGACATTGGCCCGCTTTTGAACGAAGAAAGCGATCCAGAGTTCTGGCTGTCACAGCCAGGTTCACCAAAGCCGCGTCTTGAAAACGAAGACGAGACTCCGGTAACGATCTCCTATGACGAGCTGATCCAGTCTTGGCAGCAGTAACCTGATTTTGGGGCCATTAATTTGGCCCCAAATACCTATCCTTTTACACAACTCCTAAAGACCGCATTGGACCTCGTCCGTTCGGTAAAATCAGCGGTCGTTTCTCGTGGCGGCCGCTTTTTTTCGTCCAAAAATATTGAGGACTTTTCATGAGCTATGTTCTTGCAATCGACCAAGGCACAACATCGACACGTTCAATTTTGTTTGACGGTGAAATGACACCCGTTGCCCGTGCCCAAGAAGAGTTCCCGCAACATTTCCCCCAGTCTGGCTGGGTTGAACACGACCCGATAGATTTATGGACCACAACCGTCGCCACCTGCCGCACAGCGATTGAACAGGCGGGCATATCCCCGTCGCAAGTTGCCGCGATCGGGATTACAAACCAACGCGAAACGGTCATCGTCTGGGACCGCATAACCGGCGCACCCATTCACAACGCGATCGTCTGGCAAGACCGACGCACCGCCGATCAATGTCGCGCCTTGCGTGACAGTGGTCATGAACAAATGATAACCGATCGCACAGGTCTTTTGGTTGACCCGTATTTTTCAGGCACCAAGCTGCGATGGATTCTCGATCACGTTGACGGCGCCCGCGAACGCGCCACAAACGGCGATCTGTTGTTCGGGACCGTCGACAGCTATCTGATCTGGAACCTGACTGGCGGCGCAGTTCACGCCACAGACGCAACCAACGCTGCGCGCACGATGCTCTATGACATCCGCAAGGGCGGCTGGAGCAGCACGATCTGCAAACTGCTCGACATCCCGATGCAAATGCTGCCCGACGTCAAAGACTGCGCCGCTGATTTTGGCCGGGCGCGGTCTGATATACTTGGGGCTGAAATTCCAATCTTCGGTGTCGCGGGGGACCAGCAGGCGGCGACGCTCGGGCAGGCGTGTTTTAAACCGGGAATGTTGAAGTCAACTTATGGAACAGGGTGCTTTGCGCTGTTGAATACTGGTGAGACGCCCGTTGTGTCCAAGAACAGATTATTGACAACGATTGCCTATCAGTTGGGCGGAAATCCAACCTATGCGCTTGAAGGTTCGATTTTTGTCGCGGGGGCTGCAGTGCAGTGGCTGCGCGATGGATTGCAGATCATCGATGATGCTGCACAGACGCAGGCCTTGGCCGAAGCAGCTGACCCGCATCAGGACGTCATTCTTGTCCCTGCGTTTGTCGGGTTTGGCGCACCGTATTGGAACCCTGACAGTCGGGGTGCTGCGTTTGGCCTAACCCGCGCCACGGGCCCGGCCGAAATGGCCAAAGCGGCACTTGAAAGCGTGGGCTACCAGACGCGCGATCTGCTGGATGCGATGTCGGCTGACTGGCAGGCGACAGGCGTGCAATCGACCCTGCGGGTCGACGGTGGCATGTCTGCCAGCAATTGGGCGATGCAGTTTTTGTCCGATATTATCGCCGCACCCGTGGACAGACCGGTCATTCAGGAAACAACGGCGCTTGGTGTGGCGTGGCTCGCGGGAATGTACGCCGGACTTTACCCGGATCAAGATGAGTTTGCTGCATCTTGGGTCCGTGAAACCCAGTTTACACCGACGATGGATCCAAACCTACGCGCGGCAAAGTACGAATCTTGGCAAAAGGCTGTTCAAGCCACATTGAGTTTTTGAGGAATCCGAATGACCGATACAACGACGTTGCGCCGCTATTTAACCAAAGGCGATCTGGACCCGAACCTGATCTTTCTGCTTGAAGACATTGCAAGTGCCTGCCGATCGATTGCGAACCTCGTCCGCAACGGCGCGTTTGAGGGCAATCTTGGCTCCGCAAACGCGATAAACGTTCAGGGTGAGACGCAAAAGACGCTCGATATTCTGGCCAACGATGAATTTGAACGGATTTGCTCAAACAGCCCGCGCCTTGCGGCCCTTGTGTCCGAAGAAGTCGAAGAAGTCACATGGTTGAAAGAGCCCGAAGAGGGCGATTACCTGCTCTACTTCGATCCCTTGGATGGCTCGTCAAATCTGGATGTAAATCTTTCAGTGGGATCGATTTTTGCGATCATGCAAGTGCAGGCGGATGGTGATCGCAATGTCCTGCACGACGGCCAACGCCAAGTCTGCGCCGGTTACGCGCTTTATGGCCCGTCGACGATCCTTGTCTTGACTGATGGGTCCGAGGTTGCCGGTTTCACCTGTCATCAGGGCACTGGCGACTTTCGGTTGACCCACCCCGATATGAAAGTCCCAAGCGAGACATCAGAGTTCGCGATCAACACATCGCGCCACCGCTATTGGGACGCCCCCGTTCGCCGCTATGTTGATGAGTGCGTCGCGGGGGAGGAGGGCGCGCGCCAGCGCGCGTTCAACATGCGCTGGACCGCATCAATGGTGGCCGAAATTCACCGCATCCTGACGCGCGGTGGTGTGTTTTTGTATCCAGCCGACAGCAACAACCGCGATGCTGGCGGCAAACTTCGCTTGATGTATGAGGCCAATCCGATGGCGATGATCATCGAACGCGCCGGAGGCGCTGCATCGACCGGCTTTGGCCCGATTATGGATATCCAGCCAAGCGGGCCGCATCAGCGCGTTCCGGTCATTCTTGGCTCGCGATCCGAAGTTGAACGACTTGTCGAATATCACACAGAAGCAGACTCTCCTGAACACTAGGAATACTCCAATGGCACTCGTCTCCCTTCGTCAACTCCTCGATCACGCTGCAGACAGTACTTATGCGCTGCCTGCGTTTAACGTGAACAACATGGAACAGATGTTGGCAATTATGGCCGCCGCAGACGCGACGGACAGTCCGGTTATTATGCAGGCCAGTCGCGGTGCGCGCGCGTTCGCAAACGATATCGTGCTGTCCCATCTGATTCGCGCAGCGATCAAACTCTATCCCCATATTCCCGTTTGCATGCACCAGGATCATGGAAATTCACCAGCAACGTGCATGTCCGCAATCACCAATGGCTTTTCATCAGTCATGATGGACGGGTCATTGTTGGCCGATGGAAAAACACCGTCTGACTTTGCCTATAACGTCGCGGTGACAGCCAAGGTCACCGAAATGGCGCATCTTGTCGGTGTGTCTGTCGAAGGCGAACTTGGCTATTTGGGGTCCCTTGAAACCGGCAAGGGTGAGGTTGAGGACGGACATGTGTTTGACGGCACACTGGACCGCGCATCGCTGGTGACAGATCCGCAAGAAGCGGCTGAATTTGTTCGCTTTACCCGCGTGGATGCACTGGCCGTCGCAATCAGCACCTCCCACGGAGCCTACAAATTCTCGCGCAAGCCGGACGGCGAGATTCTGGCGATGGACGCGCTAAAAGACATCCATGCACGGATTCCGGACACCCATCTGGTCATGCATGGGTCGTCGTCCGTTCCACAGGACCTACAGGATAAAATAAATGCCTATGGCGGGGAAATCGCGCCGACGTGGGGCGTTCCCGTCGAAGAGATCGAGAGCGGGATCAAGCATGGCGTGCGCAAGGTAAACATCGATACCGACCTGCGCATGGCGCTCACAGGTGCGATCCGCAAAGTCTTTGCCGAAAGCCCAGGCGAGTTCGATCCAAGGAAGTATCTGGCGCCGGGCGTCGATGCTATGTCGGCTGTGTGCCGCGATCGTTTTGAACGCTTCGGTGCCGCTGGGATGGCTGGCAAGATCAAGCCTGTCCCGTTGGCACAGATGGCCAGTCGTTATGAAAGCGCAAATTTTGCGCGCGCCAGCTAGGATTTTCAGGATGTTTTCATTTATTAGCCCACAGACCATGCATTTTGGACGGGGCCAAAGCCAGCAGACAGCGGCATTGGCTGCAGCATATGGAAAGACCGTTCTCTTGGTCCACGGGTCCGACGTTACGCGGGCACAATGGCTCATTGAGGGGTGCAGTAATGCGGGCTTGGCGGTAAAAACGGTAAGCTGTGGGAACGAACCAAGCCTGCCAGATATTGAACAAGCGCTATTGCAACTCAACGGGACGCGTCCTGACGTGGTGATTGCGCTGGGCGGTGGGTCCGTCATTGATCTTGCCAAAGGACTTGCAGCCCTGATTCCATGCGCGGGCAAGCCCTTGGATTACCTCGAAGTGGTCGGCTGTGGACGGCCGCTGGACCACCCGCCGATCCCTGTCATCGCGCTGCCCACGACAGCAGGCACGGGGGCTGAAGTGACCAAAAATGCGGTTATCTCAGTGCCGGAACGGGGCCTGAAAGTCAGCCTGCGTGATCCACGCATGGTGCCACAAATCGCGATTATCGACGCAAGTCTTATGGAAGGCGCGCCAAGACATGTTGCCCTCGCGGCTGGATTGGATGCAATTACTCAAGTGATTGAACCCTACCTAACGGTCAAATCAAACCCGATGACGGACGCCCTGTGTCGTGATGCGATTCCGGCGGGTCTTAGCGTCTTGCGCGATTTGGTGGAAGATGATGCGCCGCACGCGTGGGATAGCATGGCTTGGGTCAGTACCTGCGGTGGTTTGGCTTTGGCGAATGCGGGGCTTGGCGCGGTTCATGGTTTTGCCGGTGTGATTGGTGGCAGAACCAATGCGTCCCACGGGGAGATATGTGGTGCGCTTCTTCCTGCCGTTCTGGAATCGCATCTGCGCAAAGCGCAGGACGGGACCGAACTCCATGCGCGGCTTCAGTGGATATTGCATAAGGTGGACACCTGTTTCGCGCATAAAGGAAACGGCGACGGCATTTCCGAGTTGCGCCGCTGGTCCAAAGAAATGGGGTTGCGCGGGTTGGACGACATGGGTGTGTCATCGCTTGACTATCCAGAGATTGCAGCGGCATCCGCCAACGCGTCGTCCATGAAAGGCAATCCATTCCATCTGTCGCAAGAAGACCTCCTGCAAATCTTGCACGCCGCAAAATAGGAACATCAGCCGATCAGACAGCCTATCGACGTCTTGATCGTGCGGATGATCCGAAAGTGGCGGATGTGGAATTGAAAACACCAGTGACACTTGAAAAGTGGAAAAATTTAAGCAGATTGGCTTGTGATTTGACCGCAGGCAGGGTTCTTGGCCCCAACTGGAGGACCATTTCATGTTTGTTATCACCCTGATCGCCAAGCCCGGAAAATTGCAGCCTGCTTTGGTGGAAAGCCTGCGCAATGCGTGGGGTGGCCAATCTGCGCAATGGCTCGCGGCGGATGAGGCGGCAGAATTTGCCGTTGATACCAAGCCCGTGAACCTGTGGGATGTCTGGGTGGACGTACAAGAAATGGGCGTCGATCTGGTGTGCCAACCGCTGATCGGACGCCGAAAAACTATGCTGCTCGCCGATATGGACAGCACAATGATCCAGCAGGAATGTATTGACGAACTGGCAGATGAAGCAGGCGTAGGTGCGCGCGTTGCCGATATTACAGCCCGCGCCATGAACGGTGAACTGGATTTTGAGGCTGCTTTGATCGAACGCGTCGGACTGCTGCGCGGCATGGCCGAAACTGTCATCGGCCATGTTTTGGCCACCCGAATCACCCACATGCCGGGCGCTGCGACGTTGCTGGCTACGATGAAGGCAAATGGCGGTCACGCAGCATTGGTATCCGGTGGGTTCACAGCGTTTACCGCGCAGGTGTCAGCCCAGCTTGGTTTTGACGAAAACCGCGCCAATACGCTGCTGATCGAAGACGGCAAATTGACGGGTGACGTTGGCCGCCCGATCCTTGGCAAAGCCGCCAAAGTGCAAGCGCTTGCGGAAATCACCGCGCGTATCAATATCACCCAAGACGACGTGATTGCGGTGGGTGACGGCGCAAATGACCTTGGCATGTTGCATGCCGCAGGCACGGGTGTTGCGCTTCATGCAAAACCGTCAGTCGCCGCACAATGCGACGTGCGCATCAACCAGGGCGATTTAACAGCGCTGCTTTATATCCAAGGCTATGCGAAGACCGAATTCGTCTAGGCAAGCGCCGCGCTAGGTCGCATGTCGCCGGTAATAAGCCCCGCGAAATTCACAAGGTCTGGATTGCAGTAGGCTTTCACGCTCGGATCATTGGGGTCCAGCACACCCAACCTGCACAGAATCGCCGCCATCGCGCATTCTGATGCGCGTGTCGTGCCGTCGATGATCTTCAATGCAACGCCCAGCCTCAATTCTGGCAGGATCGCTATGAAAAATCCTTCGGCACCTGTCTTCACCGCCGCCTTGCCCTTGGCAGCCCGCATCAAATGGGTGCAAGCGCGGTCCTCGTTGGCGATCAATTCAGGATGCGCCATCATCCCGTTGCGCAGCCGTACCATCGCACCGCCGCGTGTTGTGCTGTCGTCGGCACTGGCGAACGTCGCCATGGCGCGCCCGATCCCGTGAAGGCTGGACGCGAAATTCGGCGCGCTGCATCCATCAATGCCCCAGCCCGCCGACGATTCTTCGGTCAACTCCTCAACCACCTGTTTGATGCCGACTTGCAGCGGATGGTCGATCGCAACGTAGTTCGGCCCCCATCCGTTCGCCTTGGTCATCGTCAGAAATCCGCAGTGTTTGCCTGAACAATTGTTGTGATAGCGGCACGGGTTGGCGTTGCCCCTGATCAACCCGTTTTTTGCGGGCGTATCGGCGGGCCACTGCGGGCCGCAATTGAACGCATCATCCGTCTGCTCAAGGTCTTTCAACCAGCGCTGAACCCTGTCCGTATGGATCGCCGCCCCCGAATGGGACGCGCAGGATAGTGCCAGCTGCTCAGTTGTTAGCCCGCACCGATCCGCCACGCCACTTTCCACCATCGGCAGCGCTTGCAGCATCTTGGCAGAGCTGCGCGGGAAGACCACAGCGTCCGGATCACCCCACTGGTGTACAATCTCACCTGCCTCATCGACCACAACAGCGTGACCACGATGGACGCTTTCCAGCATACCTCCGCGCCAAAGTTCAACAAAATCGATTGGATCAGACATGGTTTTTCCCAAATTTAAGATGTTTGCGCGAAGTGTCGCGCAATTATATGTGACCAAAGGCTTTCCCATTTGGGCAAAATCTTGCTAATGCTATAGGTATCGAGTTGAAACCGCTCAATCTAGCCGAAAAGGTACCCATCAGAGGTGCTGCGCTATTGAGAGCAACCAGAGGCACGGACAGCTTGGAGGCTGTATTTATGATTTCAAAGATTTCGCACGCGATTGGCGCGTTCGCCCTTATGACCGCCACCACAACATTGGGCACATCTGCAATCGCGCAGGACACCAGTTCAAACCGCGTTGCGGCCAACACTGATTGGTCGGTTTTCGTTGAAAGCGATCCGACCGAATGTTGGGCCGTTTCTGCGCCTAAGGAAACTGTAAACTCCCGCGATGGGCAGGTCGTATCTGTGCGCCGGGGCGAGGTTTTATTGTTCGTATTCTATCGCCCGGGTGCTGGCGTGAACGGCCAAGTGACGTTCACGGGCGGCTATCCGTTCGCAAGTGGATCGACAGCCGAACTCGATATTGGTGGGACCACTTATGAGTTGTTCACCGAAGGCGAATGGGCTTGGCCCGCAACGCCGGAAGATGACGCAAGCATCGTTGCTGCGATGAAACGCGGTTCAGCGGCCACCGTGTCGGCTCGGTCCGGTCGTGGTACAGTCACCCGTGACACCTTCTCGCTGCTCGGCTTTACGGCGGGCGTCGAAGAAGCCGCGAACCGCTGTTCTGGCTGAAACGTCTCGTCATAGATTTAAATGGCCCGGCTTTCTTTGGGAGCCGGCCCTTTGTGTTATGAAGAGACGTCTTATATAGGGCCAAGATAGTCCACGCACCGTATTGGAGTCGATTCTCATGCAGCCGCAAACGCCCATCACCCAAGACGTCATGACGATCAAACGCATTCTCCCTGAGGACGGCCTGACAAACATCGTCGGCCTGACGCGCGATCAACTGCGCGATGCACTGATTGGCGTTGGCGTGACCGAAAAACAGGCCAAGATGCGGGTCAACCAAGTCTGGCAATGGCTCTACCATTGGGGGGTGCGTGAATTTGATGTGATGACGAACCTGTCAAAAGACTTTCGTGCGACACTTGCCGAACATTTCAAAATCGAACTTCCTGAAGTCGTCACCAAAGACGTGTCCACGGACGGGACCCGCAAATATCTCGTGCGCATCGCGGGCGGCCATGAGGTTGAGGTGGTCTATATTCCTGAAAAAGATCGTGGCACCCTGTGCATCTCAAGCCAGGTTGGCTGCACGCTGACCTGTTCGTTCTGTCACACAGGCACGCAAAAACTGGTCCGCAACCTGACGGCAGGTGAGATTATTGGCCAAGTTATGCTGGCCCGCGATGACCTGAACGAATGGCCCGAACCGGGGCAGGGCACGGGCGACAATGGCCCGCGCCTTTTGTCTAACATCGTGTTGATGGGCATGGGTGAGCCGCTTTATAATTTTGAAAACGTGCGGGACGCGATGAAGATCGCAATGGACGGCGAAGGCATCGCACTGTCGCGCCGCCGCATCACGCTGTCGACGTCTGGTGTCGTGCCGGAAATTCACCGCACTGCCAATGAAATCGGCTGCATGCTGGCAATTTCGTTCCACGGAACCACGGACGAAATTCGCGATAAACTGGTGCCGATCAACAAAAAGTGGAACCTTGAAAAACTGCTCGAAGCATTGGCCGCTTATCCGAAAGTCTCCAATTCCGAACGCATCACATTCGAATACGTAATGCTGAAAGACGTCAACGATTCAGACGAAGACGCGCGGCGACTGGTAAAATTGATCGAAGGCATCCCCGCCAAAATCAACCTGATCCCGTTCAACGAATGGCCCGGCGCACCCTACAAACGCTCCGATTCGGATCGCATCAAGGCATTCGCGGACATCATCTACAACGCAGGCTACGCATCACCGATCCGCAGGCCGCGTGGCGAAGACATCATGGCCGCCTGTGGTCAGTTGAAATCCGCCACCGAACGCGCCCGTAAATCGCGCAAACAAATCGACGCGGACGCCGGACTCTAAGTTCGCCGACCGCTCCACCGCTCGCGTATTCGAACAGGTTGATCCTCCAGTCGCCTTCGATGTTTACAAAGACGACACCCGGAGCGGCCTCATACTATTGTGTGACCTGTTCAAACACAGTGCGCTGGGGGTTGTGATAGGCGATCAGCGCCCCGGAATAGCCCGGCGCTTTTCGCCCGCGCCTTCCCAGTTCTCCAAAGCATCTACCGCTTCTTCGGCGGTTTCCACAAACCGGAACAACGTCAGATCGTCCGCCGAAATCGTACCGGCATCTGACAGGGCATCCCAATTGATGATGCTTTCCCAAAACGCACGACCGAACAACAAAAACGGTATGCGTTCCATGCGACCCGTCTGGATCAGCGTCAGCGCCTCGAATGTTTCGTCCAACGTGCCAAATCCGCCGGGGAAAACCGTAATCGCCTTGGCGCGCATCAAGAAATGCATTTTGCGAATCGCAAAGTAGTGGAAATTGAAACTCAGTTCCGGCGTGACGTATTTGTTCGGGGCCTGTTCGTGTGGCAGCACGATGTTCAATCCGATGGATCGGCCACCGGCATCAACTGCACCGCGGTTGCCCGCCTCCATCACGCCGGGTCCACCACCCGTGACGATCACGTTTTCACCGGCCTTGCCCATATGCGTCATCAGTTTAGCAAACTTACGCGCCTCGTCGTAATATTTTGACAGATCCGCCAGCGTTTTGGTGCGTGCGGTGTCTTTTTTGGCAGGCTCGGGTATCCGCGCACCGCCGAACATCACGATCGTCGACTCAATCCCCTGTTCGTCCAGCATCAATTCCGGTTTTAATAATTCCAACTGCAATCGCACGGGCCGTAATTCATCGCGGCACATGAATTCCGGGTCCGCAAACGCCAGCGCATAGGCAGGGGAGCGCGTCTGCGGCGTGTCTGGCACATGGCTCGCCTCTTCGCGGTCTTGCTGACTGTCGCGAAATGGGTGGCGGCGGTTGTCGACTTTCATGGATTTGCTCCTTGTTGAACTTTGCATTTTAGTGGCAGGTTGGCGAAACATTGTCCAATGACACAGGGCCCGCCATGACCATTACCCAATCTGACATAAACGCCGCCGCGACCCGCATTAAGGGCCACGTTCATGTCACGCCCGTCATGCGCTCAAGCGCGTTCGGGCTGCCACTGCAATTCAAGCTGGAACACACGCAAATCACCGGCTCGTTCAAAGCACGCGGCGCGTTCAATTCGCTGCTGACAGCGGATGTGCCGCCCGCTGGTATCGTTGCCGCATCCGGTGGCAATCATGGCGCTGCCGTTGCACATGCCGCTAAAACGCTGGGCCATGAGGCGCACATTTTTGTTCCCGAATTCGCAGGCCCTGCCAAGATTGACGTGATCCGTCAAACCGGCGCGACGCTGCATATTGTTGCGGGTGCCTACGCCGATGCCGCCGCCGCCGCCAATGCGCATCAGGCGGCGACAGGCGCGCTCGACATTCATCCCTACAATGGCCCCGCAACCCTTGCGGGGCAGGGCACCTGTTTTCAAGAATGGGACGCGCAGGGGTTGGACGCGGACACCATCATCATCGCGATTGGCGGTGGCGGTCTGATCGGCGGTGCGATGGTGTGGTTCAAGGATCGAAACATAATCGGTGTCGAAACCGAAACGACCAATTCGATGCATGCGGCCTTGCAACATGGCCCCGAAACCGACGTCGATGTGTCCGGCATTTGTGCGAACGCACTGGGCGCAAAGCGTGTCGGGCGTATGGCATATGATATTGCCAAAGGCCGCGATCTGCAAACCCTGCTTTTGCCCGATGCGGCGATTGCCCATGCCCAAAAACTGCTTTGGCAAAATCTGCGCCAATTGGTTGAACCGGCAGGTGCTGCCGCCCTCGCCGCGATCACATCGGGGGCCTATAAGCCCGCCAAGGGCGAAAAGGTTGCGATCCTTTTGTGCGGTGCCAATCCCGCCCCTATCCCTATTTAATTGCCCAAAGCGCACCATCACGCTATGTCGCCCCGAACGCAGTCCACCCAAAGAGGTTAAACCATGTCCAACGCACAACTCGAAGCCGCAATCGAATCCGCGTGGGACGCGCGCGATCAGATCACCGTTGAGACCAAGGGCGAGGTTCGCGACGCGATCACCGACACGCTGAACGCACTGGATTCAGGCAAGCTGCGCGTCGCTGAACGGCGCGAAAATGGCGACTGGCATGTGAACCAATGGGCGAAAAAGGCGGTGCTTCTGTCATTCCGTCTTAACGATATGGCGATGATCGAAGGGTCAAACGGCGGGGCAAGCTGGTGGGACAAGGTGCCATCTAAATGGCAGGGTTGGGGCGACAACGAATGGAAAGCCGCGGGTTTCCGTGCCGTGCCCGGTTCCATTGTGCGCCGCTCTGCGTTCATCGGAAAGAACGTCGTCCTGATGCCGTCGTTCGTCAACATCGGCGCCTATGTCGATGAAGGCTCAATGGTTGATGGCTGGGCCACAGTCGGGTCCTGCGCGCAAATCGGCAAGAATGTGCACTTGTCTGGCGGTGTCGGCATTGGCGGCGTATTGGAACCAATGCAAGCGGGCCCGACCATCATCGAAGACAATTGTTTCATCGGCGCACGCTCAGAGGTTGTTGAGGGTTGCATCGTCCGCGAAGGGTCCGTTCTGGGCATGGGCGTGTTCATCGGCCAATCCACCAAGATCGTGGATCGCGAAACCGGCGAAGTCATGTATGGAGAAGTGCCGCCCTATTCCGTTGTCGTCGCAGGCTCCATGCCGTCAAAGAACAACGTCAATCTGTACTGCGCGGTCATCGTGAAACGCGTCGATGCAAAGACCCGTTCCAAGACCGGCATCAATGAGTTGTTGCGGGACTAAGGTGCTGTTCGCTCAGATGAACGGCTTGTCAGAAATTGCGTTTGAGCGACGCGAAAGGCTGCGACTGATGTCTGAACTTTACGAAATGCGCCAATGATTATGTCTCGAACCCTCGCCAAGCGACGTATCGCGGCGGGGGTTCGGCCCACGTGGGGCGCGGCATGGGCACCTGTCGCCCTCGACGCTGCCTGTCTTGTCGCAGCGTTTGTATTGCTGTTCCGCCCGTTCCAATCCCTGACAGAAACGTTCAATTTTCCGGTCTGGGCGACCGTCACGGCCCTTCTTGCCATCGGATTCATCCCCGTCCAAGCGGTGCTGATATTCTCGTCCCTCTGGGCGGCCAAGTCACGCTATAGCGACGACGACGCGACGCCCTAGCGGCTTGAATTTCCAAACCAAGTTGTCATCAACTCACCATAGGTTCCGTCTTCGCGCAGGCGCAAAAGTGCTCGATTGATCTACTCTGCCAAATCGCTGTTGGGCGGCAGGGCGATCCCGTAACTCTCACGTCGGTAAATGCGCGGCAGCAACCGCGTCGCTGGCTCCGCATGGGCGTTGGAATAATACGACAGGATAGGCACATCAAAAACGATCGCATCCAGTTGCCCCGCTTCAAGATCGGCGAACATGTCGTTGGACGACCCATAGCCGACATAGGATAAATCCCGCGTATCCAAGAACGTCGCCGATGTTGATTCCGCAATCGTTGCTATCCGCTGACCCTCAAGATCATTGATCGAGTCCACATTTTCTTGCAAGGCCTCAACGGTCATAGTTAACGTGATCGTCGCCACGAAAATCGACACAAGGAACAGGCTCGACACCACCAGAATAATCGCAAACACCCGCCCCAAACGGGTCTGCGGCACCCGTTCCTCGAAGCCGCCATTCACCACCAAATTTAGCGACCACCAGAACGAATGAAACAACGCGTCCGATCCTTTACGGTCGAAGTAGGCTTGCGCGCGCCGCTCAAGCAGCCACATCAGAATGCCACTGCCAAACAGCAGGCCAAGGGCCGCCAAAACGATAATCAAAAGATCCCGCGTCAACAGCGCTGATATGAACGATCCACCGCCACCTTCATCTAGCAGCAACACCCCGATGCCGCCGTCAAAGATCGGATGTGAAAAGTCCAAATAACTCTCACGATCTGCGGTGATCGAAATATTGGCGACAGCGCCGTCGTGTAACCCATCCTCGAGTGACGACAGCATCGCAGGAAAACTCTCATAAAACTCGAATGTAATTTCACGCCCAAGCTGATTGGAGATTTCGCGCATCAGCTCAAGGCTGAAACCCGTATCCCCTCCGTGCCAATAAGCGTGAGACAATTGACTGGCTAAAGTTTACACTTGAGGGCGTAGGAGAACGAACCCATGGTTATGCCTTCACAATCACCACTTTCGCCAGATGCTGGATCTGGAGCCGTTTTGGCCCCGACGTCGCCTCCCCGCGTTGTTAATGCGCCGTTGGCTCCCACAGCGGAACTGACGAGCATCCCGAAGCGACGCAACTTCACAGCCAAATACAAACTGCGCATTCTGGATGAGACGGACCAAGTGGCAGACACTGGCGGGGTTTCCGCCATTCTACGGCGGGAGGGGCTTTATTCCTCTGCACTGACCGATTGGCGCCGTGCGCGGGCGGCCGGCACATTGGGTGCATTGCAGCCAATGCGCCGTGGCCCACAAAAGGCACCTGCCAATCCATTGCAAGCTGAGCTGGCCAAGGCCAACCGTGAGGTGACAGCCTTGCGGCGCCGTCTGGATCAGGCGGAAGCCATCATTGCCATCCAAAAAAAAGTGGCGGGACTTCTGGACGAGATGGAGCAGACGCAAGAGCGCAGCGGCAAATCATGATGGCCGTCGCGATTGCATTGCCCACCGGCAGCGGCTTGACCTCGGCTGTCTGCGCCGCGCTATCATTATCGCGCGCGAGCGTTCTTCGACAGCGTGCGGCGCTGACGGCACCACCACGCACACGCCCACCGCGCGCAGCGTCTTCGCGGGCTCTGCCGGAAAGGGAAAGAGACCAGGTATTGCACCACCTGCGCGAACCCCGCTTTGCGGATCAGACGCCCACAGAGGTCTTTGCCACCTTGCTGGATGAAGGCACCTATCTGTGTTCAATCCGCACGATGTATCGGATATTGGCCGCGCAGGGCGAAGTTGGCGAACGCCGCCGACAGCGCACACATCCCGTCTATCAAAAGCCTGAACTTCTAGCTGAAGCCCCCAATCAGGTCTGGTCTTGGGACATCACCAAGCTGAGGGGCCCGGTGAAATGGTCCTACTTCTATCTCTATGTCATCCTCGACATCTTCAGCCGCCGCGTTGTTGGCTGGCGCGTCGAGCACGCGGAGAGCGCCAGCCAGTTCAAAGAGCTGTTCATCGACGCGATGGAAAAACACGAGGTTCCACGCGATCAGCTGACATTGCATGCAGATCGCGGTGGGCCCATGAAGGCAAAGACGACAGCCCTGATGCTGGTTGATCTTGGTGTGCTCAAGTCCCACAGTCGGCCCCACACCTCAAACGACAACCCGTTCTCCGAAGCCCACTTCAAAACACTGAAATATCAGCCAGAGTTCCCCAAGAACTTTGAAACCATCGAGCAGGCTCGCGCATTCTGCCGCAGGTTCTTTGCATGGTATAACCAAGACCATCATCACGCCGGGATTGGTCTGATGACGCCCGACCAAATCCATTTTGGGCAGGCCCAAGAAATCTACACCGCGCGACAAGCAACACTAGACGCGGCATTCCTCGCCACGCCCGAACGCTTCGTACACAAACCACCAAAACCGCCTCAAATCCCGACCGCCGTCTGGATCAACCCACCAAAACCAACCGAAGAAACCCAAGCCTAAAGTCCAAAAGCCACTGTCTCAAAGTCGTTGACACGTTCCGTCCACCCCATCCATTTGCGTGGCGAACGGCAGGCGTTCAACGGTTGCAAATGACAGCGGTTCGTCCTGTGCAAAAGCTGGAAAAGCGCTGCAAACAAACAAAAATACGAAGAAGGCCCGTAACATCATCATCAATAAACTTCCCAAGGTTCGAAGGACCTTGTGCGCAAGGGCAGGTTTCGTCAATGCGCCGTAGGTCAGCGTAGACGTTGACGCCACGCATGCTGGGCGTTACGGCCACTTCCATGACCGATTCATCCGATGCCAAACCCAAAAAGAAAAAGCCCTCGCGCCAGCAGGTGTTCACCCTCCTCGTAGAGGTTGGCCGCAAAGTCGGTGATGGGCTTCCCAAGGACAGCACAGGTGCCGCGCTGATGATTTATGCCTCCGGCATAGATGAGGCAGAGGCCGTGCGCGAAACCGTCGCCATCCTGAAACAGGCCGATGTGGCACCCCTTGATGTGTCTGGTTACGGCACGCTGGACGAACGCCTCGCTGAAGGGCACGAGATCGCACAAGAAGAACGCGAATTGATGCAGCGCGCGTTGGACGAAAACAGTGTGATCGTCGCGCAAATGACACCGTTCTTTGAAGGCGACGACGAAATTGATGACGACGAAGATGATGATGGCGGCGCGGTACACTAGCCGATCGTCACTCCCGTAAGCGTCATCGCCTCATGGCGTCGCAACACAGGTGCGGCGAGCCCGACGCGACTTGGCCGCAAGTCAGGGGCCAGATCCGCAAGAACCGAACTTTTGATCAGCGCCGGCTTGTCCAGCACCGCAGAGGCATCAAAACTTTCAACCAAGGCGCCGTTCACCGTTATAATTCCATGGGTCCCAAGCAGGATTTGATAATAGGTCATCACCGCTGGCACGGGCTTTGTTGACACCGCGCAATTGCGCGCCTCAAGATGCCGCACAGCCGTGGTCACGCGCTCTTCGCCGAACAGATATTCAACCTCCGATCCGGCCAGACAGACCCGCTGATCACGGGTCGTCACCAAGTCATCCCATAACTTCATATATGGACGACGCAATGTCATTGGCGCGAAACGCCCCAAAGTGGGCAAAGTCGCATGCCCTGCCCATAGAACTGGCGCCGGATGACCGTCTGCAATATTCACCAGATCGCCTGCTACGACATCATGCAACGCTTTTGGACCCGTTGGCGTGTCGACTGCGGCCGCGCCTGACAGACCCGGTAAAGGCCCCAGCGGGCAGGGCGCATCAGCAATCGCTGCAAATACCACACCCGCGCCGATCTTGCTGCTGTTCGCGTCGGTCATGATCAGTTGGGCATCGTGCATGGACAGTGGAAAAGGGGTCGCGAAAGATGTCTGCCAAAGCAGCCCGTGATCTGGCAGGTGCACACTCAACTGCCCACGTCGCGCGGGCGCATCCCACGTATAGGTAATATGCGCAGTCTGCACGTCACTGCCGAGCGTTGTTTTCAGCGCCGTCTGCAAATGCCGCGCCCCTTGGCGCATCATTAAACGTACAGTCCCATCTGGTTCTAAACATAGGTTCAGTCCCGATGGCCACGGGGCCAGCACACTAAACCGCAGCAGGTTTATCGGCTGCACAGTCGGGCGCAGCGCGACCTCGATCATCAGGCTCCCGCGGGTTAGCAAATCCGTCCCGACTGGAACACCTGTGGCCGCGCACCCTAGTCCAGCGGGGTTAAAAACCCCGTCTTCCTGCGTGCGCGTTGCGATCCATTTCAGCGTCATATCGCCCTACGCCACCCGACGACGCATGGCTTCCGCCTCATAGCGCTTCAACATCGGGCGCACGGCGTGGCCGTACCCCTCACCGGTTGTCAGATCAAGCTCGGGGAAGATCGTTGCAATCTCCGCAACGATGTCCGCCTCGAATGATTTCGTTGTCTGTGGTCCCGGTAAGAAACTTTCCGTGGCAAGCCCTTCGGCATAAATCACTTGATGCTGGTCAAACAAAAGATGCACATAGTCGACCTCGCCGCCTTCAACGGGGCGGATCGTGCGATCATTCACCAAATCCCGCGCGGCAATAAGGACTTCGGCCTCACCGAAGAATAATTCAGCAAGAACGTCCCTGACCAACACGCGATGCAGTGGCGAAACCAGGATTTCCCCGTGCTGACCCAAGGCATTTTCACGAATGCAAATTGGCGCCATCTTACCAATTGCTGGCACGCTCCGGCGGCCAATCCAGCGCAACGGTTGCGGGCCGTCATCACGTGTCATGACCATGTCGCCCGGAACCAGGCCTTCAACAGCGCGCGGCCCATCAAGTGTATCAATCATAGTGCCCGCTACAAAACAGGGGATCGTTTCGACCGTCAGAAATCCAACATCTGTCTCAACGACATTGCCAGACCCATCGGTGCTCTCGACCTGATAAGTAAAGCTCGTCGTCTCAAAATCATCGTCGGTCGTGATGTCAAACGTGCCATCTGCAAGCAGCTTTACGGTCTGACCCGTCGGAAGCGTAATCGTCTGCCCTGCGACCACAGGATTGCCGTTGATATGGGTCACCTGCAACGTGCCGGATGTGTGGTTGATATCGTTATCCAGAACATCAACGTTCTTGGTGACACCGTCTTGCATCGTCACTTGATCGTCCAGCGCGACCAGTTTGGTCTGTACGGAATCTGCGGCGATCAAAAGGTTGGAATCGTATTGGTTGTCGCTGACATCGGCGATACCGATCTTGATCGAATTCACCTTTCCGACAGTCACTGGAATTGTCAGTGTCATCGTGACGGTAAAACCATCCATCTCGGTGTTGAACTGATCGTTGGTGTTGTCGTTGTACAGGTTGATGTTATCGGTTTGGTTGACCGAATTGATTGTCGTACCGCTGCTCGCGATTGACAGCGGCACGTGCGTTCCGTTTATCCAGACCCCAACCATGTCGTTGAAAACGGAGTTCGTATATTCTGGATATTCGTCCGAGCTAAACACGAATTGCATCGTCAACACAGCATCGGTTGGGATGAAATCCACGACCATATAGGACGCGTCATAAGTGCTGGTGCCGGCAATGGCGTTGAAGTCGGAATCGTTGTCGTCGCCCTTCGTATCCGAACTCGTGTCGGACTTCTCGTTCGAACCACTCTGTTTTTGGTTCGTAAACCCTCTGGCTCTGCCTGTCGAAGAGATCACGCCCGTATCGCCCGGCGTGACATTGCCCGCGACTTCATCTCCCTTTGAATAAATCGCCGAAGACTGCTTGTCCCCAGAATAGGACGCTCCAACCACCGTAACGCCGTCGCCAAAGATCGTATTAGCCATCTCCATCGCCGATGCGTTGGTATCATAACCTAAATTTACGCCTGCAACCATTGAACACACCTACTCTAAAGATGGGACAAGCCAGACGGGCTTCACACGAATACGACGGTGAAATACCTATATCTAGTGGTCGACGTTGCGACCTATGGACCATGTTGGGTCCGCTCGATGTCTGCCCTGCCTCGGGACTATATTATTGCGTTCACCATATGGTAGCGGCGGGCTTTTTTAGTGGCTTTTTAGGTGGTTATGCCCAAGTCACTCAACGTCTGTGTCGGCTGGGACACAGCCCAGACCCCACTGCGAAGGTTTGCATCACCCTCAAATCATCGATATCGCAGGGTGAACTAGGAGAGTTTTCATGCCCGTTGATCCCATTGCCCTCACCGCTGATCTGATCCGCTGTCCCAGCGTCACACCCGTCGAGGGCGGCGCGCTGCAATTGCTTGATCGCCTGTTGTCGGACGCAGGGTTTGAAACGTGGCGCGTTGATCGCGCAGACACGCCAAACCTTTATGCGCGGTGGGGCGCACGGGGGGCCAACAAATCCTTTGGCTTTAACGGTCACACCGACGTTGTGCCCGTGGGCGACGCGGCCGCCTGGACAGTCGACCCGTTCGGCGGAGAAATCCGCGATGGCATTCTTTATGGTCGTGGTGCCACAGATATGAAGTCCGGCGTTGCAGCCTTTGCCGCAGCCGCCATTGATTTCGTGCAAGACACACCGCCAGATGGGGCGATCATTTTGGCGATCACTGGCGACGAAGAAGGCGCATCAACTGACGGCACCATCGCGTTGCTGGATTGGATGCAGTCCAACGGCGAAGCAATGACCGCCTGCATCGTTGGCGAACCGACCTGTCAGGATGTCATGGGCGAAATGATCAAAGTCGGGCGTCGTGGATCGCTGACCTCGCATTTCACGGTGACTGGCAAGCAAGGCCATTCCGCCTATCCTCATCGCGCCAACAACCCGCTGCCGGCAATGGCGCGGCTAATGGATCGATTGGCCAGCCATGAAATGGACGCAGGGTCGGACCATTTTGATCCATCTACTCTTGCGGTTGTCACCATCGATACCGGCAACCCCGCGACCAACGTTATCCCTGCCATCTGCAAAGCAAGCGCAAATGTGCGGTTTAATGACCTGTACACATCGCACACCGTCA
Source organism: Octadecabacter arcticus 238 (assembly GCF_000155735.2). GTDB lineage: Bacteria > Pseudomonadota > Alphaproteobacteria > Rhodobacterales > Rhodobacteraceae > Octadecabacter > Octadecabacter arcticus. The sequence continues at coordinate 67,841 of NC_020908.1, forward strand.
TCGCATGGATGCAGGGCGAAGTTGATGCAGTCGCCGCAGAGTTTCGCGTGCAAATCGACATCGACACGCGCGTGTCGGGCGAAAGTTTCGTCACGCCACCGGGTGAGCTGTCCGATCTGATCAGCGCCGCCGTTTTGGCAGAAACCGGTATAACGCCGGAACTGTCCACCACAGGCGGTACGTCAGACGCGCGGTTCGTCAAGAACCATTGCCCCGTGGTTGAGGTCGGTCTGGTTGGTAAAACCATGCACCAAGTCGATGAATGCGTTCCGGTTGAACAGATCACCCAGCTCAAGGCGATCTATGCCCGTATCTTGCGCGACTATTTCACCTGATCACGCCTGCGGCGGGCGGAAAGGGGGGCCAGCCCCCCGTCCTTCGGACTCCCCCCGAGATATTTTATAACGCAAAGACGAATGAGTCTGACGCGGGATTTTGGGCGTGATAGGCACAGCCCATGACACGTATACCCTCCAAGACCGAAATCCTTGACTGGATCGCCGAAAACCCCACCCAAACTGCCAAGCGAGACATCGCGAAGGCATTTGGCATTAAGGGGGCCGCGCGGATTGATCTTAAACGTTTGCTTCGCGAACTCGAAGATGACGGGAAGTTGCAAAAGCGCAAATCGTCCTATCGTGATGCCAATAAGCTGCCGCCAGTGTCAGTGCTGGAGGTGACTGGTCCCGACAGCGACGGCGATCTGTTTGCACGCCCCTTGGAATGGGCGGGAACAGGCGATGCACCGCGTATTCTGCTGGTGATGAAACCCGACGAACCTGCGCTGGGCGCGGGGGAGCGTATCTTGGGTCGCTTGACCGAAGTGACTGGCGAGGATTTCACCTATTCCGCACGTCTGATTCGCCGCATTGGTACCAATCCGTTGCGAGTTTTAGGTGTGTTTCGTGCAGCGTCCGAGGGCGGGCGTATTTTGCCTATCGATAAGGGCTCGCAAAAGGAATGGATTGTGGCGGCGGGCGCCACGGGTGATGCCAAAGACGGTGAGTTGGTTGAGGCGGAGCAGGCCGGACCAAAGGGGCGCATGGGCCTGCCACAGGCGCGCATCGTGGCGCGGTTGGGCGACCCGACACAGCCGCGTGCTGTCAGCCTGATCGCGATCCACCAGCACGGTATTCCCGACCACTTTCCCGATGATGTCGTGGCGCAAGCCGACAGTGCCAAACCCGCAGGCCTTAAAGGGCGCGACGACCTGCAACACCTGCCGCTGATCACCATCGATCCGTGGGACGCCCGCGATCATGACGATGCCTGCTGCGCGATCCCCAACGGGAACGGCGGTTTTGCGCTTTGGGTCGCGATTGCAGATGTCGCGTACTACGTCACGTCTGGGTCCAAGCTCGATATCGAAGCGCGCAAGCGCGGCAATTCCACCTATTTCCCAGACCGCGTTGTGCCGATGTTGCCGGACCGCTTGTCGGGTGATCTGTGTTCGTTGCACGAAGGCGTGCCGCGTGCCTGTATCGCGGTGGAAATGCAGATCGACCGCGATGGCAACAAAACCTCGCACCGCTTTGTGCGCGGGTTGATGACCTCCCCTGCGTCGCTGAACTATGAGGAAGTTCAGGCGGCGATGGACGGCGCGGTAAACGACAAAGTCGCGCCGCTGCTCGATGACGTGATCCGGCCCTTGTATGCCTGCTACAACGCGCTGAAAAAAGCCCGCGCTGTGCGTCAGCCGCTGGAACTCGACCTGCCGGAACGCAAAATCATCCTCAATGAGGATGGCGTGGTCACGGATGTTGCGTTCAAGGATCGCCTTGATGCGCATCGCCTGATCGAAGAATTCATGGTTCTGGCAAATGTTGCCGCTGCCGAAACCTTGGTCGCCAAAAAGACTGCGCTGTTGTTTCGGGTTCATGAAGAACCGAAACCCGAAAAGCTGGACGCATTGCGCGAAACGGCTGAATCCGCCGGTTTTCAATTGGCCAAAGGTCAGGTCCTCAAGACGGGGCACCTCAACCGTTTGCTCAACCAAGCAACGGACACCGACCATGCCGAACTGATCAACATCGCGACGCTGCGATCGATGACGCAGGCGTACTACAGCCCTGATAACTTTGGCCACTTTGGCTTGGCGCTCAAGGCATACGCGCACTTCACATCGCCGATCCGGCGCTATTCCGACCTGATTGTGCACCGCGCATTGATCACCGCCCACGGCTGGGGCAAAGACGGATTAACACCCGAGGATGAGGCGATTTTACCTGAAACCGCGCAGGCAATATCTGACACCGAACGCCGCTCCATGGTGGCCGAACGCGACACGACGGACCGTTACCTCGCGGCCTTCCTAAGCGAACGTGTCGGTGCTGTGATGGGCGGGCGGATCAGCGGCATCGCCAAGTTCGGGGTGTTCGTAAAGCTTGATGAAACTGGCGCGGATGGCATGATCCCGATCCGCAATCTTGGGGCTGAATATTTCCACTATGACGCTGACAACCAGACCCTGATGGGGTCCGACACGGGCGTTGTGATCGGCCTTGGTGTGCGGGTCGTGGTAAAACTGATCGAAGCGGCCCCAGTCACCGGTGGCCTGATTGTTGAACTGCTGGAAATTGACGGCAAGGCCATGCCACAGGGCCGCCCATCCAACCGCGGAAAATCACCACGGCGTAAATTTGGCTCGTCCAAGAAAAAGGCGGCAAAAACAGCGCGTAAGGTCAATCGAACCCGCAGCTGAGCAAGCGGAAGTTCGCCCTTGTCATAGTCTGCCGGTTCCGGTTTAGAAATATGCGCGCTAATCTAGTCGAAATGGGTCCCTATATCTCTGGTGGTGCTATGTCGGTTTTTCGCGCTGTTTTGGCTGCTGCACTTTGTGTGGCGGGCTCGGTTTCTGCGGGTCCAATCCCGCTGGATGGCCCCGTCCACGTCAGCCCGATTACCCGCGTGCAAACTGCGAACCAAGGCTTCAACGCTTGGATTTCTGGTTTTCGCAATCGCGCAACGCGCCAAGGCATTTTAACCGCTACTTTCGATGCGGCCTTTGACGGAATTATTTACAACACCACCGTCATTGAACGTGATCGCAATCAATCCGAGTTCACCAAATCCCTGTGGGATTACCTCGACACCGCCGTTTCAGATGAGCGCGTGCGCAATGGCCGCCGTGCGCTGGACAACAACAGGCAACTTCTGAACCGGATTGAGGACACCTTCGGCGTCGACAAAGACGTTGTCGTCGCGATCTGGGGGCTGGAATCGGCCTATGGCGCGGTGCGCGGCAGCACCAATGTCATCGAAGCCATGGCGACACTGGCCTATGACGGGCGCCGTGGCGAATTCTTTGAACAACAGCTGATCGCGGCGCTGCAAATCTTGCAGGCGGGCGACACGGCCCCGCGCAATATGACCGGATCATGGGCAGGTGCCATGGGCCACACACAGTTCATTCCGACCAGTTTTCTGGACTACGCAGTGGATGGAAACGGCGATGGGCGGCGCGATATCTGGGCTGACGATCCGACAGACGCGCTGGCATCTACCGCCAATTACCTGCGCAGTTTTGGCTGGGTGCAGGGCCAGCCTTGGGGCGTCGAAGTGCAAATCCCCCAAGGGTTTGATTACGCCACCGCGCGGCGCGAAAACCAAAAACTGCCCAGCGAATGGGCCACAATCGGCATCGTCGATATGGCGGGACGCGCGGTGCCTGATCATGGGTCGGCGTCAATCCTTTTGCCCGCAGGGGCGCTGGGCGCGGCGTTCATGATCTTCCCGAATTTCGCGGTGATCGAACGCTACAATACCGCCGACGCCTATGTGATGGGTGTTGGCCTGTTGTCAGGCCGTATCATACCAGTGGCCATAATATCTGACTCATTTTTTTGGTTTTAATTTTTGGTAAACTCTGAATCAATGACCTCCATAGATTGGGAGGTGCTCATGGGTGGAGCCATAAAAATTACGCGCACGGATATGTCTGCGAAAGATTTGCGCCGTGCGGCAAAGCGAACCAAGGATGGGCGGGTTGTACGGCGACTACTGGCCATAGCGCTGGTGCTTGATGGGGTGGATCGTGAAACGGCTGCCCGCAGCAGTGGTATGGATCGACAAACACTTCGGGATTGGGCGCATCGCTTTAACGCAGAAGGCATTGAGGGGTTATCGGATCGGAATGGCAAGGGGGCAAAACCACGGTTGTCGCCCAAGCAACAGGCGCAATTTGTGGCGTGGGTGGAGGCCGGGCCCGACCCAGTAAAAGATGGCGTAGTACGATGGCGTTGTGTCGACTTGCAGGCTCGTGTTGAAGAGGAGTTCGACGTGAAACTGCATGTGCGTACGATTGGGAAATATCTAACCAAGCATGGCTTTCGCCGCCTGTCTGTGCGTCCAGAGCATCCGAAAACTGATCGCGAAGCGCAGCAGACTTTTAAAAAAACTTTACCAGCCTCGTAAACGATACTCTGCCAGAACATGCAAAGGGGAAGCCTCTTGAAGTATGGTTCCAAGATGAAGCCCGCGTTGGACAACAGGGGACACTCACCCGTAAATGGGCCAAGCGTGGAACTCGCCCGCGCGCACCCCGTGATATACGCTTCAAATGGAGTTATATCTTTGGTGCCGCTTGTCCCGCACGTGGCACCGCCGCAGGTCTCGTCCTGCCCTACGTCAACGCCGAGGCTATGGGGCTGCATCTTGATGAGATCGCAAAAGCTGTCGCACCCGGCTCACATGCCTTGCTGATTGTTGATGGGGCGGGTTGGCATGGCGCAAAATGTTTACAGGTGCCAGATAAAATTACGCTCATGAAATTGCCGCCATACTCACCAGAACTGAACCCCATGGGAAACGTCTGGGCTTATCTGCGAGCCAATAAACTCGCAATCACAGTCTTCGACACCTATGACGAAATACTCGACAAATGTGCACAAGCTTGGAACTTCTTTGCGAACGACCCAGAGCGAATAAGTTCAATCACAGATCGAGAATGGGCAAGGGTCACTTAATTCGGCCATTGGTATCAGTGGCGGCGATGCGGTTCAGGCGGCTTGGCCACGCGATGATCGTGCGCTCAACGGCGTGGAACGGGTTGAATTGCAGGAACGTCTTACGGCGGCTGGGTTTGATACCACGGTCATCGACGGGCGTATCGGCCCGCTGACGATCAACGCGATCCGCAACTATCAACTGGCTAACAACATCACCCCCGACGGCTATGCATCGCTTCGATTGTTGAACCGCTTGCGCTAGAACGCCTGTTCCTCGCAGCCAGTGCCGCGCATGCACGACAAGACACTTTGCACGTTCGCGTCGTTGGGCGCAAAAACCGTGCTGAAACACGGATCCACATTCAAAACGTAGCCATCTGCTGTCTGCTCAACAAAGGCGAGGGTGTCCCCGTTGTTTTCGATTGACCCACACCACGGCCCGAAACACTCAAAACCCAATGTCAGGTCAAGCGTTGGCGCCGCCACAAACCCGTCGGCCCCAAGGTAGTCGCCCGAAAACGTCGCGGGCAGTCGCACGGATTGGCGATTGTTGATGTCCGCCTCATCCTCAGCGGGGGGCGAAAACGTGAACGCCCCTAACATGATGACATAATGTTCTTGTGCATCGGACGCCCAACCAAACGTGCGGGCCACGTCAGCGCGTAAACACGACAACGCTTGGGCTTGCCCCGCGACGGCGACCAAAGCCGCTGCCAAAACTATCTTCATATTTTACCTCCGAATTCCTCCAGCACGGCCGCGTAAACGTCGCGCTTGAATGGGACGATGCTCGACAGCAGATCCTTGGGAGAAATCCACGTCCATTCGGAAAATTCTTGGTGCGGTTGCACGATGTTGATCTGATCATCGGTGCCCGAGAACCGCATCAGCACCCATTTCTGTTCCTGACCGCGATAGCGGCCTTTCCAGATTTTCGGCACGATACTATGAGGCAAATCGTAGGGCAGCCAGTTGTCTGTCTCGGCCTCGATCACCACAAGATCGGGCGTGATTCCGGTTTCTTCGCCCAGTTCACGCAGCGCCGCCGTGGTGACATCTTCGCCATCATCAATGCCTCCCTGCGGCATCTGCCACGCGTTTTGGTCATGATCCACACGCTGGCCGACGAATACTTTTCCGTCACCATTTACCACCATCAGCCCGACGCAGGGGCGATAGGGCAATTCTGCGATCTGTTCAGCCGTTAATGTTTTGGCCATCTTGGCGGTCCTCCAAACGAAAACACCGCCGAGCTTGATCCAAAGGACCATTCTCGGCAGCGCAGTCTCCCGACATGGGATGTATTAGTTGTCGTTGTTGGCGCCAAGAACTTGCAAGCCCTTAAGGATATCAATGGCATAGGCCATTTGGTAATCCTCAACGCGTAGGGCTGCGGCGTCTTCGGCGCGCAGACGGTCCGCTTGAATTTGCTCAATCTCGTCGTCGGTCAGGCTGTCATTGTCCAACGCACCGCGCAGGTCTGCTTCGGAACGGGTGAACCCTGCATCTTCTTCTTCGTCCACGACCTCGGCGTTTGGATCACGGCGTGGCTGTTCAACGATGATGTCAGGCGAAATCCCCAGCGATTGAATGGACCGGCCTGAGGGCGTGTAATACCGCGCAGTTGTCAGGCGCATGGCACTTTCCCCGCGCAGCGGCATGACTGTTTGCACGGACCCTTTGCCAAACGAATTGGTGCCGATGACGACGGCGCGTCGGTGATCTTGCAACGCACCGGCGACGATCTCGGACGCGGATGCAGACCCGCCGTTGATCAGCACAACAATCGGCAGCCCCTCGGCAAGATCCCCCTCACGGGCATTCCAGCGTTGACCATCGTTCGGGTCACGACCACGGGTCGATGTGATTTCACCAGCGTCTAGGAACGCATCAGACACAGCAATCGCCTGGTTCAGTAAACCACCGGGATTGTTGCGCAAATCAATGACGAACCCGTTGACGTTTTCGATGCCGCCAGCCTCTGCCACTTGTTCGGCCAACTGTTCTTCTAGGCTGGGATACGTCTGGTCGCTGAACGTCACAACGCGCAGCACAACGGTATCGCCTTCAACGCGGCTGCGCACAGCGGTCAACGTAATGGTGTCGCGGATGATGGACACATCGAACGGCTGATCGAAACCTTCGCGCACCACAGTGATGATAATCTCCGACCCGACAGGCCCGCGCATCAAGTCAACGGCTTCATCCAGCGTCAGACCCAACATGTTTTCACCGTCCACACGAGTGATGAAATCACCTGATTCGATGCCTGCTTCGGCGGCTGGCGTGCCATCAATCGGGGATACGACCTTCACGTAACCTTCTTCTTGCGTGACCTCGATGCCGAGCCCGCCAAACTCGCCGCGCGTGGTTTCACGCATGTCTGCGGCGTCATCGGGCGACAAATAACTGGAATGCGGATCAAGAGAGCTCAACATGCCGTCAATCGCCGCCTCAATCAGCGCCGCTTCGTCGATGTCTTCAACATATTGCGCGCGGATGCGTTCAAAGATGTCGCCAAACAGATCAAGCTGTTCGTAGACGCTGGCATTGTTGTCGGCTTCTTGCGCAATCAGCGGACCTGCGATCTGCGTTGTGACGATCGCCCCCATCAGGATACCACCTGTGGCGGCCATTGCAAATTTCTTCATCTTTTTATTCCCATTATCATGTTTGTGCCTACACGACGTACGTTCATTCAAACGCAAACCAATCCGCGGGGTTCACGACACCTTGCCTGTCTCTTACCTCAAGATAAAGCGTTTGAGTACGTTGTCCGGCGGAACCCTGCACGCTTTCGTTCAAAATCGCTTGAGCATCTGTGATAATGCCCCCCATAAGGCCAATCGGCGTGCCGTCCGGCACAATCTGCCCGGCCTCGCCAAAGGCCTCAGCCAAGCCTGCAATCACCCAAAGCGTATCTGCGGCTGGTTCCAGAATAACCACCGTGCCGTAATCCAGCAGCGGTCCCGCATAGCGGATTGTGGCCGACAACGGCGTTGAAACAAGTGCGCGGGGCTGCGTCGCGATCAAAATACCGGGGCGTGTGACCCCCGCAGCATCGGCCTCGTTGAAGTGTCGGATCACTTGTCCCGCAACAGGCAGTGGAACCGCGCCCTTAACGGTGCTGGCATCCGGCCCGCCGCCCGTCTGTGTCTGCGCCAATCCCGCCGCGAACGCGTCCATGGTCTGCGCACTCGCCAGCAGGACCGCCATCTGGACCGGGTCCTCCAAGAACTGTTGGGGCAAATCGGTACGATCCGAAATCGCAGCACTCAAGGCCGACCGTGCAGTTTGCGCACCTTCCAGCCCGTCCCTGAGAATGCTCAGCGCGTCGGTTTGCAAGCCGCGCAAAAGGGCAACTTCTTCTAGCTGTTCGCGCAACGCCGTGACCTCATCTTGCAACGCAGGCGTCACGTCCGCCAACATCATGCCCGAGCGCGCCGTGCCTGTCGGCCCCGACGGGTGCAAAAACAGGATCGGCGCAGGGGCTCGCCCCATGGTTTGCAACACGCCCAACAGCCGCGCGACCTCATTGGATCGCGCCGCCAGATCAGTCTCTAATGTGCGTTGTCGGATCGCAGCGCGGCGCAAACCGTCGCGCAATGCGGCAAGGCCTGCTTCATAGGCTTGTACGGTTTCCGTCAAGGCTGCGACGCGGTCAGACCGCCCCTGCGCCACCTGCAATGTCGCCCGCGCATCTTGCAGGCGCGCCGACGCCGCGAACGCCGCCTCTGCGGGGGGCTGCGCGCAAAGTGGTGCCGCAATGAGCGCACATATGACGGCCAGAACTTTCACTCAATCAGACTTTCGCCTGTCATTTCAGGCGGCAATTCCAGCCCCATCAATCCCAACAACGTCGGCGCCAAATCCGCGAGCCGTCCGTTGTGCAAACGCGCGCCCTTGGGTCCGCCAACAAGCGCCACTGAAACCGGATTGGTCGTGTGCGCCGTGTGTGGGCCGCCTGTTTCAGGATCAATCATAGTCTCGCAATTGCCGTGATCGGCGGTGACGATCATCGCACCACCCACTGCCTCAAGTGCTGCCAAAACGCGGCCCAAACCGGCATCCACCGCTTCGCATGCTTTCACGGCAGCGCTGATGTCACCGGTATGTCCGACCATGTCGGGATTGGCGTAGTTGCAAACGATCAAATCATACTGCTCCTCGATCGCACCAACGAACGCATCCGTCACCTCGGCGGCTGACATTTCCGGCTGCAAATCATAGGTGGCAACTTTTGGGGACGGGGCCATATAACGATCCTCGCGGACCTCGGGGACTTCAATCCCACCGTTCAAAAAGAACGTCACATGGGGGTATTTCTCGGTTTCCGCGACGCGAAACTGTCGTAATCCCTTGGCCGCAACCCAAGCGCCCAACGCGTTGGTAATCTTTTGTTTGGGGTAACACGTGGTCATATATTCATCATGGCTGGTGGAATAATTCACCATCCCCAACATATCCAGCGCGGGCCGACCCGACACATCAAACCCGTCAAATGCAGGGTCACCCATCGCCGCCAAAATCTCACGCGCGCGATCGGCGCGGAAGTTCAAACAAAACACGCCGTCACCATCGGCCATGCCCGCATAGGCCCCCAGCACCGTGGCGGGCACAAATTCATCTGTCACAGCGCTCCCGTAAGCCGCTTCAATCACAGCAACCGCGTTGTCGCCGCGCAGGCCGACGCCTTGCACAATTGCGCGGTAGGCGGTCTCGACCCGTTCCCATCTGTTGTCGCGATCCATCGCGTAATACCGCCCACACACGGTCCCGAGTGTGACGCCCTGCGGCATCGCGTTGATCAAATCACGCATAAACCCCGCGCCGGATTTCGGCGCCACATCGCGCCCGTCGGTGATCGCATGCAGCACGGTGCGCACACCGCGATCCGCCAGCGCCTTTAGGGCTGCCTGAATATGCACGATATGCCCGTGCACGCCGCCGTCGCTGACCAGCCCCATCACATGTGCGACCTTGCCGGACGCCTTCAATCTATCCGCAAATGCCACCAGCGCCGCATTTTCAAAGAACGACCCCTCTTCAATCGCCAGATCAATCGCGCCCAGATCCATCGCCACCACACGACCTGCACCGATATTGGTATGTCCAACCTCTGAATTGCCCATCTGGCCGCGCGGCAATCCCACGTCCGGCCCATGGGTGATCAATTCCGCAGTCGCGCCCGACATCAGGCGATCATAATTCGGAGTCTTGGCCAAAGCGGGCGCATTGCCCGCAACCTCGGCACGTTTGCCCCATCCATCCAGAATACAAAGAACAACAGGTTTTGGCGCGGTCATGGCAAAATTCCTTATAGGTTTACACCCTTCTAGCGAACCTCAGCGAAGGCGCAAACTGCTCCTGTCTTCATCTTGGCCAATACAACTCAAATCCTACGCGCGGTGATAGGGTGCGCCCGCCAGAATGCTGGCCGCGCGGTATAATTGTTCGGCCAGCATCACCCGCATCAGCATATGCGGCCAGACCATTTTTCCGAAACTCAAAGATGCATCACATTTGGCCCGCAGGCTGGGCTCAATCCCGTCGGCCCCGCCAATAATAAAGGTGAGATCGCTGCGGCCGTCGTCGCGAAACCGCGCCACGTCACTGGCAAAATCAGGCGATGATTTGATTTTACCGCGTTCATCTAGCGCAATCACAGCCGCTCCGTTGGGCAATGCCTTCTCCAGCAATACGGCCTCAGCCGCCATGCCGCCGCCTTTGCGGTCTTCTACTTCGCGCACGTCAATAGGGCCAAGGCCAAGGGCCCGACCCGTCCGGTCAAATCGCAAAAGGTAGTCGTCAATCAGATCGCGTTCCGGGCCAGCCCGCAGGCGGCCCACAACACATAACGTCAGGCGCAAAGCGTCACGTCGTTCTCTTGGCGGCCTCTGCGGCGTTGTGTTCAGCCGTGGCGACGCCAGGGTTCTGCCACATCTTCTCGAGCTGATAGAACTCGCGGACTTCAGGGCGGAAAACATGCACAATCACGTCGCCTGTGTCGATCAAGACCCAGTCACCCGTGGCACGGCCTTCGACCTTGCACAAAATCCCGAAGGATTGTTTCAGACGGTCGGTCAGCTTTTCAGCCATAGCCGATACCTGACGCGAAGACCGACCGGACGCGATGACCATATAGTCACCCATCTCGGACTTGCCGTGCAGATCGATCTGCACAATATCTTCGCCCTTGTCGTCGTCCAAAGATTTGAGAACAGCGGCCAGCGTGCTGTCAGCAGTCGGGGCTTGCACGCTCATTGCGTGGATCCCGTGTGCGGCAGGAATTCCTGCCTGTGTAGCAAAAGACAGATCATTGTCCTCCTTAAGAAACGCCATCCAAACCCCGGCGCTGGGCATGCATCAACTTAACAACCGTTCTGTCGCAATTCAATGAACAGGTGGGTAAACTACTGCAGTGCGCCAATTCTGCCCATTTGACCCATTAATCAAGCGCTTTGTGCCTTATTTCCGATCCTTCGATCATTTTGACCTCACGTTGTGGGAACGGAATCGAAATACCGTTGTCCGCAAACGCGTCCCATAGGGCCAGATAGACGTTGCCGCGGATGTTGGTCAGACCCCCGGTTGGGTCCTTGATCCAGAATCGCAGGATGTAATCAACGCTGCTGTCGCCAAATCCGACAATGTGACAAACAGGTGGGCGAAATTCGAGAACGCGATCCACACTCGACGCCGCTGCAATCGCCAATTTGCGCACTTCACGGGGGTTGTCGCCGTAGGCCGTGCCAAAATAGATATCCAACCGCACAAAGTCGTTGGAATGCGACCAGTTCACCACCTGCGTGGTGATCAGGTCTTCGTTGGGGATCAGATACTCGCGCCCGTCGCGCGTCGTGATCGACACATAGCGCGCGCCCAGTGAATTGATCCAACCAAACGTTTCGCCGACGGTGATAACGTCACCGGGCTTGATCGATTTATCCAGTAAAATGATGATGCCCGACACAAGGTTGCTGACAACCTTTTGCAGACCAAAACCAATACCGACACCAATCGCACCCGACAGAACCGCAAGGCCCGTCAGATTAAACCCGACGGCCTGCAAGCCGACGAAAAACGCAAATCCATACAGCACCACTTGCAAAAACTTGACGACCAGCACCCGCATCGACGGGCTGATGTCTTCGTTGCGGTGAATGCGCACCGACGTCTGGTGCGAAATAAACCGCGCTACGACAAAGAAAATCGACAGGATGAACACGCCTTGCACCAACAGCCAAAGCGACAGCCGCGCATCGGCAATCTCAATGGACGCGGCATCAAGAACCTCAATCCCCTGTTCTGTCAGTCCAGTGATGCGCAGCGTGATCCAGATCCATGCACCGTAGCGCACGATGGATCGCAAAAACGGATTGCCAATCAGCCGCGTCGCAAACACCACAATCAGCCACGCCAGCGCAAGGTTGGCCACGATCCCGATCATATAAGACCGCGATCCCCACGTAACTTCGCGCATCACGATCAAAACAATCCAGATCAGCGCAACAAAGAATATTCCGCGCAGCCGCCGATGAATGACCAACAACCACCGCAATCGCCACTTCGGCCAGCCCTCACGCGTGCGCATCCACTGATGCAATAACGGCCTGAGAAACCTGCTCGCCAAGTGCGCAACAAGATATACTGCAACGACGATACCCAACTGATAGGCATTCCACGGCCGCAACAAGCTTTGGAAAAATGCAACAATCTGACCCCATATTCCTTGACCGATCTGGGCAATCTCGGCGGCCTGACCAGCAAGGTCTAATGTGGTTTGCGGTTCCATAACGCTCCTTGGTTGGGCGGATCATGGGACGGATAAGGCCCTAGGGCAAGGCGATCTATGGCCGATACCGAAATTGTCAGAACCGGCAGTTAGAACCGCCAGATCGCGTGGGCCAGCCAATCAGGCAGGCCCACGCAGTTGGTGATTATTGCGCGGGCATTTCCGCACCACGGCTGATTGGGCCATCACCCGATCCACCCCAATATTCGAGCGCGAAGCGACCGGATTCAAGCTGACCACGATACTGCATAAATTTTTCAATGCCTTTGGTCATCTGCATCGAGAAGTCCATGCTGACAGCCTGACCCGCGTCAAATGCTTCGCCATCGTCAAAGTTGCGGAACCAGCGCATCCATTCCTCAGATGCCATGTCGCCGCTGGTTGGGATTGGAACGTTGTTGGGCTGCAACCAAGGCATGATCGCACTGACGCTGGGGATTTGCCCCGTTGCATGACAAGGACATGCAGCTGGACGTCGGGTTGTCCGCAGGCCCGTTCAGGCGCGAGTTGAAGCCCAAATGCATCGCCGGCAGGGTTCTGTCCGGATTGATCCGTGTTTCGAGCAGGTCCGCATTGATTACCGTTTCGGTCGGTGTCTGGTTGATGAAGGTTTTGGCGTTTTCAGGATCATTGCCCCACATCACACCGACCGGCATCAGGTTGCACCAGTTCTCACCGCCGCCCGTGATCCCGTCACAAGCCCCACTGTAAAGCGGCCCGAACTCAGGCGAAGATGCCGCCGCACCGTTGTAGGTAAACGTGCCAAAAACCCAGCCTGCCGCCTCGGATGCACGGCTGTCTTTCACCATGATATCCATCTGCAACAGGTTCATCGGATGGGTGTTGCGCTCGGTTGTGATTATCTCGGATCCAGACGGGCATTTCACAGCCGGATCAAAGTCACACTCGTACATGTAGGAATTCCACTGAAGCGGATTGGCTAGCCATGGCACCTGTGTTTCGTCCAGTGACGTGAACAGGAATTTGCCGACAACAGTGCCTTCTGGGAGGGCAAATCCGGTCTCCATTGCTTCGATCATATGCTCAAGATCGGGACCGCCATTGGGGTCATTCCAGACCTGTCCAATCGTGAACCCGCCGGGGCCATTATAGAACCCGACCGCATAAGCATAGGACGCATCCGTTTGCTCGGGCGCCAAGACCAACGCCGACAATGGGCCTTCGCGGGTCAACCCGTGGTAGCCTTCGCGACCCGTAGATCCCCAATGCTGCCATGGCAAGTGATACCAGTCGATTCCGGCCGAATTGTTCTGAAGCACAAAGTCCGCCTCGACGTTGCCGCCATGGATATTGCCCATAAAGATATAATCGCGGACCGCCATGACATAGCCCATCGGGTCAGCCTCGAAGTTGATTTTAAGGATCGCTGTCACCTCGGGATCGAGGGCCGGAATCGTTTGGGGAAAGTCATCCGCCAGCACAAAAACTGGACCTTGGTAGTTGAGAGGGTCCTCCATAAAGCCGAAGTCGGGGAACCCGACCATGCTCTCGTAATTAAAATTCTGCCCCAATGCAGGCGTTGTGCCCAATGCAGCAATCAACGGCAATACACGCCATGGATGATAAAGTGGCATAAAATGGAAACTCCCTTAATATACAATATGTAGGGTGAAATTGGCGGTTCCGTTGGTCACAAAGCTGGCAAAATCGCACGATTTGCCGTGATCCAAAAACGTTATTTTCCCCTAAAAGACATTATGAAATCAACGCCTTTTGCTGTCATAACGGACAAAATGTCGCACCATGTCAACAAAAATTGACGCAAGCGTACCTAGGTTAAACGACCACAGAACACCCGCTTGCGCGCAAAGATCCCTGGGCCCGATCTTCGCAGCCAAGCGGAATGGAGACTTCTACCTGTAGTTGATCGCTTGACCTGCCGGGAATCTAGCTGCCATGAATGACCTGCCACTTGCGATAGGAGTTCGGTCTGTGTAACTGCACCTTATGACGCAAGTATTCGACATGGATGATCGCGCGCGCCTGCCTTGGCGTTTTTATGGTGCCACGCGCACCATACTCGCACATCTATAACTCAATGCGCCCGCGATTGATCTCGGGGCGCGCCTGATACGATACCCCCCAAACAACAATAACGGGAGAGGACACATGTCCCCCAAAACGCTTTATGACAAAATCTGGGATGCCCACGTCGCTGACGAATCCGACGATGGCACCTGCCTGCTGTATATCGACCGCCACCTTGTCCACGAGGTGACGTCGCCGCAGGCATTTGAGGGCCTGCGCATGACGGGTCGCACGGTACGCGCACCGGATAAAACTATCGCCGTGCCAGACCACAACGTGCCCACCACGCTGGATCGGGCCAACGCCGAAACCATGACCGAAGATTCGCGCATTCAGGTAGACGCGCTGGACAAGAACGCCAAAGATTTCGGCATCCACTACTACCCTGTGTCCGACGTGCGCCAAGGTATCGTGCACATCGTCGGCCCCGAACAGGGCTGGACCCTTCCGGGCATGACAGTTGTCTGCGGCGATTCGCACACCGCCACCCACGGCGCGTTTGGCGCATTGGCCCACGGCATCGGCACATCCGAGGTTGAACACGTTCTGGCGACGCAAACACTGATCCAGAAAAAATCCAAAAACATGAAGGTCGAAATCACCGGCAAATTGAACCCCGGAGTGACCGCCAAAGACATCACCATGTCCGTGATCGGCAAAACCGGCACGGCGGGCGGCACTGGCTACGTCATCGAATATTGTGGTGACGCGATTACAGACCTGTCCATGGAAGGCCGCATGACCGTCTGCAACATGGCTATTGAAGGCGGCGCGCGCGCTGGCATCATTGCGCCCGACGCAACAACATACGCCTATTGCAAAGGCCGCCCCCACGCCCCGAAAGGCGCTGAATGGGACAAGGCGCAGGCGTGGTGGGAAACATTGTTCTCCGACGACGATGCGCACTGGGATCTTGTCGTGACCATGAATGCCGAAGACATCGCGCCTTCCGTCACATGGGGCACCTCGCCAGAAGACGTCCTGCCGATTGACGGTGTGGTGCCAGCACCCGAAAGCTTCACTGGTGGCAAGGTCGATGCGGTTAAGCGCGCCCTGGATTACATGGGCCTCACTGCGGGCCAAAAACTGACCGACATCGAAATCGATACCGTCTTTATCGGCTCATGCACCAACGGACGCATCGAAGACTTGCGCGCTGCTGCTGCGATCCTCAAAGGCAAAAAAGTCAAAGACGGCATGCGTGCCATGGTCGTTCCGGGCTCTGGTCTGGTCCGTGCCCAAGCCGAAGAAGAAGGCCTCGCCGATATCTTCAAGGACGCAGGATTTGAATGGCGCATGGCGGGGTGTTCCATGTGTCTCGCAATGAACCCCGACCAACTGGCCGAAGGCGAACGCTGTGCGTCGACCTCCAACCGGAACTTTGAGGGTCGCCAAGGCTACAAGGGCCGCACGCACCTCGTGTCTCCGGCTATGGCGGCAGCCGCTGCGATTACCGGCAAACTCACCGATGTGCGGGACATGATGTAATGTCGCAGACGTTGAAATGAAACGTGGGCCAGATCACTGGATAATTGCACGGTTTCGTTTTGTACAAACCATGCAACGACCCGGCAAAGTTTTGTACAAAACGGCTAAAACTCCGGTCTCGGCCCACAACTGGTTAACGCGCACGCGCAATATCTTAACGATCCAGCGGACGTTTGACCCCGCTGCGAAAGGAACATGACATGGAAAAATTCAGCACACTCTCTGGCATCGCGGCGCCTATGCCGTTGGTTAATATCGACACGGACATGATTATCCCAAAGATGTTTTTGAAGACAGTCAAACGCTCAGGCCTCGGCGGGAACTTGTTTGACGAAATGCGGTTTGATCGCCAAGGCAATGAAATCGCTGACTTTGTTCTCAACCAACCCGCCTACCGCGAAGCCTCTGTGCTGGTCGCAGGCGACAATTTCGGTTGCGGATCATCGCGCGAACATGCGCCGTGGGCGATTGCAGATTTCGGCATTCGCTGCGTGATTTCCACCAGCTTTGCAGACATCTTTTACAGCAATTGCTTTAAAAACGGCATCTTACCCATCGTCCTGCCCCAAGACCAACGCGACGCTCTGATGAAAGACGCAGAAAAAGGCGCCAACGCCCGCATCGAAATCGACCTTGCGGCACAAACTGTCACGTCATCAGACGGTGATGTCTACACATTTGAGGTCGATTCCTTCAAAAAGCACTGCCTTATGAACGGGTTAGATGACATCGGCCTGACCATGGAAAAGGTCGCATCCATCGACACATATGAGGCGCAACTTACCGCCGAGCGGCCTTGGGTCTGATCCCGAAACGCCAAATTGTGGCCAGAATGTTAACAAGGGGCGCCATGCGGTGCCCCTTTTTTTGACCACAGGTCCTAACAGTTCCTGAACCGCACTTGTGCCACGTGAACCGCGCTACCCCCACATCTAGACGCCTTAATTCCAATGCTTTGAAATGGTTGCAATCTCGCACCAGTGTTGCCGCAAATCTGCCCTGATTTTTTTGCAAAACAGATCAACGGCTTGTGGCGATAACTGAAATTGGGCAACATTATGGCAACTATAAGGTAACCTGCCGACAATGAGCAGGATCAAAACGGGATAAGGGCGCGGAACGTAATCGCGACCGACCGAAATGAGGGTAAGAGAGCAGTGTTTTCACGGCTTCCAGGTGCTGCCTTAAGGGCAGTCTTAGTGATCTTGATGATCGCTACACCATCGCTGATGCTGAAAGGTACGGCGACGGATACTGCACAAATTGTAGGTCTTGTTTGTATCGTAGCTGGCGTATTTGTATTTGTTGAATACAACTCCAGTTCCCCAAGTCTGATAGAGTTTCGCGCCGCTCCGCCCTTCAATCGGGTCCGTTATTTTGGCCTTGCGGCGACAGTACTGGCGCTGACGGTCATCGCCAAAGGCGTGACCGAACCGACGACAATGACGGTGTTGTTTAACATCGTCGGCGGCGCGCTTGCCGAAGCCATGGACTTCCCGTACTCCCCCGTCCGCCTCGTACTCCTTTTGCTCCCTGCTGAGGCAAGTGCGGATCTCTTCGACAGTGTCCGCACCGCCGCTGGCCTCAGCTATCTTGTGTCCTTATTGTCGCTGGCGTTCTTCGTCTTGGCGCTGCGGTTGAACAACTGGCCCAACCAGCGCGGTGGCTTTAATGTCTGGACGAACCTGCCCACTTTCGACCCAACTGCCGGTGGTGACGTCGTTACTCGGCTGGAACGTGACGGACAGCTTAACCTTATATGTAACTCCCAAGGACCCCATCGGATATCGGGTTTTGTGTTGCCCTTGCGACGTTAGAGCCGAGCGATGATCTGTTGTGGTGATAGGGTGAGTGTTTCGAGGATATTGCCCCCGTGTTTTCTGACCGTCGAGATGACGGATCTGATGTCAGCGAAGACCTGCGCGCCCTCGAGGGTGCGGAAAGTTCCCGAGATTTTCATGCGCAACTTCATCATGCGCAGGTCCCGTTCGGCCTGATTGTTGGTGAAGGGAACTGTGAAGTCCGTAAGGAACCTTAGGACGTCATCACGGTAGTCGCGCAAGCGGACCAGAAGGTTATGGCCTGGCCGCCTGGCTTTTCGGCCTCGCGCACCAGTGCGTCTAGCCAGTGGGTCTTGTCGCTCATGGAAGGCGAGGCCCTCGGTGAGGATCGCCATGTATTTGGTGAGGATGCCGTGGTGAACCGACGTGGGGAGTTCGGTCTCGCCTCGCCCCTGAGCCGCGCACTTGAGCTGATTGGCGCTGTTGAGCAGCACGCTCATCGCGCACGCCCACGGCTCCTTTTCGATTTCTTCGATGGCCTTGAGTTCCCGTAAATGATGCGCCCCGCACAGGGCGTGCGCGTCCACCCCACTCATATGGGCGTAATAGGACTTCCAGTGGTCATGAACAATTGTCCCGCCGGTCAGGAAGGATGGAACAGCACCGCGCTTGGCGCTGATGCGATAATGCGTGAAGGCGAGATCGCTGATTGAGTGCAGCCAGTGCAGCTTACCATCAACACGAAGTCCGGTCTCATCCAGATGCCGAACGCCGCCTTCATTGAGCCGGGCCAGAATGTGTTCGACGACGCCACCCAAGGTACGCGCTGTGCCGTTCACCCAGTTGGTCACGCTGGCCGCGCATAGGCTGGTGGCACCAAACAAATCACGCAGGAGTTGGCAGACCCGATCCTCGGGGATCAGCTGCTGAACATTGCAGTAGACCGCCGCCGCCCGAATGCGCTTACCGTATTGCACGTGTGCATTCACGCCATCGGGAAAGGTGGCTGTCGTCGTGGCTCGGCAATGACCACAACAATAAATCGCTGCCTGATGCTCTGTGACCTCCAGACGCGGCGGAACGTGTCAACGACTTTGAGACAGTGGCTTTTGGACTTTAGGCTTGGGTTTCTTCGGTTGGTTTTGGTGGGTTGATCCAGACGGCGGTCGGGATTTGAGGCGGTTTTGGTGGTTTGTGTACGAAGCGTTCGGGCGTGGCGAGGAATGCCGCGTCTAGTGTTGCTTGTCGCGCGGTGTAGATTTCTTGGGCCTGCCCAAAATGGATTTGGTCGGGCGTCATCAGACCAATCCCGGCGTGATGATGGTCTTGGTTATACCATGCAAAGAACCTGCGGCAGAATGCGCGAGCCTGCTCGATGGTTTCAAAGTTCTTGGGGAACTCTGGCTGATATTTCAGTGTTTTGAAGTGGGCTTCGGAGAACGGGTTGTCGTTTGAGGTGTGGGGCCGACTGTGGAACTTGAGCACACCAAGATCAACCAGCATCAGGGCTGTCGTCTTTGCCTTCATGGGCCCACCGCGATCTGCATGCAATGTCAGCTGAT
This sequence comes from Octadecabacter arcticus 238, assembly GCF_000155735.2. Lineage (GTDB taxonomy): Bacteria > Pseudomonadota > Alphaproteobacteria > Rhodobacterales > Rhodobacteraceae > Octadecabacter > Octadecabacter arcticus. Next base: position 87,462 of record NC_020908.1, read on the forward strand.
CGCGTGGAACCTCGTGTTTTTCCATCGCGTCGATGAACAGCTCTTTGAACTGGCTGGCGCTCTCCGCGTGCTCGACGCGCCAGCCAACAACGCGGCGGCTGAAGATGTCGAGGATGACATAGAGATAGAAGTAGGACCATTTCACCGGGCCCCTCAGCTTGGTGATGTCCCAAGACCAGACCTGATTGGGGGCTTCAGCTAGAAGTTCAGGCTTTTGATAGACGGGATGTGTGCGCTGTCGGCGGCGTTCGCCAACTTCGCCCTGCGCGGCCAATATCCGATACATCGTGCGGATTGAACACAGATAGGTGCCTTCATCCAGCAAGGTGGCAAAGACCTCTGTGGGCGTCTGATCCGCAAAGCGGGGTTCGCGCAGGTGGTGCAATACCTGGTCTCTTTCCCTTTCCGGCAGAGCCCGCGAAGACGCTGCGCGCGGTGGGCGTGTGCGTGGTGGTGCCGTCAGCGCCGCACGCTGTCGAAGAACGCTCGCGTGCGATAATGATAGCGCGGCGCAGACAGCCGAGGTCAAGCCGCTGCCGGTGGGCAATGCAATCGCGACGGCCATCATGATTTGCCGCTGCGCTCTTGCGTCTGCTCCATCTCGTCCAGAAGTCCCGCCACTTTTTTTTGGATGGCAATGATGGCTTCCGCCTGATCCAGACGGCGCCGCAAGGCTGTCACCTCACGGTTGGCCTTGGCCAGCTCAGCTTGCAATGGATTGGCAGGTGCCTTTTGTGGGCCACGGCGCATTGGCTGCAATGCACCCAATGTGCCGGCCGCCCGCGCACGGCGCCAATCGGTCAGTGCAGAGGAATAAAGCCCCTCCCGCCGTAGAATGGCGGAAACCCCGCCAGTGTCTGCCACTTGGTCCGTCTCATCCAGAATGCGCAGTTTGTATTTGGCTGTGAAGTTGCGTCGCTTCGGGATGCTCGTCAGTTCCGCTGTGGGAGCCAACGGCGCATTAACAACGCGGGGAGGCGACGTTGGGGCCAAAACGGCTCCAGATCCAGCATCTGGCGAAAGTGGTGATTGTGAAGGCATAACCATGGTTCTTCTCCTACGCCCTCAAGTGTAAACTTTAGCCAGTCAATTGTCTCACGCTTATTGGCACGGAGGGCTGCACCGGTATGTCATAAACCTGACGCCTCTCCACCGCCTTGATCATCCCAGCCGTCAAGCCATGCTGACAGGTGCCACAGGCCTCAGCCTCATGTCGCTCCACAAAGTCAGGCGTTGCTGTCTGACGTAGGGTGTCGCCTCGGTGGCCAACTTGGCCACCACTTTTCTTACCGGACTTACCACGCAGGCTACGCGGTACCGGCTTCTTCAACCCATCACTCGAAGGCGGCTTGCTGCTATTACTGCTGTTCTTGGCCAACTGACGCCGCAGATCCTCATTCTCTTGCGCCATGCTCGCCAACGCGGCTTCCAACTCGGCGATCCTGCGCAGAGCCGTGGCGAGGAGTTGTTCAAGAGCAGTAACTTGGTCTATTCCACCAATGATTCAGAGAAATCGTCACAGCGCCACGAAATTCAGACCACAACAGAAAATTCATGCGCCTAATGGCCAAGGAGACTCACATCAAAACTGACAAAAACCCGTTATCGGCTGGGGTGCTTGGGAGTTACCCTTATATTAGGGTTTCTACTGCACTTCTTGATCCCAGCATTTGTGAAACTCGCCTCGGATATTTTCAACCCGATCCAGCTACAGGATTCACACACCTTAATTTGGACGATGACCGCATGGGCCTTCATCCCCGCCAGCCTGATAATGCGCGGTATTGCGATGCTTCGCGTCGGTCAGATGATCGCCCTTCAGCGCGAACAGGCCTACCTGCGTACGCAGGAAGAAGACGTTATCCCTGTCTAATTTACGGGCTCTGTGCCCTGATGATTTGGGGTTCCAACGCGTCTGCCCAAACAGGGGACATCGTGCGAATTGCAACGTTCGCCGCCCCGTTGAGCCGCGATGGTCCGGGGTTGTTGCTGCGCGATATCACAAAGCAAGACGATGCAGGAATAGCTGCGATTGTTGCGATCATTAACCATATCTCCCCCGATATCTTAATACTCACAGACTTTGATTATGATGCGGGCGGCGCTGGGCTGTCGGCTTTTTCTGACGTTCTGGCAGATCCATATCAGTATAAATTTGCCCTGCGCCCGAATGCGGGAATGCAGACGGGGCTGGATATAGATGGTGACGGGTTCACCGGTGATGCACGCGATGCGATGGGATACGGGCGTTTTCTGGGTGACGGTGGTTTGGCGCTTTTATCGCGCTCTCCTGTCGACGTTGTTAACGTCATTGACCTAACTGAATTGCGTTGGCGCGATGTGCCAAGCGCGGTCCTACCGCAAATGAACGGTACTGCCTTCCCGTCTGACGACGTGCAGGCGATGTTGCACGTGTCGTCGTCGGGCCATTGGATCGTTCCGATCAATTTTGGCGCGCAAACGATCACGTTGCTCGTATATTCCGCGACCGCGCCGGTGTTTGACGGGCCAGAGGACTTCAACGGACTGCGCAACCGTGACGAATTGCGGGTCTGGGAGGCGGTGTTGGATGGCACCTTGGCCGCACCCCCGACCAACCCAATCATCATTGGAAACGTAAACGCAGACCCGTTTGATGGGCAAGGAATTTGCAGCGGCATCGCCGGCGTTCTAGCGCGTCCTGATTTGCAGGATCCGATGCCGATGAGTCTTGGCGCAAAACAGGCAGCCGACCTCAATCAGATGGGCGATCCCGCCTTGGACACCGCCGATTGGTCAGATGACGGACCAGGCAACCTGCGGGTGTCCTACATCCTGCCATCCCGTGCTTTGAACGTTGTGGGGGCGGGCGTCTTTTGGCCCGCGCAAAATGATCCTTTGGCGACTCTACTGGGCAGTGACGGCTTGACCGCTGGACCGCACCGCCTCGTTTGGGTGGACATCGAGATTGAGGGCCTGCGCTAACGCATCGTGCAACGGTGTCATCGCGACATTGCCGCACAACGCGGCGTGCCGGGTTGCATCGATATGGTGGGACTTGTTCCAAAGATACCGCATTTCCAGCAAGCCACTGCCCATGGGCCAGGCGATTTTTGCGATGCTTATGGGCCACCACGCCATGGGTTTTGCGACGATCGTCCGTCCGACAACTGTTGAAATGGCCTGCGCCAGTTCTTCACCTGTCAAAGTAAAACTTGGCACGGGAACGTCCTCAAACAGGGCGAGGCTGTGCCGCTTTTCGGCCAGTGCCACCATTGTGGTGGCCACATCTGGAAGAAACGTAAAGGCATGCGGGCAGTCAAGGCGACCAGGGTAGGAAATTTTTCCCTTGGGAATTGGTTTGGCAATGATCATGTCAAACCAGTTCCCCGATGCTTGCGTGTCGAGGAAATCCCCCGCCCGCACAACAAACGTCTGCACGCCGGACGCACGATATGCGGCCTCCATATGCACGCGAATACGGCCCAAGGAGTTGGTCGCGAGATGCGGTGTGTCAGGCCCGAACCGTTCGGGACCCTGCGCGCCGAAGACATAAACGTTGCCCGGTATGATCACGGTGGCGCCGCTGGCCTTTGCGACTTCGATCACCTGTGCGGTTTGATCGGGAACCTGTGCGGCCCATTGCGGGTAGGGCGGGTTCCAGCCATTCACGATAACGGATGCGCCCCACGCTGCGTCCCAAAGCGTGTCTTTGGCGCGATCAAACCGGCGAACCTCCCAATCCGCAGCTTCAAATGCAAGGGCGGCGCTGCGGCCAAGACGACCCGTGGGGCCGAGTATCAGAACAGTTTTTTCCATCGTGTTTCTCCTGTGTTGGTGTCAATCTGACCAATGCATTTATGATTTAGAATTGCCTAATTTCGCAGATCATGTATTCGTTTTTGCATGGCACATACATTGAACCCCGCCGACTGGTCCCTGATCCAAGCCTTCTTGATGGTCGCTGAAGAGGGGTCTTTGTCTGGCGCCGCCCGCAAGCTCGGAGCGAGCCAGCCGACCTTGGGTCGCCAGATAAAGACGCTCGAACATCAGTTGAGCGCGAGCCTTTTTACCCGGCAGGCACGCGGACTTGAACTTACACAAACCGGTGCCGCATTGGTTGCACCAGCGCGTGCGATGCGCGATGCGATGGGCCAGATAACGCTGACGGCCGCAGGGCAGTCGGCACGGATGAGCGGCACAGTCCGCATCACCGCAAGCGTGATGACGTCAATGTATCACCTACCGGACATCATCGCGAAAATCCGACTTTTGGAACCTGCGATTTCGATTGAAGTCGTCGCCTCTGACGACACCCGCAACCTGTTGTATCGAGAGGCTGACTTCGCTGTGCGGATGTATCGCCCCACGCAATTGGATCTGGTCACACAGCACATTGGGAACATCCCGCTGACCATCTGTGCCTCCAAAAGCTACCTCGCGCGCATGGGGCCGCTGCAAGGCGCCGCTGATCTGATGCACCACGATTTCGTCGGCTACGACACCAATCCCGCACTCATCGACGGATTTCGCGACATCGGAATCGAGGTCACGCGTGATTTTTTCAAGGTGCGTTGTGACGATCATGCGACGTATTGGAACCTTGTTCGGGCGGGCTGCGGGATCGGATTTGCCCAAGGTTCGATCGCGAAAGATGACCTCGACGTGATGGCGATTGATGCTGGCGTGGCGATCCCGTCCTTGCCAGTCTGGTTGGTCGCGCACGAGGCCATGCGTCACACACCAAGGATCAGACGGGTTTGGGAACTGCTTTCGGAGGGGTTAAAGCCGCTTATTGCGGTGCACCCCTAGGTCGGGGGTTTCTTGACCCGCGCGGGCTGACGGGCTAGGCGCAAGCAACAGTTATCAGCTTAGGATGCACCCAATGTCGAACCCCTCCCTTTTGATCCTGCCAGGTGATGGTATCGGCCAAGAAGTCATGGCCGAAGTCCGCCGCGTCATTGACTGGTTCGGCGCTAAGCGCGACATCCATTTTGATGTCTCCGAAGATCTGGTTGGCGGCGCGGCCTACGACAAACATGGCACACCTTTGCACGATGACACGATGGCCAAAGCGCAAGAGGTAGATGCCGTGTTGCTCGGCGCTGTTGGTGGTCCTGCATATGACGATCTGGATTTTTCGGTCAAACCCGAACGTGGTCTTTTGCGTCTGCGTAAAGAGATGGACCTGTTTGCCAACCTGCGACCTGCCCAGTGTTTTGACGCCTTGGCGGATTTTTCGAGCCTGAAGAAAGAACTCGTCGCAGGCCTCGACATCATGATCGTGCGCGAGCTGACGTCGGGGGTCTATTTTGGCGAACCTCGCGGTATCCACATGGAAGACAACATGCGCGTTGGCATCAACACCCAGCGCTACACCGAAGCCGAGATCGAGCGCGGCGCGCGTGCGGCGTTCGACATGGCGATGAAACGGTCCAAGAAGCTGTGCTCGATGGAAAAAGCCAATGTCATGGAATCTGGCATCCTTTGGCGTGACGTCGTGACCGAAGTGCATGCGGACTACCCCGAAGTTGAACTGTCCCACATGTACGCCGACAATGGCGCGATGCAGTTGGTTCGGGCGCCCAAGCAGTTCGATGTGATTTATACGGACAATCTGTTCGGTGACATCCTGTCTGATTGTGCCGCGATGTTGACTGGTTCGCTTGGCATGTTGCCGTCTGCGTCCCTCGGCGCGCCGATGGCGAATGGCCGCCCCAAGGCGATGTATGAACCCGTTCACGGGTCCGCACCCGACATTACAGGACAGGGTAAGGCGAATCCGATTGCTTGTATCCTCAGCTTTGCGATGGCGCTGCGCTATTCTTTTGATCAAGGCGATGAGGCTGCACGGATTGAAGCCGCAATCGAGAAAGTGCTGGCTGACGGTGTGCGCACAGGCGATTTGCTGGGCGATGAAGACACCGTCGGCGTAAGCACATCTGGCATGACGGATGCAATCTTGGCAGCACTTGACGCGTCACTCTAACGAGCGGCAGACTGTTGCCTGTTAGGGGCGATCACGTCGTAAGAATACGGAAAGAATAGACCATGTCTTCAAACGCAAAAGGCGCGCTTCTGGCGCTGATCGCATTCGGAGTGTTCGCGACCCATGATGTCTTCGTAAAGACCTTGGGCGCGATCTATTCGCCGATCCAAATCGTGTTCTTCTCGGTGCTGTTTAGCTTTCCTTTGGCGACCATCATGTTGATGCGTGATTCCAAACCGGGCAATCTGTTGCCGCGTCATCCGTGGTGGATGGCGCTGCGCACAGTTGCATCCGTCGCAACCGCTGTGACGGCGTTTTATGCGTTCACGGTTCTGCCCTTGGCGCAGACCTATGCGATCCTTTTCGCGGCGCCGTTGTTGATCACAATCCTCGCGATACCAATCTTGGGTGAAGTGGTGCGGTTGCGTCGCTGGCTTGCTGTGATTGTCGGTCTCACTGGGGTGCTTGTGGTGTTGCGTCCGGGATCGACGGATCTGAATTGGGGCCATGCGGCGGCATTGACGGCCGCTGTAGGCGGTTCTGTTGCTTCTATCGTTGTGCGCCGCATTGGGGCCGATGAACGCCCTGTCGTGATGCTGTTGTATCCGATGATGGCGAATTTCGTGCTGATGGGAATCGGTCTGGCGTTCGTTTACATTCCGATGCCAATCGAACACCTTGGATTGGTTGCGCTTGTGGCGGCCTTTGCGTGGACAGCGGGGCGGTGCATCATCGCGGCCTATCAATCCGGCGAAGCCGCGATCATTGCGCCGATGCAATATTCCCAGATCATCTGGGCCACGGTGTACGGCGCGCTGTTTTTCGACGAACGCGTCGACAATGCGACAATCCTCGGCGCGAGCATTATCATCGCGTCTGGCATGTATATCGTACTGCGCGAAAGCAACGCAGGCACATCAGCGACGACCCCGGTGACGCGCACGCGGTCGCGCCATGAAACTGGCACCTATATGCGTGCGGGGCCATTCATGCGTCTGATTGGCCGACATCCCGACGACAAATAGTGGCTGCTATATGATCGCGCTTTCGGCAAAGGGCCTGCCAGCCGCGATGCGCTCAAACCCGAACGGCGTCAGGTCAAGCGTTCGGTATTCGCCGTAGGTCAGCATTTCAGCTGTGCCGCGCCCCATCGCAGGGGATTGCTGCAATCCATGACCAGAAAATCCATTTACGAAGAAGAAATTTTCAATCTCCGTGTGCGGTCCAAGGATCGCGTTTTGATCCAGCGTGTTGAAGTCATAATGCCCCGCCCACTCGGTGATGACTTTGATGGCCTCAAATTGCGGAATGCGGGTCGCGATTGTCGGCCAGATTTTATCCTGCCATAGGCCATGATCCATGGCAAAATCGTCACACTCTACTGCCAGATCTGGGTGCGCATGTCCACCCGCCAGATAGGTTTTTGGCCCATCCTGCCGGAAATGCACGCCCGATGGATCAATCGTAAGCGGCAAGACCTGACCGAGAGGCTGTTCGGCGGAGAATATCCATGTGAACCGCTTCCGCGGCTCAACAGGAATTTGGATTCCCGCCATTTTAGCTGTCCTTGCGCCGCGCGGACCCGTGGCATTGACGACCTTGCCACAGGCAATCGCGTCGCCGTTCGCAAGGGTCACACTGTGCACCCGTGGTCCCACGACGTGCATCGACGTGACCTCGCCTGTTATATATTCCACGCCACGTTCCCGCGCTGATCTGCGCCACCAATCGAAAACTGTGCCGCCGTCCCAGTAGCCCTCATCGATGAGGTTAATGCTGCCCAGCACAATGTCATCGACGGTGTAAAATGGGTAGGCCTCCTTGATTTGGGCTGGCGTCATCAGTTGCGTTGCGGCGCCTGCGTCTATCTGCACCTTTTGCGCGGCGCGCAATTGATCTGCGAAGGCGTCAGTGTCGGCAAGATACATGTAGCCATAGCTCTGGATCGACAGGTCCGGAACGCGGGGATCATTGCCCATGAGGCCCTTGAAGCCCTTGATGAACGCGGCACCAAACTGGGAAATCTTGACGTTCAACGGGTTGCTGAACTGTTGGCGGATACAGGAATTGGTGTGCGCTGTTGCGCTATTTTGGTAGGTCGGGTCGCGTTCAATCACTAAGACTGTTCCGTCAAAATCCGGATTGTCCGTCAAAAACCAAGCCACGGCGGACCCGTACATCGCGCCGCCAATGATCACCACATCGTAGCTGCTGCGGGTCGCAGTCGTGTCGAATTTTCCAACGGCCATGGGTGATCCTCTTCTTCACTACTTGGGGCGTAAAACAGAGCGCTGGTCAAGCGCTGTGAGTCGGCGGATTAATTCCGATCAATTTAGTCAGGATTACTTGACGGAACGGCAGGGCGAGGATAACTGATTAAAATAGTCAGATATAAAGGATCGACAAAATGACCACTAGAACCATCACTCTCACAACACTGCTGCTGTGCACCGCCGCGCCAGCCTTCGCTGATGGGGAGCTGAACCTATACTCCTCGCGCCATTACGATACCGACGAACGCCTGTATTCTGATTTTGAGGACGCAACTGGCATCAAAATCAATCGCATCGAAGGCAACGCAGATGAGTTGATTGCACGGATGGAGGCAGAAGGTGTGAATTCACCTGCTGACGTGCTTTTGACTGTCGATACATCACGGCTTGAACGGGCGAAGGATGCGGCTGTGTTGCAATCCATCGATAGTGAGATCCTCGAGGACCGCATTCCAGCGAACCTGCAGGACAGCGACAATCAATGGTACGGATTTTCGCAACGCGCACGGATCATTTTCTACAATAAGACCAATGTTGAAAATCCGCCAATGACATATATCGCGCTTGCCGACCCCGCATACGAAGGCTTGGTTTGTCACCGATCATCGACCAACGTATATTCGCAAACGCTTTTAGCCAGCGTGATTGAAAACCATGGTGAAGCAGCAGCGCGCGACTGGGCTCAGGGCATTGTGAACAATTTTGCACGCGATCCACAAGGCGGCGATACTGACCAGTTGCGCGGTCTCGTGTCGGGAGAGTGTGATATTTCGATTTCGAACACCTACTATTTCGCGCGTGCGATCCGGACCGACGTCGATGGACTGCCTGCCGACGCCCGTGAAAATATTGGTTGGGTCTTTCCATCGCAAGATGCCGAAGGCGCCCACATGAACCTGTCTGGTGGCGGCGTGGCGGCGTACGCACCGAACCGCGACAATGCGATCGCATTCCTTGAATACCTCGCATCAGATCAGGCGCAGCAGTATTTTTCGGCTGGTAACGACGAATATCCAGCCGTTACTGGCGTTGAATTATCTCCCTCGGTTCAGGCTTTAGGTGAATTTATCGGTGATACTGTCAATTTAAGTGAAGTCGCGAAGAATTTGCCGCTTGCCCAAGAGATATTTAACGAGGTTGGTTGGAAATAGCTCGAGGAAATTCACAAAAGGGGGGGGCAGCCTAGGTTGCGCCCCTTTTTTATGCCCTGTGTGCCGCGACCTGACGGCACAGCAAGATCACAGGTAATAACCCAATGGCCCCGATCAGAAGGCTTGGCACTGCCGCGCCGTTAAGCCGCTCGTCAGAGGCCAGTCGAAATGCCTGAACCGCCAATGTGTCATAATTAAATGGACGCATGATCAACGTGGCGGGCAGTTCTTTCATGACATCAACAAAGACGATCAACGCGGCCGTCAGCAGGCTGGGCGTCAAGATTGGGATGTGTACACGGCGCACTGTGCCGATGGAATTCTGCCCCAAAACACGACTAGCGGCGTCAATATTGCGGCTGACGACGGCAATTCCGCCTTCATACGCACCCAGTGCGGCGGCGAGGAAGCGGATCATATATGCACCGATCAGCAGCCAGATCGACCCTGTGAACAACAGGCCAGTGGAGACGTCAAACGTCGCGCGCATCCACGCATCCAGCGCGTTATCAAAGGCAGCAAATGGCACGATTAAACCAACCGCAATGACGCCCCCGGGTACTGCATAGCCGATCCGTGCGACATAAAGAGCCGCCGCAGCAGAACGTGTTTCGCGCAGGCGGTTTAGACTGCCGAGCAGGACCGCAGCTGCGACGGTGACCAAGGCTGCAACGGCTGCCAAAGTCAGTGAATTTGTGATGAAGTGCAGGTAGCGCGGGCTGAACAGATTTTGTTCAGACCCGACGGCCATAACGGACAACGCCAGAACGGGGATGATGACGCCGAGCATAACGGGCATGCCACACAAAATGACCGCTCCCCATCTTGCAACGCCCGCCAGTGGAATGCGCGCGACGACGTCTTGGCGTTTGCCATTGCTGAACCGCGCGCGGCCCCGATTTGCGCGTTCCAACATCGCCAATAGTAACGCGAACGCCAGTAATCCAAGCGACAATTGCGCGGCGGCCCCGCGATCGGCCATGGAAAACCAGCTGTTGTAGATGCCCGTCGCAAAGGTTTGCACGCCAAAATAAGATACAGTGCCGAAATCTGCGATCGTTTCCATCATCGTGAGAAGAACACCCGCCGCAATAGCTGGGCGCGCTAGCGGCAAGGAGATCGACAGGAATGCAGCAAACGGTGATTTACCCAAGGAACGTGCAGCAAGGAACGTTGTCGCGCTTTGCCCAATAAATGCGGCCCGCGCGAGCAGGTAGACGTAAGGGTACAGTACCAAAATCAGCATAACCGCGGCGCCGCCTAAACTGCGAATTTCAGGAAACCAATAGTCGCGTGGGCCCCAGCCAGTCACGTCGCGCAGCACCGTTTGAACGATGCCGGGATGGTCCAGCACGTGGGTATAGGCGTAGGCCAATACATAGGCAGGGAACGCCAGTGGGATCACCAATGCCACCTCGAGCCAGCTGCGACCGGGGAAGTCTGTCATTGTCACCAGCCACGCCGAACCAGTGCCGACCATGAATGTGCCAAAGCCCACAATGAAGACCAAAGCGGCGGTGTTGCGCATGTAATCATCAAGCACCGTCCCCGCGAGGTGGCGCAGCGTACTTGTGTCGCCTGACACTGACGCGAGCGCGACCGCAAGGAATGGCAGAAGACAAAACAGCGCGATCCCGAACGCGACCAATGCGATGGCTTTGTCGGCCATAAACCACGACGATTTCGCGGCAGGGGGGGGGAGTTGCGTGCTGTCGGACATATCGGCTTGCTACCCTATCGACAGCGCGTCGTCTATCTAAGACCGATTGTTTTAGTCGGGATTAAAGATTCAGTCGGCTGGGTGGTCGTCATAGTCGTCACGCAGGATGCGGGCAGCATCCCCATCAGGGTCGTCATATTGATCTGACCGAAGCGTCCAAAGGAAACCGACAAGGCCAAGCGCCCCAAGCGTGAGAGAGATCGGAATGAGGTAGGCGAGAACATTCATCTTACCGAACCCTCAATGCATTAAGGGAGACGACAATCGAACTCGTCGACATGGCAATCGCAGCCGACAGCGGTGTCGCAAAGCCAAAAAAAGCAAACGGCACAGCAACCATATTGTAGCAAGCAGCAACGCCAAAATTTTCCAGGATGCGGTGGCGGGCAGACCGTGCGATCCGCAAGGCGTCTTCAATCTTTGATACATCGCTTGAGATCAGGACAATATCTGCAGCAACCCGCGTCGCGTCCAACGCAGATGCGGGCGTGATTGAGACATGCGCCAGTGCCATCGCCGCCGTGTCATTCAACCCGTCACCGACCATCAGAACGTGTTTGCCTTTGGCGTTCAGGTCTTCAAGAAATTGCGCTTTTTCTGTCGGCAGGACGCCGGCGCGCCAATCGGGCAGGCCGATTGCCTCGGCAAATCCCTCTACATTTGATGCGGTGTCGCCGGACAACAGGGTCACAGGCAGACCGCGTTTGCGCAGGTGGGCCAACAGTTGGTCGACGCCGACCCGCAGTGTATCTTGAAACTCAAAGGTTGTTCGGATGTGGCCATCTATCGCCAGAACGGTGCCGTGTCCTCCACTGCCCGCCCAGTCAGCCCGCCCTAGCGCGACGCGTTTGCCGTTCCAGCACCCTGCGATTCCATGGCCAGGCAGTTCTTTGATGTTGGTCACTGTGACAGTCGGGAGGACTTGGCCCCGTGCCGCGTCGACGATGGATCGGCTGCGCGGATGTGCCGACGCGATAGCAAGTGCTGCGGCAAGAGCGAAATCCTGTGGCGCTATATCGGTCGGATTCAGCAGTGTGGGTTTGCCCACAGTCAGCGTACCGGTCTTGTCAAAGATTACTGTGTCGACTTCGGCCAAACGTTCCAGCGCGGTGGCGTGTTTCACCAACAGGCCACGGCGAAACAACGCACCAGAGGCGACCGTGGACACAGCAGGAACAGCTAAACCCAAGGCACAAGGGCAGGTGATGATCAGCGTCGCAACCGCGATGTTCAGGGAATAGCGCACATCGCCACCGGACAAGTACATCCACATGACAAAGGCGGCAAACGCCAGCAGATGCACAGCGGGCGCGTAGATCGCGGCTGCGCGGTCGGCGAGCGAATTGTAGCGCGATTTGGCGTCTTCCGCGACAGAGATCAAATCCGTGAGGGAGTGCAAGAACGTGTCTTTGCCAACGGACGTCACCCGCACGTCGAGTGGGCCTGTCAGATTGATTTCGCCCGCTCGCACGATGTCATCAGGACGCACAAAGACCGGATCGGACTCGCCTGTTAGAAATGCGCGGTCAAGTTCGCTTTCGCCACGGATGATCTGTCCGTCAACGGGCATCCGCGCACCGGGTCGGACAAGAACAAGATCGCCAACGCAAAGTTCAGACAGGGACACCGTTTGCGGCACGCCGTCCGTCACGCGCAAAGCCGTTGGCGTTTCCAATGCGGCCAGTTCAGTGGCGGCTGACCGCGCCACAGTGCGGGTGCGTTGGTCAAGATAGCGCCCAGCCAATAGGAAAAACGTCAACGACAAGGCGGCGTCAAAATAGGCGTGATCGCCAGAATGGGCGACTTCAAACAATGACATTCCAGCGGCCAGCACAATAGCGAGGGAAATTGGCACATCCATATTGAGCCGCGCAACACGCAAGGCCCGCCACGCGTTCACGTAGAACGGCTGGGCGGCAAAGATGATCGTTGGCAATGCGATGGCGGCAGAAATCCAGTGAAACAGATCGCGGGTGACATCGCTGGCGCCAGACCAGACCGCAACCGACAGCAGCATGACATTCATCATTGCAAAGCCTGCAACGCCAAGGCGCATCAACAGATCGCGCGCGGCGCGGTCGGACCGGTCCGCAGATAATGTGGCTTGGTCCAGCGGTTGCGCGTCATAGCCCAATGCCGCCAACGCATTCGTCAGCACCACGTCATCAATGTCGGGTTTTACATAGATGGTCGCGCGTTTTCGGGTCAGGTTTACACGCACATCCGACACGCCTGGCAGGGCTATCAAGCCACGCTCAACGACCGAAATGCAGGCCGCACAATTGATCGTAGGCAGGGACAGCGCGACTTCGCGGTCCCCATGCTGTGCAGCATTGCCCGCCCGCTGGGTCGCCAGCGCTGTGGCGTCGCATCCGGGGCAGGCGGACAGTCCAATATGGGTGTCCGTGACTGTCATCTCTGGACCAACACCACCACGCGTTGCCGAAAGGCTGTGCCGTCTTGCGCGGTGGCTTCCATGCGCAGCTTCCAATTGCCCGGTGCGGTGGTCACCGGTGCCACGTATTTGGTTCCGGTGAACACGAAATCGGGGCTCTGATCGTCGCGCACGTTGGTGGCGCGCCCGAATATGGCATCAAGGTCCGCAACCTCAACAGGGCGACCATCTGTGTCGGTAATATTGAGGTGAAGCTCTTCGCCAGACACATCCGCCGAAACGGTCCAGCCGAGCGCCAATTGCGCCTTGCGATCTGCGTCAAAATTCTGGCTGGCGACATATGCGTTTTTAACTTCCAATCCAGGAAAGGTCGCGATTGCTGAATATGCCAGAAACAGATTGACCGAAAGGATCACGCCAAATGCGCCTGCCATCCCGAAAAATACTTTGCGCCCTGTAAGCGGTGCCATGATTTAGGTTCCCCCTGTGCCGTTGAAATAGGTGTCATCGTGGGCGCGGTCATCGTTGATTGTGTCCACAACCCAGAACCGCATTGCCGTACGAACAACGGTTGACGCGGGGGTTTGCGCCGCGGCGCTGACAAAGACCCGCACAAGATAGGTTGAATCGGCTGGCACATTCACGACGTCATCACCGCTGGCTTGTCCCTGAACATCAATTTGAAGCGCGGCGTCTGATGTAACCGACAATTCAAACGGCCGCGTTTCACCGTGTTTGTTGCGCAGGCGGATTTCGTAGACATTGCGGATCGTGCCATCAGACAGCACGACATAAGTCGGGTTGCGCACCGCAGCGACGGTCATGTCGATGTCGGACTGGATGAACAAAGCCACCACCAAGCCCAGTCCGACAATGGACCACAAGCTTGAATAAATCAGCGTGCGCGGGCGCAGGATATGCTGCCAAACGCGCTTCGTCGGCTGGCCTTTTCGTTCCGCGTCTTCATCATCAAGTGACAGGTAATCAACAAGCCCGCGTGGTTTGCCGATCTTGGTTATGATGTCGTCGCAGGCATCAATGCACAGCCCGCATGTGATGCATTCCATTTGTTGGCCGTCGCGGATGTCGATGCCGACAGGGCAGACGTTGACGCAGGCCATGCAGTCGATGCAATCGCCTTGCGGGGTCTCTTTGGTGATCGCGTCGGAATGTTTGCGTGGTTCACCGCGCCATGAACGATAACCGATGGTGATCGTGTCTTCGTCCATCATCGCGGCTTGGATGCGTGGCCACGGACAGGCATAGATGCAAATCTGTTCGCGCGCGATCCCGCCGAAGAACACGGTGGAAACGGTCAGAAATGCCATGGTCGTATAGGCCACCGGATGTGCGGTTCCGTTGATCAGGTTCACCAAAAGCGTCGGCGCATCGGTGAAATAGAACACCCACGCGCCACCTGTGGCCAATCCGATCAACAGCCAAACGGCGAATTTCGTCAATCGCAACCTGAGTTTGCGTACGTCCCATTTTGCATTCCAAAGACGGACGCGGGCGTTGCGGTCGCCTTCAATCCAGCGTTCCGTGGCGATGAACAGGTCCGTCCAGACGGTTTGTGGACAGGTATAACCACACCAAACGCGGCCCATGGCAGAGGTGAACAAGAAAAGGCCAAGGCCCGCCATGATCAGTAATCCGGCAATGAAATAGAATTCATGGGGCCAGATTTCAATCCAGAAAAAGAAAAACCGCCGACTGGCAAGATCAACCAGAACCGCCTGATCAGGCAGTTCCGCGCCGCGGTCCCACCTAATCCATGGCGTTAGATAATAGGTAAACACCAAGGGAACCCCCTCTGTTTAGGGCAGATCTGATCTGTGATTATTGCGCGAAGCTGGCGATTTGCTAGCGCAATTTGAGGGATTTGATGATGGGCAAGCAGCAGCGAGGTCGCGGCACCAAATACGATGATGTGTTCAAGCGTCAGCTTGTGGCGGAAAGCCATGCGGATGGCGTGAGCGTTTCGATGGTATCAAAGCGACATGGGGTGACGACGAGTCGGATATACGCGTGGCGGAATGATCCCTTGTTTCAAGAACAACCAGCCACGCCCACTGAGTTTATGCCTGTTGAGGCACTTGAGGGGACTACGGCATCGCGATCTCCCGGTCCTAAAATAGAAATCACGCTTGAGAACGGTCGCAAACTGAGTGTGAGAGATGATGTTGATGCTGGCTTTGTGCTGGAACTAGCGCGAGGACTTGCAGCATGATCCCTGTGCTGGGGGATGCAAAAATCTGGCTTGCGGCAGGTGTCACGGATATGCGGCGCGGGTTCAACGGGCTGGCTGCGCAAACAGAGCAAGTTCTGGCGGGTGATCCTTACGCGGGGCATCTGTTTTTGTTCCGAGGTCGTCGTGGGGATCAGATCAAGATGATCTGGTGGGATGGTCAGGGCGCATGCCTCTTCACCAAACGCCTTGAGCGAGGTCGGTTTGTGTGGCCCTCAGCGCGCGAGGGCAAGATCAAACTGAGCCACGCGCAGTTGGCGATGCTGATGGAGGGGATTGATTGGCGCATTCTTAAGAAAACATGGCGACCTTCAATGATTGGATAGGCTCATATTTTGTTGCTGTATTTGTCTTTGTGGGATTCCCATAAAGCCCCAATCCTGGTACAAAATGATATGAGTTAGATCCCTCCAAATCTGGCTAATCTGCCCCCTGAAGTGCAGGCGCTGTTCGCCGCGCAGACCGCAGAATTGGACCGTAAGGATGCAGAAATGTTGGGCCAATCGCTGAGCCATGCGGCTGCACAAAAGCGCCTCAAGGCTGAGATGGCATCAGTGGACGCCGCTCTGAGTGCCGAGCGCTCCGCTCATGCGCGTGCCATCCAGAACCGAGACACCATCATCGCCGATCTGCGCCTGCAACTTCACGGTCACAAAAAACACCGTTTTGGCTCAAAGTCAGAAAGCAGCGCACAACTGACGCTGGAGTTGATCCTTGAAGAGATGGAAATCGAACAAGCCGCTGAGACGGATGATGAGGATGCGTCCTCTGACGCAGAAGCCAAGCCGCCCCGCACGCCGCGCAAGCGCAAACCCTTTCCGAAAAACCTCAAGCGGGTTCAGACGACCATCACCCCCAGTGACGCTTGCACCGATTGCGGCGGCAGCTTCAAAGTGCTTGGAACGGATGTGATGGAAGAATTGGAATATGTCCCGGGCCATTACATCGTGAACCAAATAGGCCGCCCGCGTCTGGCTTGCACCTGTTGTGAGAAGGTCGTCCAGGCCGAGATGCCAAGCCGCCCCATTCCAAAGAGCTTTGTGGGGCCCGCGCTGATGGCCCACATCTTGTGCTGCAAATACGGCTATCACCTGCCGCTGTATCGCCAGAGTCAGATGTTTGCCAATGAAGGCATAGATCTGAGTGGTTCGCTCATGGCGGGTTGGGTCGGTAAATGCACCAAACTGCTGGAGCGCGTCTCAGATGCAATCCGCGATCACGTCTTTGAGGCGCAGGCCATCTTCATGGATGATACCACGGTCAAGCTGCTCCAGAAGGGCAAGGGTCGTGGCAAGAATAAGACCAAAACGGCGCGACTGTGGGTCTATGCCCGAAAAGAAAATACTTGGGCCAGCGGAGTACCACCTGCGGTGTGGTACCAATTCTCCACCAGTCGAGGGGCTGAACATCCCAGTCAGCATCTGGCTACCTATGAAGGCTTTGCCCATGCGGACGCCTATGCTGGGTATAATGACGCGTACCGAACGGGACGCATCAAAGAGATGGCCTGTATCGCGCATGTGCGACGTGAGATCTTTGATCTTTATGAAAGCACAAAGCTGCCTGTAGCTGGCGAAGCTGTGCTGCGGATTAAAAAGCTCTATGATGTTGAGACACAAGCGCGGTTCCTGCCAGCATCTGAACGCGTGGCCCTGCGTCAGGAATACGCCAAACCGATCTTTGACGACCTAGAGGTCTGGCTTAAAGAGCAACTGGGTAAAATCTCCAGCAAGACGCCGCTGGCCAAGGCGATCAAATATGCGCTTGCCCGCCTGCCCAAGGCACGTCCCTATCTCGATCACGGCTTTCTTGAGTCGGACAACAACACAGCTGAGAACGCAGTGCACCCTGTGGCCGTTGGCCGTAAAAACTATCTCTTCATGGGATCAGAAGCAGGCGGTAAATCTGCCGCCATCGCCTATACCCTCATTGAGACAGCCAAGATGAACAAGGTAAATCCCGAAGCCTGGCTTGCTTGGGTGCTGGAACGCATCCAGGACCATCCAGCAAACCGTATAAACGATCTCATGCCGTGGGCCTATCAGGACATGATCAACGCTAAAACCGCCGAGGCCGAGGCAAAAGGCGCTGCTTGATCAAGGCCGTGCTGATAATTATGTCTCCGCGGCCCCTAGCTCATCATAAAATCCAAACCCATTACGCCGGCCAAATAACAGCTTCGCACAAGAATCCCAGATCAAACCGGGCCCAAACAAGGGGGTTCCCTTGGTGTTTACGATAATAGACGCCCAGCGTCAGGATCATAATGCCCCATTTAAGGGAGCGGAATTTACCCTTCACCTTGCGCGGAAAGAAAGGCTCGCGTTTCGCATAAAGTGGCTTGTGGTCGGTGGACGTCACTGCGCGCTGCCAAGTTGATGAACGTAAGTGGCAACGGCATTTATTTCAGCAAGACTAAGGCCGCTCGCACCACGGAATTCTTCGGACCACGCTGGCATAGCGCCAAAGCGGGCATTCTGAATGGTCGTGCGGATCGTGTCCGCGTCGCCGCCATATAGCCAGATTGCATCGCTCAGGTTTGGCGCGCCGATCTCTTGCAGTCCGGTCCCTGCATCACCGTGACACGCCGCACAGTTATCAAGGAACAGCGTCGACCCAACCCCTGCCAGAACTGCTTCATGGTCTTGACCCGAAATTGAAAGGACGTGCTGAACGATCGCGTCAATCTCGTCATTCGTGAGGATTTCGTCGGCGCCAAAAGCGGGCATCTGGGAATAGCGGCTGTCCATTGACTGTTCGTTCCGGATGCCGTGGGTGACTGTGTAAGCAATTTGTTCGATATCGCCGCCCCACAACCAGTCATCGTCAAGCAGGTTTGGATAACCACCAGCCTGTACGCCAGCAGCACCACGTCCGTGGCACTGCGAGCAGTTCGCCGCAAAAATGGACCCGCCCGCGTTAACTGCAAAGGTGTGCAATTCCGCGTCGTCGCGGATCGCCGTCAGGTCCGCCGTAGCCAGCCGTGCCAGAATTTCGGCGTTTGATGCATCCACGCGGGCAATGTCTTCGGCAACTTCACCTCGTGTCGAATAGCCCAACAGACCTGTCGTCGCGCCATTGATCATCGGCCAAGCAGGGTAGGCGATTGTATAGCCCACAGCCCAGATGATCGTCAGATAGAAAACCCAGACCCACCAACGTGGCATTGGACTGTCGAGTTCTTCGATGCCGTCCCAAACGTGACCTGTGGTTTCAACGTCGTCTTTTTTGTCTGGCTTATTCATTTTTGACCCTCCGGACCTTTGGTGGTGTCGATGATTGGACCGTCTTCGTTGCGGAATATGACATCTGCGGCGTCAGCGTGCAGATCGCGTGATCCGGGTCGGAAGGCCCAAAGCCAAACGCCCACAAGGAAGATGAACAGCGCCAGCAGCGCCCAGCTGTCGGCGAGTTCGCGAAGGAATGAATAGGTGTCCATGTGCTGTCCTCCTAGCGGCTTGCGTCGGGCGTGAAGGTCGAAAAGTCGACCAGCGTGCCCAGCATTTGAAGGTATGCGACCAGCGCATCCATTTCGGAAATTCCATCACTGCTATCGAAGTTGCGGACCTGTGCGCCGGGGTAACGTTCTACCAGTGCATCCCAGTCGCTGTACTGGTCGGCTTGAGCGATGAAATCTGCCTGCGCATTTTCGATCATGTCGTCCGTGTAGGGGATGCCGACAAACGCATGGGTCCTGACCAGATCTTCGATGTGATCGGGTTCGATAAAACGGTTCATCAAGAACGAATAGGGTGGCATAATCGATTCCGGCACAACTGATTGTGGATCACTGAGGTGATCAATGTGCCACGCGTCCGAGTACCGCCCGCCAACGCGAGCAAGGTCCGGCCCTGTCCACTTGGACCCCCATTGAAATGGGTGGTCATACATGGATTCCGCCGCGAGCGAATAGTGGCCATACCGTTCGACTTCGTCCCGTATCGGGCGGATCATCTGACTGTGGCAGACGTAGCAGCCTTCGCGCACGTAAATGTCCCGCCCCGCCAGTTCCAGCGGGGAATACGGGCGCATGCCCTCGACCTCCTCGATTGTGTTTTCAAGATAGAACAGCGGCACTATTTCAACGATGCCGCCAACGGCGACAACCAACAGGCTGCCGACCAAGAGGAGCGATGCGTTCTTTTCGATGACCTTATGGCGATCAAGAATTCCCATAATCAGCCTCCTTATTCAGCGGGGACGGCAGCGGTGGAACTTGCAGCAGGTTGCTGCTTTCCAAAGGCTGTCATCCAAAGGTTATAACACATGATAATTGCGCCAGTGAGATAGAGGGCTCCACCCAGTCCGCGAACGACATACATCGGGAACTTGGCTCCGACGGTGTCAGCAAAGCTGTTCACCAAGAAACCCTGTGCGTCGACTTCGCGCCACATCAGACCTTCCATGATCCCTGTGACCCACATCGAAGACGCGTAAAGAATGATCCCGATTGTCGCGAGTCAGAAGTGTTAGTTCACCAGACGCAGCGAATAAAGCCCCGCGCGGTTCCACAGTTTTGGTGTCATGAAATACAGCGCCGCAAACGTGATCATACCGTTCCAGCCAAGCGCGCCGGAATGCACGTGGCCGATGGTCCAGTCGGTATAGTGGCTCAGCGAATTCACCGCGCGGATCGACATCATCGGACCCTCGAATGTGGACATGCCGTAAAAGCCGAGTGAGATGACCATCATGCGAATGATCGGGTCGGTGCGGATTTTGTCCCATGCACCTGACAGCGTCATCAAACCGTTGATCATGCCACCCCAGCTGGGCATCCACAAAACGATTGAAAACACCATGCCAAGGGTCGTCGCCCAGTCTGGTAACGCGGTGTAGTGCAAGTGGTGCGGACCGGCCCAGATGTACAAGAAAATGAGTGACCAGAAATGCACGATCGACAGTTTGTAACTGAACACTGGCTTACCGGCCTGTTTGGGGACGAAGTAATACATCATGCCCAAGAAACCGGCTGTGAGGAAGAAGCCAACAGCGTTGTGGCCGTACCACCACTGGGTCATCGCGTCCTGCACACCTGCAAAGACTTGCACTGATTTAGAGCCGAAGATGCTGACAGGAACTGATAGATTATTGACGATGTGCAGCATTGCGACGGTCACGATAAAGGCCAGGAAGAACCAGTTCGCGACGTAGATGTGCGGTTCTTTGCGCTTGACGATCGTGCCCATGAACACGACCAGATAGGCGACCCAAACGATGGTTAGCCAGATATCCACGTACCATTCAGGCTTGGCATATTCTTTCGATTGGGTCGATCCCATCAAATACCCCGTTGCAGCGAGTACGATGAACAGGTTGTACCCCCAAAACACGAACCACGCGGTATTGCCGCCCCATAGACGTGCAGCGCAGGTGCGTTGCACGATATAGAATGACGTGCAGATCAACGCGTTGCCACCGAAGGCAAAGATCACCGCAGAGGTGTGGAGCGGACGCAGGCGGCCAAAGTTGCCGTAACCCTGCAGGAACTCAAAATTCAGGGATGGAAACGCCAACTGGAAAGCGATGAACGTTCCGACAAGAAATCCTGCCAGCCCCCAAAACGCAGTTGCAACCACGCCGTACCGGATCACACCGTCCATATAGCCTGTTGGCTCTGGCGGCCTGATGTCATCAGCCGTGCGCACCGACCAAACAAACATTCCCGCTGATATGATCATGATGATGATAGCATGAATTTGATAGGCGATGTCGCGCGCCCAACTTGCGGCTACAGCCGCGAGCAGGGTGACAACCCCGAACGCCACTATCTTGAACCAATTCCACATCGTGGCGTTCCCTTCTTCGAATAGGACGAATGTGTCCTGCAAATATTTATGCGACGGGTTTTTCACGGATCAGCGGAAGGCCGCCTTGATCCAAATTAAACAAATGCGCGGTTTTTCTTGACTTCAATCAAGGAAAACCGGTCGACGGATTGGCACACTGAAAGGGTCCGCAACAGGAGTACTGACCATGAGCTACAAAACCATTGCTATCGTCATCTTTGACGAGGTTGGCGACAAAGAAGCGCTGCAAACTGCAGTCACATTGGCAAACCGTGAGGGCGGCCACCTGGATGTCTATTGTCTTGGCATCGATCCGGTACGCTACGATATGGCACCGATGGGGGCGTCACCAGCATTGACGTTATCAGGCCGCGGTGAGGCGGAGACGCGGGCCAAGACATTGGTCGACTGGGCGGAAGACCGTCTTAGGGACGCTTTGGTGCCAACGGCGGTCCAGAAATTGGTCGTCACATCTGCTGGCCTCGATGCGGCCATTGCGCGGGTCGTGCGGTATTCCGACCTGATCATCGCATCACAGCCCTACGGCGAGGGGTCGACGCAGGTGCAGACGATTATTCTTGAGGCGGTTTTGTTTGGCACTGGCGCGCCCGTTATGGTTATTCCGCGCACCGCCGAAAATATCGGACCCTTTGAACGGGTCATGGTCGCATGGGACGAAAGCACCCAAGCACTGGAGGCCGTGCGCAAAGCCTTGCCTGCCCTAAAAAATGCCACACGAGCCGAGATCGTCATGATCAACCCGCCCTCCCATTCGCCGGAACGATCCGATCCGGGCGGCGTGATTTGCGTGATGTTGGCGCGCCACGGCGTTAAGGCGGACGTGTCGATCCTTGCCAAAACAATGCCGCACGTCGCCGAGGTCATCAACCGTCACGCACAAGACCATGCAATCGATTTGATCGTCATGGGCGCATACGGTCATTCGCGCTTCCGCGAAGCGATGATTGGTGGTGCGACCCGCGACATGCTTGAAACGGCTCGTGTTCCGATACTGATGGCGCACTAAAGGTGCGAGATCGCGTCACTGCCAGTCTGCGCCAACAAACGCGCCATATCGGGCACGACCACCTTCCGTTTGCCTTCAAGCAGAATAATACCCTCCCGCTTCAGCGCGGAGATTTGGCGGCTGACTGTTTCCAGCGTCAGACCCAGATAATCCGACATCGCCTCGCGGGTGAGCGGCAAATCAATCGTCACGGGCGCATTAATCTTAGGAACATCGTGGGCCTGTTCGCGGTGGGCAATGATGGTCAGCAAACTCGCGATTTTTTCACGCGCAGTTTTGCGACCAAGGATCAACATCCATTCGCGGGCTGCATCCAGCTCATCCATCGTCATTTCCAGCAGTCGTTCGCCAATGTGGGGGGGGCGAACCAACATGTCCTCAAATGGTTTGCGCCTGAAACAGCACAGTGTGACATCTGTGATCGCGCACACGTCATAGGCTGATGTCTTGCGCCAAGGACGGCCGATAAAATCGGACGGAAGTAACAGGCCCAGCATTTGCGTGCGCCCGTCCTCAAGTGTTTGCCCCAACGTCGCGACACCGCGCACAACAGAACCCACAAAGGTCAGATCATCACCTGCCCATGCTATTGTTTGGCCTGCCTCAAACGTCCGGTAAAATTTCATGTCTTCAAGCAATGCCAATTCATCGGCCTCGCACTTAGAGCAGACGGCGCGGTGGCGGATTGGGCAATCGGCACATTGTAGGTCGAATTTGGATTTTTTGATTGCCAAGATTACATCCTCTTCGGTTTGTGGAGTCCGAGAGCTACACCATAGGTAGAGTAGAAGGCCGACAACGTGTCTAGTATTTCTGTGCGCACCAACGGCGTTTTTTTGCGTGCAAGTGCAAGGGGGGGGCCTCTCGCGCTTGTGCCTTGCGCGCCGCCGTGCGATTTCATCTGGAAAAAAAGGGGGTTAGGTATGCGCATAGGTTTGATCGTTTTGGTGTTGGGCTATGTGCTCAGTCAATTTTACCGAGCGTTTCTGGCGGTACTGACCCCCGCACTGGAGGCCGATCTGGGCGCGACAGCCGCCGATCTGTCGTATGCGTCGGGCCTTTGGTTTATAGTCTTTGCTGTCATGCAGATTCCCGTTGGAGAGGCATTGGACCGCTTCGGGCCGCGGATAACGGCCGTAGTTTTGTTCAGCTTGGGCGGGGCAGGCGGAGCATTGGTTTTCGCGATGGCACAGACACCAGCCCATATCGCGTGGGCAATGGCGCTGATCGGCATCGGTTGTTCGCCTGTCTTGATGGCAGCCTATTACATCTTTGCGAAAATGTATCCGGCGGTGATGTTTTCGACCCTTGCAGGGGCGACGATCGGCTTTGGCAGCTTGGGAAACCTTGCGAGTTCCGCCCCCATGGCATGGGCCGTAGAATCGTTCGGTTGGCGCGAGACCATGGTGGCGCTGGCGGCGTTGACCCTTTTGGTGTCAATCGCGCTTTGGCTGGTTGTGAAAGACCCACCAAAAACTGCGTCCACGGGTCCGCGCGGGTCAGTGTTGGATATCCTGAAGATAAAGGCTCTTTGGCTGATTTTTCCGATGATGTTCGTGAACTACGCGCCCGCTGCCGGCCTGCGCGGACTTTGGGTTGGACCATATGGCACGGATGTGTTCGGGGCTGACACGTCGATGATTGGAACCATGACACTGGTGATGGGCCTTGCGATGATCGTGGGGAATTTCGCTTATGGACCGATGGATCGCGTGTTTGGCACCCGCAAATGGGTGGTATTTGTTGGCAACACACTAGGTGCGGCAGGCTGTTTTGCCTTGTTTGCTTTGCATGGACTTACGTCAGTTTGGACAGCGACCGCGTTGCTCGCGCTTGTGGGGCTTGCGGGGGCGTCGTTTCCTTTGATGATCGCCCACGCCCGTCCGTTCTTTCCTGAACACCTTACGGGGCGCGGTGTGACGTTGATGAACCTGTTTGGAATCGGCGGTGTCGGGATCATGCAAATCGTGACTGGCCGGTTGATGACGTTCTGGCAGGACACCAAAGGTGACAGCGAAGCCTATGCGTCCCTGTTCGGGTTTTATGGCATTGTGATGTGTTGCGGCCTTGCGATCTATGTCTTCAGCACGGACCGCACAGACTAACGCCCCTTTTGTTTAAAGCGCATTGGGTCTAAGAGGCGCGTGTCCCATAGGGGACATGCATTTACAAAGGATCCAATCGCATGGGCTATAGAATCGTCATTGCGGGCGCCACAGGTAACGTGGGCCGCGAAATGCTCAACATTCTGGCAGAACGCCAGTTTCCAGCGGATGAGGTTGTCGCGCTGGCATCCCGCAGATCGCTCGGAACGGAAGTGAGCTTTGGCGACAAGACGTTGAAAACCCAGGACTTGGATACCTTCGATTTTACGGGCTACGACATCGCGTTCTTTGCAGTCGGGTCTGACGCGACAAAGAAATACGCGCCTATCGCGGCCAAGCAGGGCTGTGTCGTCATTGATAACTCGTCGCTGTATCGCTATGATCCAGACGTGCCGCTGGTTGTGCCAGAAGTGAATCCCGAAGCCGTCGATGGCTACGCTAAGAAAAACATCATTGCGAACCCGAACTGTTCGACCGCACAGATGGTGGTGGCGCTGAAGCCTTTGCATGACCGCGCCAAGATCAAGCGCGTCGTCGTCAGCACATACCAATCCGTGTCCGGTTCGGGCAAAGACGCGATCGACGAACTGTGGGATCAGACCAAATCAATCTACAACCCGACCGACTCCAAGCCACCAAAGGTCTTTACCAAACAGATTGCGTTCAACGTTATCCCGCACATCGACGTCTTCATGGATTCAGGCGACACCAAAGAAGAATGGAAGATGGTCGCGGAAACTAAAAAGATCATCGACAAATCTATCAAGGTCACAGCGACCTGCGTGCGCGTGCCTGTGTTCGTCGGCCATTCGGAATCGATTAATATCGAATTTGAGGATTTCCTCGACGAAGACGAAGCCCGCGATATCCTGCGCGAAGCACCGGGCGTTATGGTCATCGATAAGCGCGAAGATGGCGGTTATGTCACGCCCGTCGAATGCGTCGGTGA
Organism: Octadecabacter arcticus 238; assembly: GCF_000155735.2. Classification (GTDB taxonomy): domain Bacteria; phylum Pseudomonadota; class Alphaproteobacteria; order Rhodobacterales; family Rhodobacteraceae; genus Octadecabacter; species Octadecabacter arcticus. Next base: position 113,087 of record NC_020908.1, read on the forward strand.
TTTCGCCACGTTCGTTAGCCGCATCCGTCAGGACAGCACAATCGACAACGGTCTGAACATGTGGGTCGTGTCTGACAACCTGCGCAAAGGTGCAGCACTTAACGCTGTGCAGATCGCGGAAACCCTTGGCAACCGGTGTCTGAAAAAAGGTTAGTCTGTCTCGCGATAGCTAGAACAAGCAAGAATTTGAAAAGGCCCCGCCGTTTGGTGGGGCCTTTTCAGTTAGAATCGCTCTGCGCGTAAAACCTCAACATCGCTGATTGTGACGACACCGATGTGTTTGTCGACAACCTTGAATGCGGCATCCAGCAAGTCGTCCAAGCGTTCGGGCTTGATGATGCAAATGACCTGAACCATTCCGTTTGCGCGTCCGATCTGCCCTTCACGCGACCAAGAACCTGACCGACCCGATCCACCCAGAACCGGCAGGATCGAATATCCGGTGACGCCTGCGGCTTCCATCGTGTCCGTCAGGCGGTTTTGCATGATCGCCTCAATTGTGATGACAACGCGTTTTGCTTGATGTGTTTTCATGTCAGCCTCCTGTGAGGGTTTGGCTTGCCGCAACGTAGAGCGGGATACCGATGGTCAAATTGAACGGGAACGTCACACCGAGCGACAGCGTCAGATAAACCGACGGATTCGCCTCTGGTAGGGCGACGCGCATTGCGGCAGGCACGGCGATGTAGCTGGCAGACGCAGACAAGACCATCATCAAAGCCACCCCACCTGACGATAAACCGACGATTAGCGCGAACACGAGCCCCAAAACGGCCCCCACAAGCGGCATTGCAATGCCGAACGCCACTGCGCCGAAATTCAACACACCGCGCGATTCACGCAGACCGCGCCCCGCGACCAAGCCCATATCGAGCAGAAACAGGCACAAAACACCCGTGAAGGGCGCAACAATGAAGTTTGAGATTTTATCGAGACCCTCTTGTCCGGTCACAGCACCAATGAAAAAAGCGCCGACCAGTAAAACGATGGATCCGTTGAGCATAATGTCCCGCATGAGTTCGCCGTCCATCCGGCGGCCCGACCCACCCCGTGATACGAGCCAGAGCGCAGACAGAATCGCGGGCGCTTCCATGACGGCGGCAACCGCAACCATGTAGCCTTCCGACGAAATCCCGCGTCCTTCCAGAACGGATGTTGCAGCAACAAACGTCACGATAGAAATCGAACCGTAATGTCCCGCCACGGCAGCTGCATCAATGCGGCTAAGGCTGGTCATGACCTGCAGCATCGCAAACGCAATAAGCGGCAAAGCAGCTGACAAGACAAACCCCGCCACGAGCGTCGCAACCAACGTACCGTCCAGCCCGTTGGCGGCCACGGCTGCTCCGCCCTTAAAGCCAATTGCGAACAGCAAATAGATCGACATCGCTTTGGCCGTGGCCTCTGGCACGCTCAAATCCGATCGGACCAATGCGGCGGTAATCCCCAGCACGAAAGACAGGATTACAGGGGAAAGCAGGTTCGTCGCTGCAAGGTCGAAAATTTCGGCCATCAGAAGTCCCATCGTTGAATATACAAAATTTAAAGAAGTACGTCTGCTGCGGTTTCACAACCTAAAGAGATTTAAAGTCCTCAGTTTCAGCGTCATACACTTCAAGCCCGCCGTGCCCGATGTCATTCCAAAGACCGTGTAATGATAATCGACCACTGTCGACTGCATCTTTCACATGCGGAAACGTCATCAGATTTTCAAGTGATATCACGACGCTGTCTTTTTCTAGCTGGCGCACGCGCGCTGCATCGTCACCCTCTGGCAACTTGTCGAAACTGGGCCGCAGAATGTCCATCCAGCGTCCGACGTAGCTTGTTTTGGCCTCAAGTTCGGGGGCGTTTCCAGAACACATATCATAGCAACCCTGCACGCCGCCGCAGGCCGAATGGCCCAGTACGATCAGGTGCGAAACTTTTAATTCTGTGACTGCATATTCAACAGCGGCAGACGTGCCGTGATGCTTGCCGCCTGATTCTTGTGGGGGAACTAGATTGGCGATGTTGCGGTGAATGAAAAATTCACCCTGATCCGCCCCAAAAATTGATGTGACATGAACGCGACTGTCGCAGCAAGACACGACCATGGCGCGCGGGTGCTGTCCACCTTCCGCTAGTTGCATGTACCAGCCCTTGTTTTGTTCGTAAGTTGTTGCTTTCCAACCATGATATCGGCGGACCAGATAGTCTGGAAGAGGGCGAGCGAGGTGCATGACACTGTCCTTTTCGTCGATTTTACCCTGCATATGGGGAATTTATCCGAAATTCGAGCGATTAATGTAGCGGGATCGAAACCAATTGGAAACTTTGACGTCGTAGCTTCGTACTTGGGTGAAGTGAGAGTGGGATTGAAATGGAACAACAAGAGACTCGACATACGTCTCGCGCGATTGCGCGTCTGGTGCCACTGGAATCGTTTGGGCCTGCCGTAAATGCCCTATCACCATACGCACTTGATGATGACGACTTCGGTCAGGGTGATTTGATCTGTGACAGCCTTGAAGAGCTATCGCGGCATTTGAAATGCTTGGACTACGACTACCAGTCCGGACAACTCGACCGACTTGAGGCGCGTGCGCGCAGCATTGTCATGCTCGCAGATCAGCTTGGTTTGCGACGGGTTGGGCAGGTCGCGGCTGACGTCATCTATTGCATAGATGGCACTGATAAGGCCGCGTTGGCGGCGACGTTGTCGCGGTTGATGCGGTTGGTGACGCAGGCTTTGGATCATGCGGTGGGGCCAATTTCGGCACGTTGAATCGGGGGCGTAATTTGGGCGTGTGGGCCGTGGCCCTCGCCACGGGCATGGTCTAGGTTGACGCAACAATCAGGCCAGAGGTCCCAATGTCACCTAAATTTGCCCCCCCATCCGCCACCGCAATTATGTTGGTCACTGTAACGACCAACGATCTTAGGGCGGCGCTTGCCAATCTGCCAAACCCGTCGGCAGACTGGTTGCGTGCCACAGGGTTCACCGCAAGCATCGGTGAGATGGCTGCGTTACCGAACGCCGATGGGTCCATTCAGGCGGTCTATGTCGGTTTGGGCGCAAAAGGCCAAACGCGGGTCCGCTTTGGCGTCGCGGCGGCGGCAGCAAAGCTCCCTGCTGGTACTTATGTTTTGGATACAATCCTAGCAGGCCTCGCATTGGAAGAAGCGGCGCTGGGGTTGCTGCTGAGCCTGTATCAATTCGACCGCTATAAGGCCGCCCCTGCGCAAGATCTGGCGTTCGTTGCGCCCGCTGGAATTGACGCGGTGCGGATCGAAGCATTGGCCGCTGGTGAATGCCTGACCCGTGATCTGATCAACACTCCGGCGGCTGACATGGGACCGGATGAACTTGCCGACGCTGCGCAGACATTGGCGACACAGCACGGCGCGACGATGTCGATTATACAGGGCGATGACCTGCTCGCACAGAATTTTCCGCTGATCCACACCGTTGGCCGGGCGTCGCCGCGCAAACCGCGACTTATTGATATGTCTTGGGGTCAATCTGGTCCGAAACTGACGCTTGTGGGCAAGGGCGTGTGTTTTGACACAGGGGGCCTCAACCTCAAACCTGGCGCGTCGATGGGGTTGATGAAAAAAGATATGGGCGGCGCGGCAACCGTGCTGGGCTTGGCCCATATGATCATGGCGCTGAAGGTGCCGCTGCAACTGCGCGTGCTGATTCCCGCCGTGGAAAATTCCGTCGACGGGTCGGCGTTCCGCCCTGGCGATGTTCTCAACAGCCGCAAAGGGCTCACGGTTGAGATCAACAATACTGACGCTGAAGGGCGGTTGGTTCTGGCAGACGCGCTTGCGCTGGCGGACGAAGGCAAGCCTGACCATATCATTTCAATTGCGACATTGACGGGCGCTGCACGTGTCGCCGTCGGTCCGGACATCGCGCCGTTCTTCACAACAGACGATGCAATGGCGTGCGCGTTGCCGCAGGCCGCTGCTGAGGTCGCGGACCCAGTCTGGCAGATGCCGTTTCATGACCCCTACGAGGCGATGATTGAACCGCAGATTGCCGACTTGGACAACGCGCCGTCGGGCGGGTTTGCGGGCGCAATCACGGCGGCTCTGTTCCTGCGGCGGTTTGTAACGGATACGCCCTACACGCATTTCGACATTTACGGTTGGAACCCAACAGCGGCACCTGCACGACCCAAGGGTGGTGTGGGCATGGGCGCCCGGGCCATTTTGGCAGCCCTACCTGAGGTCTTGGGTCTATGACAGACGCGCGCCTGACCCCTGCCAATGGGCGCGTCGCGGCCAGCCATTTGCGCGGTCAGGTCGACGCCGATGTGTTTGTTGATGGCGACCCGTTCTCAGTCGGGCAAGTCGTGGTCGACCTTTGTGCCGCGCCAGCAGGCAGACGCGAACGGCAATTGTTGCTGGGCGCCGCTCTGACTGTGTATGAACGCCGCGATGGTTGGGCCTTTGTGCAATGCAAACGCGACGGTTATGTAGGTTATGTCCCTGAATCAGTGCTGGTCACACCGAACGCCACGACCCACCGTATCGCTACGCCAGCGACCCACGCCTACGCGACTGAAAGCTTCAAGTCGCGCGACCTTTTGCATCTGCCATTTGGCGCAGAAGTCACCGTCGTAAATGAACGGCCCAAGTTCTTTGAAACGCCGAACGGCTTTATCCCTAAAAAGCACCTACGCCCGCTGGAGCAACTGTTCTCGGACCCCGCCACGGTTGCGCAGCTTTATTTTGGTGTGCCGTATCTTTGGGGCGGAAATTCCACCCGAGGGGTTGATTGTTCAGGCCTTGTTCAGGCCGCCTATCACGCTTGTGGGCACTTGTGCGCCGGTGATAGTGACCTGCAAAGCGACGGATTAGGGCGACTTTTGGAAAGCGGTGAAAACCTGCTGCGCGGTGATTTGATTTTTTGGGACGGCCACGTCGCTATGATGGTTGATGCCGATACGATGATCCATGCAAACGCCCATCACATGGCTGTGGTCTACGAAGGTTTGGTGCAGGCGACGTTGCGCATCAAAACGCAGGGCAACGGCGACGTTACAGCCCGTCGACGGGTTCTGTAGTCGCATCGTCAATCGATGGCCCGGATCAATTTACGTTCCAACACCCGCAACACTTGGCGCAGATCGTTGCCACGTTTAAGGATCCGCCCCTCCATCCCGATCACAACGTATTGCCCTTGTTTCATCCGAAGGCTTGGGCGTTTCTCGATGCGATACATCGGGTGCTCCGCCGTGCGTCGAAAGACCGAAAAAACCGCGACCTCTTTGAGGTGCGAAATCCCATAGTCGCGCCATTCACCCGCTGCCACGAACCGCCCATATAAAGACAGGATCGCGTTAAGTTCGGTGCGATGAAATGCGATTTGTGTCGGCGCTGAGTTGGGAAATGGTGTCGGTGCGTTCATGGCACTAGATTTGCCCCAACGCGGTATTAAATCAACCCGTCTGTCTGATAAATGGCGTCTCTGCCGTCAAATACCCCCGCTCCGGTCCTATTCGCGCCACATTCTGACTGCATACGAACTCTATCGAAAGTCCTCCGAAGGTGCGTTTATCAGCCCCCACCCAGTACATGCCTTCGGAGTGACTTCGTGATTCTCAAGAACAGAAAATTGACCTAATCCGGTTGTCGGAACTGACGTTAAAGTTGATCCGTTCCGGGCGAAAATCCATTGTGATCGCCTGATTTGGCCGGATCACTCTGACCTGTCCGAGCAACAAAACACGTTCTAGTGCGGTCGCGTCTTCGCCGATAAGGGGCGCGTATCGGTTGGCGTTACAGGTGTCGTCAGCCGCATCTGACAGGCCTGCACCCATTGGCGTTGGCGCATTCGGGCCAAGCGCAGTGTCGCACGCGGCGAGCAACAAAATCGCTGCAATGACTGATAAATTCTACATAGGCACTTATTCATTCTTCCGCTGTTTAGGTCGCGTACCGCGCAAGGAATGTGTCGACCGCACCGACCACGATTCGCTTTTTCTGAGTGTCATCAAATGACGTGTCCATGCTGAATATGAGGCGCGGAAACAGGTCAGCCTTGCAAAGTTCACTAAACTGATCGGCGGCCAATGGCAGATCGTCGATCTCCAGCTCGTTGCGTGAAATGCCAACTTTCATGAATGCAATCAACCGATCCCGCACCAGTGCGGGGCCGCTCTCGTAAAACTCACGTCCCAATTCGGGAAACCGATCACTTTCGGCAACACACAGCCGGAAAACCCTTTGGCCGAAATTTGACGTGAAGAAATTAACCATCTGCCACGCGGCTTCCGTCAAAACGGTGCCAACAGGAAGGGACATATCAATGGTTTCAACGGCTGCTTCCGCTTGCCGGATGCATTCGGATTTGGCGACTTCCATGAACAAAAAACGCTTGTCTGGAAAGTAGCTGTAGAGCGTCGCCTTGGAAACGCCGGCGGCGCGGGCAATGTCGTCAACGCTCGCACCCTCAAAACCATCTGACATAAAAATTTCGCGCGCGCCGTCAAGAACTTGGTCGAACTTGCGCCCGCGCTTCACCTTAGGTGGTCCGTCAGCCATGAATGGTCTCCTTGCCCAACCCTATAAACTGAACCGTTTAGATCGGGCAAGGAGGGGCTGGGTTTATTCCTGAACCATGCACAGGCCAGATATCGCGTCTGGCGACACACAGTCTTTGGAGACTGTGACGTCCGCAGCGGGCGGGAACGATAAGTTTGGAAGAGAAAATGAGAAGCCGCCGGCCGTTGCGGACGTGGCGAGCATCAGGGTCGTTGCGGTGACAAGTGCGATGCGTTTCATAGTGCGTGCCTTTCAGGTGAACTTGATTTCCAAATAACTAAACCGATCAGTTTAGTTACGCAAGCATTAAATGAACTGATCGGTTCACTTTATGCACTTGATGCTGTCCCAAAGAGGGGTACATTAGAACAATTCTAACAATGAGGCACGACATGATCCCTGGAGTTTCCAGCAGAAAGCGGTTCTCTGACCTTGCTGAGCAAGAAGTCCTCGCGCTTGCAATTTCGTCAGAAGAAGATGACGCACAAATTTATCGCAGCTACGCCCAGCGCCTCCGCGAGGATTTTCCCGCTTCAGCTGCAATATTTGATGGCATGGCCGTTGAAGAAGACGAACATCGTCGTCGCCTCATAGATCTGCACCAGTCCCGTTTTGGTGACACAATCCTGCTAATCCGCCGCGAACATGTCGCTGGATTTTACGCACGCCGCCCCGTTTGGCTTATCGAAAACCTCGGCCTTGATCGCATTCGCGATGAGGCCCGCCAAATGGAACGCGACGCACAACGCTTCTACGAAACGGCGGCCAAGACAACGACCGACGCGGCAACCCGCAAACTGCTGGGCGACCTTGCCGCAGCAGAGGCGGGACATTCCGAACGGGCGGTTGAGCTGCTTGAGGAAAAAGTAAGCCCGGATGCCGACACAGAAGAAAAGGACGCAGCGCATCGGCAGTTTGTTCTGACGTGGGTGCAGCCTGGATTGGCGGGGCTGATGGACGGGTCCGTCTCGACCCTCGCGCCGATCTTCGCCGTTGCCTTCGCGACTCAAAACACGTGGACGACATTTCTTGTCGGTCTTGCCGCCAGCATCGGCGCGGGTATTTCCATGGGCTTTACCGAAGCCGCCAGTGACGACGGGCAAATTTCCGGTCGTGGCGCGCCGTGGAAACGCGGGGTTGCGTCGGGTGTGATGACAACGCTTGGTGGCCTTGGTCATGCGATGCCGTATCTCATCACCGATTTCTGGACCGCAACAATCATCGCAATCATCGTGGTTTTCATCGAACTTTGGGCAATTGCATGGATCCAAAACCGTTACATGCAAACTCCATTCTTTCGCGCGGCTTTTCAGGTGGTCCTTGGCGGGGCGCTGGTTCTTGCGGCGGGCATTCTCATCGGCAGCGGGTAGTGCTTTTGCCCGCTCCAATGTAGTGCTAACGCTGTAATATGTTAGATATTTTTCTCCAGACCTTGCCATTTTTCGCGCTGATTGGCCTCGGCTACGGCGCAGGGCGATCAGGCTTTTTCACGCCCGAGGCAACAGCATACCTAACGAAATTCGTCTTCTATTTCGCGCTGTCGGCCATGCTGTTCAGGTTCTCGGCGAACCTGTCCTTGGGTGAAATTTTCGACTGGCCCTTTGTTCTCGCCTACCTTTGGGGCACGATGTTCATCTACCTCATCGCGACGGGCGTGGCACTGCTGCGCAAACGTGGCATCGAAGAAGCCGCAATTGAGGCCCAATGTGCCGTCATCGGCAACGTCGGTTTCCTTGGGATTCCAATGTTGGTGCTGCTTTTGGGCGAACAGGCCATCGGGCCGGTTATGCTGGTCCTCGCGGTTGATCTCATCGTGTTTGGCTCGCTTATCGTCATTCTTATTACTGGATCGCGTGACGGTCGGATGTCGCCGGGCGTGTTGCGAACCGTCGGCATTGGCTTGCTGAAAAACCCGATGATCGTATCCATTTCCCTCGGCCTTATAGTGTCGTCGATTGGCCTGCCAATCCCAAAGCCTGCAAATGAATTCCTGTCCCTTCTCGGGGCAGCGGCCACGCCCGGCGCGTTGTTTGCAATTGGCGCGTCCCTCGCGACCAAGTCGGCCGAACGCGTCGTCGTGGCAGGCTGGCTGTCGTTTGCAAAATTGGTATTGCATCCAGCCGCGGTCGCCTTTGCTGCGCTAGTGATGTTTCCGGTTGACGCATACGCCGCCGGTGTCATGATCGCATGTGCTGCCTTGCCCGTAGCTGGAAATGTCTACATTCTTGCGCAACACTACGTCGTCGCCCCATCGCGGGTGTCGGCGTCCATTCTGATTTCCACCGCCCTAAGCGTCATAACGATCTCTGCCGTGATTGCCGCTGTGACCTGATAGAAAGCCAGCCATGAACGAAGTCCTTCCAAGCTATCAGGCCCTGCCACTGCCCGACCGCAGCGATTACGACGATGCCCGAATGCAGGCCGAGGCTGAGCGTTTTTATGCCCATGTCAAAACCCGACATTCGATCCGTGAATACACTGATAAACCCGTGCCAAAGGCGGTAATAGAAGCCTGCGTTCTTGCCGCCGGAACCGCCCCGAGTGGTGCAAACCAACAGCCTTGGCATTTTGTGGCAATCAGCGATCCGGTGATGAAATCCGCCATTCGCAAAGCGGCCGAAGATGAGGAAAAAAAGTTCTACAGCGGCGCTGGCGGCGATGCTTGGCTCAAGGCCTTGGAACCGATCGGCACCGATGCGTCCAAGCCGCACCTCGATATTGCACCTTGGTTGATCGTGGTTTTCGCCCAACGCTGGGGTGAACGGGATGGCGCGCGCGTCAAACATTACTACGTCCCCGAAAGCGTCGGAATTGCCACGGGAATGCTGATCACGGCCCTGCATACCGCAGGCCTGTCCTGCCTCACCCATACGCCCAACCCGATGAAATTTCTGAATGAACTGTGCGCCCGTCCCGAGAGCGAAAAGCCAATCATGATCCTCGCTGTTGGGCATCCTGCCGACAATGCGACAGTGCCTGCCATTGCGAAAAATAAGAAGGATTTGCAGGAAATCCTGACCACTTATCAAGGTGATGTATGATGGAAGTCTTATCAGAAAACCGCTGCTTTGGCGGTATACAGGGTGTCTACAAGCACCAATCGACTGCAACTGGAACCGACATGACCTTTGCGGTATTCCTCCCCGCCGAAGCCGCTGACGGACCTGTTCCAGTGCTGTGGTTCCTGTCGGGTCTGACCTGCACCCATGACAACGCGATGACCAAAGCAGGCGCGCAGGCGTGGGCGGCCGAACAGGGGATCGCAATCGTCTTTCCCGACACATCCCCGCGCGGTGACGGTGTGCCAAACGATGACGCCTTTGATCTCGGCCAAGGGGCAGGTTTTTACATCGACGCGACTGAGGCGCCGTGGTCCGATCATTTCAAAATGTGGACCTACACGGCAGAAGAACTGCCTGCCGTTATCGGTGAAAACTTCGCGGTCGACCTGACCCGACAGTCTATCACCGGCCATTCCATGGGTGGCCACGGCGCGCTGACGATGGCGATGGCACTGCCCGGGCGGTTCCGGTCTGTGTCTGCCTTCGCGCCAATCTGCAACCCGACGCAAAGCGACTGGGGCCGCAAACAATTCACCGCCTATTGGGGCGATGAAGACAATTGGGGACTGCATGACGCGACGCTGTTGATGAAGAAATCGGGCTTTGACGGGCCGATGTTGATCGATACGGGAACGAACGACCAATTCTGGGATTTGCTCGGCACCGAGGCCTTTGCAGCCGCGATGACCGCCAAGCGGCAAGAAGGTCTGTTGCGTCTGCAAAAAGGCTACGATCACAGCTATTTCTTCATCTCAACGTTCATGGAAGATCACGTAAACTTCCACGCAGAAGCGTTGTGGGCGTGAACAGCGTCGCACAAAAAGTGCGCGTATGATTTACATCGACGCGGATGCATGCCCCGTTAAGGCGGAAGTCGAAAAAGTCGGCACGCGCCATGGCGTGCACATATTCGTTGTGTCCAACGGTGGCTTGCGACCATCACAAAACCCGCTGGTCGAAACGATCATCGTGCCTGATGGCCCGGACATTGCCGACATGTGGATCGCTGATCGTGCGGTCACCGGCGATATTGTTATCACTGGCGACATCCCCTTGGCCGCCAAATGCGTTGCAGCGGGCGCGCGTGTGCTCAAACACAATGGTGAGGCTTTGAACCAAGCCAACATCGGCAACGTCCTTGCGACACGCGATCTGATGACAGATATTCGTGCGGCTGATCCATTCCGGCAGGGCGGCGGCAAGGCGTTTTCGAAAGCCGACCGTTCCCGTTTTCTGGATGCGTTGGAGCGTGAATTGCGCGCCACCAAACTAGCCAAATGAGCGGGGAATACGCCATATGACTGTACGAGCCGTTCTGTTCGACATTGGAAACGTGCTTGTCGAATGGCAGCCAGAGCGGTTTTTCGATCGCGTGATTGGCGTAGATCGCAGCGCGGCCTTTTTCGCGGCGGTCCCAATCCTGGAGATGAACGACCGCGTCGATGCAGGTGAGAATTTTCAAGATGCTGTGGCAGGAATGATTTTAGCCCATCCAAATTGGACGAATGAACTGGCCCTGTGGCGTGACCGTTGGATCGAAATGGCATCGCCTGCGATTGATCATTCCGTGCGCCTCTTGCGCGCCCTGCGCTGCGCGGGGCATCCTGTCTTTGCGCTGTCGAATTTCGGCAATGAAACGTTCCAAATCGCGCGGCTTGCCTACCCGTTCCTAGACGAGTTTGAGCGGAGATTTATTTCGGCAGAGTTAGGGATGAGCAAGCCTGACACAGCAATCTATCAACGGGTTGAGGCGGAGTGCGGCATTGCGCAAAATGCACTGCTGTTCACCGATGATCGACCTGAAAACATAGCAGCTGCGCGCGCACGCGGTTGGCAAACCCACCTTTTTGATGGCTCAGATGGCTGGGCCGCGCGACTGGTTCGTGAAGGATTACTAACACTGGAGGCTGCCCAATGACGCACATGATTCCATTTGAAGACGGGCAAATCGGCCTTGACTGGCTCGCCCTGACCGATGCGCTGGCGGACGGGCATTCACGAGCAAAAGCAAAAGTTGAGGACGTGTTTATATACCGCGGCGGCGACACCTTGCTGAACAGGTCGGCGTGGATTGACGGCATGGGCCTCGCCATTAAGTGCGCAACGATTTTTCCGGCTAACAAGGCCGTTGGGCGGCCTATGGTGAACGGTGCTGTGAACTTGTTTTCCGACGACGATGGCCAGCTTGAGGCGATATTGGATTTCCACCTCGTCACCAAATGGAAGACCGCTGGTGACAGCCTATTGGCGGCGCGGCGACTGGCGCGCCCTGACAGCAAACGCATTTTGATTGTGGGTGCGGGCACCGTTGGACGGTCGCTTTGGCAGGCCTGTTCGGCAGCGTTTCCAGAGGCGGAATTTTCGGTCTGGAACCGATCACCCGAGGGAGCGCAACAGTTCGCGAAAGATTGCGACGGTGTGACCGTCGCGACGGATCTGGAACGGGCGGTTCGCGAAGCGGACATCGTGACATCCGCAACCATGACCACCGAACCATTGCTCAAAGGCGCGTGGTTCCAGCCGGGGCAACACATTGATTTGATTGGTGCATACCGCCCCGACATGCGCGAGGTCGACGACGAGGCATTGCTGCGCTCGCGCGTGTTTGTCGACAGTTACGCCACAACGATGAACCACATCGGAGAGCTGAGAATCCCACTTGAAGCTGGCGTGATTTCGCCTGATCAGATTGTGGCCGATTATTATGAACTGGACATGTTTCAACGTGGATCAGATGACGAAATTACACTGTTCAAAAATGGTGGTGGGGCACATCTGGACTTGATGACCAGCCGCTATATTCTGGATGTTTGGAAGGGTCGCTAAATATGCTGGGTTGGGTGCTTCCACTGCTGGTTCTGGGCGGATTGGCGATGCTGCCATGGCTCGCAGAAAGCCGCCGACACGCGGTAGATGTTTTTCGCGACAAAGCCCCCGGTCGGTTTGCTAAACTCAGCCAAGGTGTGACGCATTATCAATGGCTTGGCGGTGTGCGTGGGCCAGTTGTTGTCTGTATTCACGGGCTGACGACACCCAGTCCGGTTTGGTATGCCATCGCTGGTGGGCTGGCGAAATTGGGCTGCCGCGTGCTGGTGTATGACCTGTATGGGCGCGGCTTTTCGGATGCGCCGCGCGGGGCGAAGGATGGCGAATTTTTTGTGACGCAGCTGGCCGATCTACTGGATCATCAAGGGCTGACCGAAGACGTCACGTTGATGGGCTATTCCATGGGCGGATCAATCGCGACGCATTTTGCGGCAAGCCACCCGAACCGCGTCAGACGCTTTATTTTATTGGCGTCAGGTGGGATGTGGTTGCGGGAGGATAAGGTGACAGAGGCAAGCCGTAGGATGTCGTTGCTTGGCGACTGGTTGCATGCTGTTGTTGGGGCGCGCAGTGATCGACAGAGGTTGCGCCGTCAGTTGGGTCAAGTGTTTGATGTTTAAAGGATAATTGAACTGCAGCTGGCGGAATATCAAAGCCGCGGGTTCCTTCGGTCTGTGCTTTCCAGCCGCCGCCACATGCTAGCTGACTTTCAAGAGGACCAACACCGGACCATCGGCCGCGACGGCATTCCCGTGATCGGGATCTGGGCCGAACATAACGACGTTATCCCGTTGAAATCGCTTGGAACATTGACACAATGGAACCGAAGCGTGCGCCAAGAAGTGATCTCTGAGGCGGACCACCGCGTTGGTTATACCCACGCGGCGCAGGTCGTTAAAGTGCTGCGCGACGTGCTGCGTGAGGACGTATAAACGCCGCTGTGCGCACAGGTGACACATTGCGTACACAACCTGTATGTACACGTCTTGGTTTGGGCGATCTGTTCCGCGACGTTGTGAACGGTCGGGCGTGGATGATCTGAACAGCTATTTTTGAACCAAAGACCCCGAGACGCGGATTGCGGGACGGGGTCGGTCTGCGTAAACAAGGCAGGATGGGAACGGTTCAAGAAGAATATCAAGCCCGCGTAGATGCGGGAACGTTGCAAAAAGATCCGGTGCAGCGGGCTGCGTTGACGTCGCTGGAACGTGTCCGAGCGGCTGTTTTGAATTTACCCGATGCCCCTAAGAACGGCTGGTTTCGCAAGGCAAGCCCAGTCGTTGGCCCGAAGGGGTTGTACATGTGGGGCGGCGTCGGGCGCGGCAAGTCCATGTTGATGGATTTACTGTATGAGACAGTAGAAGTGCCCAAGCAGCGCAGTCATTTTCATGCGTTTATGCAGTGGGTTCACGGCGCGATCGCGGATGCACGCAAGGACGGGGTCGAGGATGCAATTGCGCCAGTCGCCGCGGATCTGGCGGGACGGGTGCGGTTTCTGGCATTCGATGAAATGCAAATCAGTGATATCACCGATGCGATGATCGTGGGGCGTCTGTTTGAGGCGCTTTTTGCCGCCGGAGTCGTGGTCGTAACCACGTCGAACCGCGTGCCCGATGATCTGTATAAGGACGGGCTGAACCGCCAGTTATTTTTACCATTCATCCGTCTGCTTAAGGACCGGATGGAGGTGCATGAACTGGCCAGTGAAGTCGATTATCGCCAGTCGGTTCTTGCAGGTTCGCCAAGCTATTTCACGCCCAATGACGTCGATGCGCGGACGGGGATCGAGGCTGTTTGGCAAGATCTGACCAAAGGCGAGGCCGCGCCGCTGACGTTGCGGGTGAACGGGCGCGATGTGGTCATTCCTGCGTTTGCCAATGGTGTCGCACGGGCGAAGTTTCGCGATCTGTGTGGCGTATTTTTGGGGGCGGCAGATTATCTGGCCTTGGCCGAGGCCGCGCGGGTTTTGGTATTGGAGGATATCCCGCGCTTGGGGCGGTCGAATTTCAACGAGGCGAAGCGGTTCGTGATATTGATCGATACGTTATATGAGGCGCGCGTGCAGTTGATTGCGTCCGCCGCCGCCGCGCCTGAAATGTTATATATGGAGGGCGAAGGCGTGTTCGAGTTTGAACGCACTGCCAGCCGCCTGCGTGAAATGCAGGGCGCAGACTGGGCCAAATAACTGGGCCAAAGAGTAACAGCTGATTAGGCATCCAGTTGCGGAATAACGAGGTGCTGGCCGACGCGAATACGATCAGGGCTGGACAGCAGACCTCTGTTGGCCGGATAGCCTGCCGCCATTAGGTGCCTGATCGCGTTCGGCGCATCGTTTGACCACACGCCACCGCTGTACCGCGTCAGCGCGTTGGTAAAGTCGAGGCTGCCGTCAACCTGTGCAACTGCCCCAAGTGCGCGCAAGATATCGTCGCGAAAGCGGTTTTCAGGGTCCAGCGTCGCAACCGCAACATTGACCCCGTCCGGAATTGACCCTGTGGCAAATTCAGTTGGCACGCGGGTATCAAGCAACAGCCCCGTGCCACCACTCACGCGGTTTTCGAGGAAATCCAGCAGTTCAAGTTCGCCCAGCGTCGTTATGCCATCCGCGATTTGCATTGGTTGAATGCAATCAAGTGGGCAGGCGCGCTATGTGCGGGCGAATTCACCCCGCAAGGTGGCGTTCATGTTCTGGTCGCGCGTGACGGTGAAGGTCTGCCAGTTCAGGGTATAGACACTCCCTCGTTTGAACGTCGTGATCCGCACGTCTTATGCCTGCGCCACGATTCCAACGGCTAGGGCACAGGCAAGACTTGCCAGACATGCGATCATCTTCATCTCAGGGTCCTCGTTACGTGGTTGGTCAACAATCTTCGTGGGGAGCGCTCTTATATCTTTCCGGTGACATGAGCGCACCCCAAGGAACGCCACCGGTTTGCCGTGTTGATCGTGTCGCTGCCTGTTGGTCAGGCTGTCGAAATCGGGCCGCACTTGCCGAGAGCAGGACGCCGAATGCAGAGGGACTGAATAGGCCGTGCCAGATGTGCAGGGCCTTTGGCGGGCGCGCACCAACGGACCCGAGTGCTGGTCGATGGGGTGCGATATGTAAGGATTGCGGTCATCGCGTGGCTGCCGTGGAGGACAGACCCAAGGTCGTCCAGACCTGGATGCCACCGCCGTAGTAGCCAATCTTTTCAGAGGAATATCTTGCTGCAAGCAAGTCAACGATCAAAACCGCAGCATCCTGTGTTGCCGGGCCGGAGTCGACCTGCGTTGACAGGAATTCAATCATGTCCAATTCACCCAATGTCGGGATGTTTGGTGCAGCGGTCATTGGCGACAGACATGGGGCCACACAGGTCGGTGACAACTGGATAAGCGCGGAAATTGTCGTCTGCTCGAGGGTGCTGACGCGAGATATTGTGAACTCTTGCCCATTAACGCTGAACACGGCGTTTGCCGTCACCGGAAGCGTTTCCGCCGCGCAAACGGTGGAAAAAGCCATCAATATGCACGCGAGAGCGGTGCGTTTCATCCCTCGTCCCCCAACGATTGAGCGCTAAATATTGTGGCTTGGTCGGCGGTACATGGCACAATTGAAATTGCGAACAAGATATAGAGGTATCGCGAATCGCTCGTCAAAGGAAAATGTGCGCCGCGTTTTAGTTTTTCGGAGGGTGAGTCTATTGGCTCGTCGAATGCGCGACAAAGTGTGCACCCGTGTGGTCAGAGAATGGCAGGCGACCCAGCATCGCAACGCCGCACAATCAAGGTTGGCGGTACCTTCGGCAAAGACCGGAAAACGGGTGTAGCGGTTGATCATGCTGTCGGTGTGCCAGACGTTGTTGACGCATAGGTCCTGCGCGTTGGTGCCGGAGTTAAAGCCGAAGCCGGGATCACCGCAATCGTTGGCCTGTCCGCCCGCGTTCCACGCTTGGCCCTTGTCGCTGTCGTGCATGCCGCCCGTTGGAAACACCATGCCACGCGGATCAAAGCTGAGATTCCAACGTGTCGTCGGGGTCAACTGGCGCATGTCCCACGTCCCCAGCGCAATGTCGTCCTTGAAACCAACGATGAAGAACGCGGAAATGTCGTCGTGGGTCAGCAGCGGATCGGGCACCGACATGGTGCCTTCCATGCGGTAGCCGTTGTTACCTTGCCAGCAGAGTTACCTTGCCAGCAGAATTCAAAGTCGGCGGATTGGGCGGGCAGGGCGAGCGTGACGAGGACAGCGGCAGCGCGGATCATCCATTTTCCCGCATAACGTGGCCCGCCAAATACAGCGATCCGCAGATCAGGATACGCGCGTTCGGGGCGGATGCGACAATGCCGTCGAGGGCGGCGTAAATATCTGGTGCGGTGGTGGCCGCAATGCCCGCCGATGTCGCGGAATCCGCAGTGGTTTGGGCGGGTAGTGTATTGGCCTCACCGGGGATCGTGATCGCCGTCAGGGTTTGCGCGTGTGCGGCCAGTGCGTCCATGAACCCGCGCACGTCTTTGGTATTCAGCATGCCGCAAACCAAATGCGTCGGTCGGTTGGGCAGCGTGTCCAACGTGGCGGCGATGGCTTTGCCTGCGGCGGGATTGTGACCGCCATCGAGCCAGAGTTTGGCAGGGGCGTAGCGATCCACCAGCGGGCCAGTGGTCAGGCGCTGCATGCGGGCGGGCCACGTGGCGTTGGTCAGGGCCGCTTCGCAGGCGGTTTCATCGGCGCCCAAATGACGAAGGGTCGCCAAAACCGCGCCCGCGTTCTGGATTTGGTGTGGCCCCGGAAGCGCGGGCAATGGCAGGTCAAGAAGTCCGGTTTCGTCTTGATAGACCAAGCGATCGCGTTCGCGACTGACGTGGAAATGCTGATCATAGGCGATCAGCGGCGCACCGATGCGGGCTGCGGTGCGTTCAATCACATCCATCGCGTCGTCGTGCTGCGGGCCGACAAAACACGGCACGCCGCGTTTGATGATGCCTGCCTTTTCGCCCGCAATTGCGGCCAGAGTGTCACCAAGGAACTGTTGGTGGTCAAGATCGACAGGGGTGATGATGCTCACCGCTGGTTCCATGACATTTGTCGCATCCAGCCGCCCGCCAAGCCCGACTTCTAGCAGTGTGTAGTCAGCGGGGGTTTCGGCAAAAACCAGCAGCGCCGCGCAGGTGGTGATTTCAAAATAGGTTATGTTTTCGCCGTTGTTGGCGGCGTAACAGCGATCAAGCGCTTCGGTCAGCGCGTCTTCGGAAATAAGATCACCCGCCAGCCGGATACGTTCATGAAACCGCGCAAGGTGGGGGGATGTGTAGGCGTGAACGTGGTTTCCCTGCGCTTCAAGTCCGGCGCGGATCATCGCCTGTGTCGATCCTTTGCCGTTGGTCCCTGCGATGTGGATAACCGGTGGAAGCCGGCGTTCAGGGTTGCCGAGCGCGTTCAGCAACCGCCACATGCGATCCAGCGTCAGGTCGATGATTTTCGGGTGCAGCGCCATCATGCGCGCAAGGATTGCGTCGGAGTTTTGGGTCATGAGGTGCGCCTTATGCGGAGTGAGACGAGAAGCATGACGCCAAATGTGACGTCATAGCCCGCGCAAAATGCGGGCCACCACAGCGGGCCGGGGTGCGCGGTTGTGAACAGGGCCGCGTCAAGGACACCATGTGCGATCAATGCAATCGCGAGGCCCGCGATGCCGATCCGGCTTGAAAACACGGCCGCAGCAGCGAAGGCGACAAAGAGTGTCATGTGCAACACGATTTGCCCGTCATTTTGGCTGGCAACCGCGAACAATGGCCAGAACCCCGCAACCGCAATCACCACCAGCGCCACGATGCCGGACCGCACCATACCAGCCCGCGACAGAAGCAAGACTGTCGCGGCGGCCAATGCAGCCCCGATGAGGGCGGGCAGCAGGATCATTCGGGTTTGGTTTCCGCGACCTCAATCTGATCGGTGATCTTGTCAGGCGCTGGCAGTTCGCCCGCCACGGCCGGATCAAGACCCAAAAGCATACGGGTAATGGTGATCAGTTCTTCGCGCATTTTGCCGCGCGGCGTCACACGGTCCAGCATCCCGTGATCGAGCAGATATTCCGACCGTTGGAAGCCTTCGGGCAGCTTTTCGCGGATCGTTTGTTCGATGACCCGCGGGCCAGCAAAACAAATCAACGCGGCGGGTTCGGCGATATGCACATCGCCAAGCATCGCATAGCTGGCCGTAACGCCGCCCGTCGTCGGGTGGGTCAACACGACGATATAAGGCAGGTTTGCTTCTTTGAGCATTTCCACGGCAACTGTCGTGCGCGGCATCTGCATCAAGCTAAGAATGCCCTCTTGCATGCGCGCGCCACCGGCGGCGGAAAACAGGATCAGCGGGCGTTTTGTTTCTACTGCACGCTGGGCTGCTGCGATGATCGCGTTGCCGACATACATGCCCATGGACCCACCCATAAAACTGAAATCCTGCGCGGCTGCGACGATTGGCGTGCGGCCAATTTCGCCCATCACCACAAGCATGGCTTCTTTTTCGCCCGTATTGCGCTGGGCGGCTTTCATGCGGTCGGGATATTTCTTTTGATCGCGGAAATGCAGCGGATCGGCGGTTGGCGTCGGAACCTCGACTTCGGTGAAAATCCCGCCGTCAAACAACGCGCCAAAGCGGTCGCGCGGTGTTATTGCCATGTGGTGATCGCACGACGTGCAGACGTTGAGGTTGTCAGACAATTCTCGGTGAAATAACATTGTGCCGCATTCGTCACATTTGGACCACAGGTTCTCTGGCACTTCGCGGCGCGAGAAGATGGAATTGATGCGCGGGCGGACGTAGTTAGAAATCCAGTTCATGGGACCCTCAAATGATGTTGGGTTTGAAATAAGGGCACGCGACGTAAAATGCAATCAGCGGCTTAGGGCAAGGCGTGCAGTTAGCCAGACTGTGAACAGCATCAATGCCTCATATGGAATAAAAGGCTCCCAAGCGAGACCATAGGTGGGCCACACGAATAACGCCGCGCCGTAGAGCCAATCATCGGCGGCAAGGATCACCAGCGCCCCGATGTTGTTGACGAAATGCACGGCAAGCGCGGGGCCAAGGGTGCCAGAGCGCGCAGTAAGATCGGCGCAAACAAGGCCAAGACAGGTGGCCCATGCAACGTGTGCCCACGCGGAATAGGCGGGGGCCGTTGGGTCGAAGTGGACCAGACCAAACAGGAAAGACGGAGCGCCAATCCAGATGATCGGGTGTTTGCAAAGCGCGGCAAGGTGGCCTTGCAGATAGCCGCGAAACACCAGTTCTTCTGCGCTGATTTGAACCAACAGCAGGGGCAGTATCGCGGGGAGTAGTGTGAGCCATGTGATCACCGAGAACTGCTGCACAGCGTCTGGCGCGAAGGCAGATGGCAGCACCAGAAACGCAAAGAGCGGCGATAAATAGAGACTAACATGCCAGAATTGCCGCCAAGCGGGGCGTATTGCTCCGATAAGGTCACGCAGGCCGATGCGGTGCAGACGGCGCACCATAAACATCAAAATTGCGGTGTATATTGCGAAGGCCGCCAAGTTCCAGCGCACGGCGGCGGCGGTTGATCCGTCGATGAAATCGTCGATAAGCGCTGGATTAGAGACTATGTGCGGACTTTGCGTCCATGTGGAAAAGAGCGCGACGAATATGAACTGGAAACCGTACCACAGCACAGCGATCACGATGACCATTGAGACCCAGCTTGCCGATGTCTTAAGCGGCGCCGCGCGCGCAATCATGGGCGTGTAGGCGTCACGCAAGCGTGTGGCCTGCATCGGTCAGGGCAATTCTCACTCGGTTCATTTCAGCCGCGCTCACCAGCAGGTAGTCACGCTGATGGGTCGAGATGACAAAGACGCCCAAGCCCGCAGTTGAGATTGGCGTGACGGCGGCCATAACGACACCGGGTTCGTCCAGTGCGGCCAATGTGTCGACCCGCAGCACCGTCCAGCCCGTGTTGGCGGTGTCCGGCGCGCGGTTGGCGAGGCAGACAATCGACAGTTCATCATTCGCGCGGGTGATATTAACCAGACCAACGCCGTCCGCCCAGTCGGGCAGCTCTGCAAATGCAGGTAGGCGGGTAATGGCGTATTCGCCAGAAAGGGGCGTAAAGGACAATTTCATGTGACCAGATTGCCGCGTGCCGGAGCCTAAGCCAAGTCTATTGCGACTTGTAGACATAGCCACAGCGATTTAGACCGATTGCAGCTTAGATTTCCCGAAAGGTAGAGCGATGACCAACAACCGCACTGACAAGACGAACCTGCCCAGCCGCCACGTCACGGAAGGCCCAAGCCGCGCGCCTCACCGTTCGTATTTCTACGCGATGGACCTGACCGAAGAGCAGATCAATCAGCCGTTCGTCGGTGTGGCCACCTGTTGGAACGAGGCGGCGCCTTGTAACATCGCGCTGAACTGGCAGGCGCAATCGGTCAAGCGTGGCGTCAAAGAAGCCCACGGCACCCCGCGCGAATTCACCACGATCACTGTCACCGACGGTCTTGCGATGGGCCACGAGGGCATGCGGTCGTCATTGGCATCGCGCGACGCGATTGCGGACACGGTCGAACTGACGATGCGCGGCCATTGCTACGATGCGATTGTCGGGCTTGCTGGCTGCGACAAATCCCTGCCGGGGATGATGATGGCGATGGTGCGTCTGAACACACCGTCGGTGTTTATGTATGGCGGGTCGATCCTGCCGGGGCGCCACGAGGGCAAAGACATCACCGTGCAAGATATGTTCGAGGCCGTTGGTAAATACCAAGCGGGTCAAATGACCGACGCGGAATTGGCTGTGCTGGAACGGGTTGCCTGCCCGTCCGCTGGTGCCTGTGGTGGTCAATTTACCGCCAACACGATGGCATGTGTGTCCGAGGCGATTGGTTTGGCATTGCTGAATTCGTCCGGAATGCCCGCACCCTATGAGGACCGCGCCCAATATGGTGAGGCATCGGGAGTTGCGGTTATGAACCTGATCGCAAAGAATATCCGCGCGCGGGATGTGGTGACGCGCAAGTCGCTGGAAAATGCGGCACGCGTTGTGGCCTGTACGGGTGGGTCAACCAATGCGGGTCTGCACCTGCCCGCAATTGCCCACGAAGCGGGTATTGATTTCAACCTGTTCGACGTCTGCGATATTTTCCACGACACGCCATATTTCGTCGACCTAAAACCGGGTGGTCAGTACGTGGCCAAAGACCTGTTTGAGGTCGGTGGTGTCCCAGTCGTGATGAAAGAATTGCGCAAGGCGGGCCTGTGGCATGACGATTGCATGACGTCCAGCGGCAAGGTCATTGGCGAAGAATTGGACATGATCAAAGGCGAAGCAGACGGCACAGTCATCTATCCGGTCGAAAATCCGATCACCAAAACTGGCGGCGTTGTTGGGCTGAAGGGCAACCTCGCCCCTGAAGGCGCGATCGTGAAGGTCGCAGGCATGTCTGACGCCGAACAAGTCTTTAGCGGCCCCGCGCGGGTGTTTGAGTGCGAAGAGGACGCGTTCGCGGCGGTCAAAGCACGGACCTACAAAGAAGGCGAGGTACTGGTTATCCGCAACGAGGGGCCATCCGGTGGCCCGGGTATGCGTGAAATGCTGGCGACGACGGCGGCGCTGTCCGGTCAGGGCATGGGCAAGAAGGTCGCGCTGATCACCGATGGTCGCTTTAGCGGCGCAACGCGGGGCTTTTGTGTTGGCCACGTTGGCCCAGAGGCCGCACATGGCGGGCCGATCGCGATGCTGAAAGACGGAGATATAATTACGATGAACGCGGTGACAGGTGAATTGTCGGTCGATCTGACGGACGCCGAACTGGCGCAGCGCAAAGCCGATTGGGCCGGTCCGAAAGAGACGCTTTATGCGTCCGGTGCGTTGTGGAAATATGCGCAACTGGTGGGTGGTGCGCTCAACGGCGCGGTTACGCACCCGGGCGCGAAACACGAACGCCACATCTATATGGATCTGTAACAATCATGTGGCTGCGTGAGTGTGTTTTGGCCGTCGCCGTGTTTGGTTTGGGCGGCTGCGAAGGTGGAACGGGCGGGGTGATGGGCCAATTTGGCAGCATCGTAGCCGCGCCCGACGCCACCAACCAGGGCACACGCACGCTGTCGCTGCTTGGGGGTGATGTCCGCGTGCGCGGGCCGCAGGGTTACTGTGTTGACCAAGCGGCCAGCCATGCGCGGCGCGGTTTTGCGGTGTTGGCCGGATGCGCGTTGTTGTCGGACGGCACTGCAGTGATGCCGAACCTTGACGGATTAATCACCGTGCAGTTTGGCGATGAAAACACGGCGAGCGTCACCGACAACGAAGACGCCTTGGCAGAATTTTTGAAGACGGACGCGGGACGTGGTTTGTTGGCTGGCAGCGGTGATCAGGCGCATGTGTCGCAGGTCGCAACGATCGCTGACCAAGTGGGCGTTTTGGTGCGGTTCCAAGATGCGTCTGGCCCCACTTTCAGAGGCACGGCGGGCCCGCAGTGGCGCGGGTTCCTGGACATCAACGGGCGACTTGCGACGATATCCGTGCTGAGCTTTGAGCGCAGAGCGTTAAGCCGTGGTGAAGGAGAACGTTTGCTGGTCGTGGCGATGGCTGAATTGGCGCGAGCCAACGCGCCAGCTGTCGCGACAGATGCAGCATCTAGAGATAACGGCTGAATTGACGGAGATTAATCCGCTAATTGTTTCCTTTTACGAAACAATTTGGCATGTATGGTTTCGACAAAAGGATTCTATCGGACTCCATGGGACAACGACGTACAAGATTGTTTGAAAAGCTGCTGTCGCGGCGTGTGCGGGCACATTGGTCCCGCGCAGCGCGTGAGGCAGGCACGACGGATTTGTCTATACTGCGCGATCAGCGTTCTGAAGCGCGCATTTTACGCCAAAAACTGGATGAGCTGATCTATACCGCCGACAGTCGCCTTGCATTGCCGCGCATCGGATCATCGACTTTTCCCAAGCCAGCGGGCACGGATTGGTCGTGGAGGCCGCAACTGTGGCGTGGCGCGCTGCCGTTCAAGGGGATCAGTGCCGTCGACAGCAAAACAGTGCTGGGTGATGAGGTGACGATTTTTCATGACTGACAGATTTCGGAACTGCCGCTGCGCCAACTGCGCAACACCCGCGAAGAGGACTTGGCCTCGTTCGGTTTGCGCATGGACGTGTTCCAGTTCGACGGGTCGTTTCTTAGCCTTGTTCTGACGTTGCCGCGCTCATCGTGTGAAGGATTGACGCGGAGACATCTTTTGCGGATGGAAGCGATCGTGGAGACAGAAAGCCCACTGGAGATTTTCGCGCGCCTGAACGTGCGCCACGGGCCGAATACCGAACAGATTGTGCGTGAACTGCCACTTGATGATGGCAAGGTGATGGTTGAGTTCGATCTTGCTTACACCAAGCTGAACGAAAAGCGCGTTGAAGCCATGTGGGTCGATTTGATCTTTGAGGGACCACAGATGAACCAAGTGACGATCCGCGATATGACATTTTCGCGCAATCCACGCGCTGAACTTTAGGGGGTCGTCAATGTCCGACAAGATAGAGCTGACGAAACTGCGCCTTGTTGAAGGGGTCTGGCATGGGTCGCTAAAGCACCACGGGCGTGACGGCACGTGGCAGCCGAATATCGAAGTGACACATTTGGATTTTCCAGTCGACGGGGTCGATGTTCAAGAAGACCGCGTCGAGGAGTGCTGGCACGTGAGAGTGCCGATCCCAGTCGACAGAATTGCCGACGGAGTCCAGACGTTTGTGATCAGGGATCTCCGTGAGGATATGTTGCTTGGCAGCTTTTCAATCGTGGCCGGGGATGCATTGGCAGAAGACATCCGCGCCGAGTTGTCGTTGCTGCGCGCGGAACTGGACATGTTGAAGAAAGCGTTCCGGCGTCATTGCGTTGAGACGTCGGGTAACTGAGCTAGGTTAGGATCGAATTGGCTGCGCCAATCCGATTAAGTGGGGGCCAACCCCCACTCCCCCGGGATATTGTCAAAGCAAAGACGGGGTGACGCGGCGTTTGAGGTGACGTCGGGGTCAAGGTTGGGCACGGTTGGCGAGATTTTTAGGAGAAAAAGTTATGACCAGCTATCCGCATCTTTTGGCACCGCTTGATCTAGGATTTACCACGCTGAAGAACCGCGTGTTGATGGGGTCGATGCACACCGGCCTTGAAGAAACGCGCGACTGGAATCGGGTTGCCGAGTTTTACGCGGAACGCGCGCGCGGCGGCGTGGCGTTGATGGTCACGGGCGGCATGGCACCAAATTCCGAAGGTGGCGTGTTTCCGGGGGCGGCGGGGCTGTTTTCGGATCAAGATATTGCCAATCATAAGGTGGTGACAGACCACGTGCATGACGCAGGTGGCAAAATCGCGATGCAGATTTTGCACGCGGGGCGCTATGCCTATTCAAAGGATTGCGTCGGACCGAGTGCGGTAAAATCGCCGATCTCGCCATTTCCACCGCGTGAGTTGGATGAAGACGGGATTGAAAAACAGATCAGTGACATGGTCATGGCTGCGAAGCGGGCGAAAGAGGCGGGGTATGACGGTGTTGAAGTGATGGGGTCCGAGGGATATTTCCTGAACCAGTTTCTTGTCACCCATACCAACAAGCGCACCGATCGTTGGGGCGGACCCTACGAAAACCGCATGCGACTGCCGGTTGAGGTCGTGCGCCGTGTCCGCGAAGCTGTGGGCACCGACTTTATCGTGATTTATCGGTTGAGCATGATTGATCTGATCCCTGACGGGTCGACGTGGGATGAGGTTGTGATGCTCGCCAAGGCCGTTGAGGCGGCAGGGGCCACGATCCTGAACACCGGCATCGGGTGGCATGAAGCGCGTATTCCGACCATCTCGACATCTGTGCCACGCCGCGCCTTTACCTGGGTGACCAAGAAGTTGATGGGCGAGGTGTCGATCCCGATCATCACGTCCAACCGGATCAACACGCCACAAGTTGGCGAAGACGTTTTGACGGATGGCTGTGCGGATATGGTCAGCATGGCGCGGCCGTTTCTGGCTGATCCTCATTTTGTCGCGAAGGCCAAGGCGGGCGAAGCCGCGCTGATCACGCCGTGCATTGCCTGCAATCAGGCCTGTCTGGATCACACGTTTTCGATGAAGATCGCGTCCTGTCTGGTGAACCCCAAGGCATGTCATGAGACCGAGATCGTGTTGTCGCCGTCGTCCAAATCCATTGGCATTGTCGGCACTGGCCCTGCAGGTCTGGCCTCGGCATTGGCGGCGGCGCAGCGGGGCATGTCAGTGACCTTGTTTGATCGCGCGGACGAGATTGGCGGCCAGTTGAACATGGCCAAACAGATCCCCGGCAAAGAAGAATTCTGGGGCTTGGTGGATTATTACCGTGCGGCTGTGGCCGAAGCAGGGATCACGGTGAAGCTGGGGCAAGAGGTCACGGCGCAAGATTTGGCGGGTTTTGATGAGGTGATTGTCGCTACTGGCGTCGCACCACGCGATCCGCAGATTGAAGGGCAGGACGGCGACAACGTGTTGTCCTATATCGACGTGCTGCGCGGTAAGGCGAGTGTCGGCAAACGCGTGGCGATCATTGGCGCGGGCGGCATTGGTTTTGATGTGGCTGAATTCCTTGTGACGGGCGACAGCACGACTGAGAACCTTGACGAATGGCTTGTTGAATGGGGCGTTGGTGATCCATCCATCACCCGTGGTGGTGTGCGCGCTGAGGGGCCGCAGCCCGATGCAGCCGTGCGTCAGGTCACGGTGTTACAGCGTAAAGCGACGAAGCTGGGCAAGAATCTTGGCAAGACAACCGGCTGGATTCACCGCGCGACGCTGAAGATGAAAGGCGTCGAAATGATCGGTGGTGTGAACTACGAACGCATCGATGCGGACGGTCTGCATGTGAGCTTTGGAGAAGCACGCGAGAACCCGACATTGATCGCAGTTGATACAATCGTGATGTGCGCGGGGCAGGTGCCGCGGCGTAGCCTTGCGGATGCGTTAGAGGCGGCTGGAACAAAGTGCCATGTCATTGGCGGCGCAGATGTTGCGACTGAATTGGATGCAAAGCGCGCGATTGATCAAGGCACGCGGTTGGTGGCAACGCTGTAGTCAACCGCCAGAGATGAAACCGGTATGATGACGTTCAGCAAGTGGATCGCATTCGGGATGCGGGCGCTGGGCGTCGCGGCCTGTTCATTCACAGGTCCAGTACCCAACCACGATGCGGAAATTATTGTGGTTGGGGATTCGATCCTTGCCTGGCATCGCAACTCTGCGCGCTCTATTCCCAGTTTTGTGGCACAGTTGAGCGGATTAACAGTGAGCGATGTGTCAATCCGCAGCGCGCCGTTTTTGGGGCCGAATGGTATCCCGACGCAATATGTTGCCAGCGATTGGGACTGGGTCATCGCAAGAAACGGCCGCTAACTGGGGCGGGACACACACCGCGTTTCGCTGTTTCCCTCCCCGCAACAGTCCTGCCAATACCCTGCAATTGTCAGGCCAGTGCCGCAGTGCTGCCCCTTTTGGTGGCGATACAGGTTCTCGAACAATAGACCTATCCGAGGATTGAGTATGGATCGCCTTACCGAAATGGAAGCCTTCGCCACTGTTGTGGATCAGGGTGGATTCACAGACGCAGCCAAGAAGATGGGGATTTCCAAGTCCGCCGTTTCCAAGCATGTGTCATCCCTTGAGGCGCGCCTTGGTGCCCGTCTTTTAAACCGCACAACGCGGCGTGTGTCGCCGACTGAAATCGGCCTTGCCTATTACGACCGCGCGCGGCGCGTTCTGAATGATGCAGGCGAAGCGGACGCACTGGTCACATCGATGCAATCCGCACCTTCTGGGCTGTTGCGCATTTCTGTGGCGACGGATTTTGGGGTCAATCACCTCTCGCCGGTTCTTGGTGATTTCCTTGGGGAGTTTCCTGACATCACGGTCAACATGGTTCTCAACAACCGCTACGTTGAACTGATTTCTGAAGGCTTCGACATGGCGATCCGGATTGGTGAACTTGAAGACAGCACATTACGCGCCCGTAAGCTGACCGAAACATCGCGTCGCATGGTCGCGTCACCGGGGTATTTCGAACAATACGGGCAGCCACAAAAGATCGACGATCTGAACGATCACAAGCTGCTACACTATTCCAACCAGTCAAATTCTGCTGTGTGGAAGCTGAAAGCGCCCTCAGGTGAAAAACGCCAAGTGCGCACCGCTGGTTGGCTGACAGTCAATGACGGCCAGTCCCTGCTGAACGCCGCGATTTCCGGTCTTGGAATCGCGTATCTGCCGTCATTCCTATATGCAGATGCGCTGGCCAAAGGCCTTGTCGTGGAAGCGATCCCTGATCTGCCGGTCGACACCCAAGGGATTTACGCGGTCTATCCACCGGGCCGTTTTACGCAGCCCAAGGTGCGTGCGTTCATAGATTTTCTCGTGCATTCGTTTGCAGAGAAGGGCCCAGATATCTGGTAGCCCGACCAAGGGTCCAGCGACCCTATTAAAATTCGCCTGGGGCCACGTGCCCACACCTTAGCGCAGCCCAAGCAAATTCTTGCGGGCTGCGTTTTTTTGTGCGCCAAACGTCAAGCACGACGTGGCGCTACTGGGTCGACGTAATGATGACTTCGACGCGGCGGTTTGCCTCGCGGCCCTCTTCGGTCAGGTTCGACGCGACAGGGGAAAGGTAGCCCATACCCTGCGCATCAAGCTGGTGGCGGGGGATGTCGTAGGTCGTGACCAACCGTTCAAGCACTGACCCTGCACGGCGTTTGGACAGTGCGATATTTCCGTCTAGCGACCCGAAAAAATCTGTATGGCCGACCAGTGCAACCGTGCGATCAGGATTCGCGATGAGGTAGTCCGCGAGATATTGGAGCGATCCAAAGATGGCATCGCCAAGTTGTGCCGACCCAGTTTCGAACACCAAGCCTGACAAGATAAACCGCCCCTGATCTTCGAGCGACTGCGCGAGATCGCCGGTTATTGTCGCCACCTCAGCGCGAACGCCACGCACCTCAGGCGCATCTGCGGCCGCCACTGTTGCGCCGTTAGCAGCGCCAACACGGATGATTTGAATGAACCCCGCCGACGAGGAGCGACTGGCCAGCAGGCTGAGCAATTCGACCGTGCCATCAACGCTGCGTTGCGTTGCGATAAAGCGGTAATCGCCCAAATCGACATGCATCGCGGGGGCTGGCAACACCGGCGTGGCGAAGCGAAAATCAAAACCGCCGCAGGCGTCGTCGGTGCAGGTGAACAGCACCTCGAACCCGGCTTGCGTCAACTGGTCTCGCAGGGGCTGTAGCAATTGCAGCGTGGTCAGACCAGCCGCATCAATGCGCCATGCCTGTTGGCGCACTTCGCCCGTTCCAGTCAAAACGGGTAGCCCTGTGGGGGTCCACGCTGCGGTAGGCATGGCGTAACTGTCCAGCCCCGAGACATCTTTGACCACAAGCGTTGCGTTGCCGGGCATGTCGAGGGTGACAGCCGCCGCCTGTATCGGCGCAAGGATGAGGAGGGCGAGGAGGCGGATCATCGGTTTTGGGAATGATAGTCGTCGTTGGGGCGCATATCCGTGGCGCTGGCCATGCGGTTGGTCATGTTGAAGAACCCTGTCACGGACGCGATGTCCCAGATGTCCCGGTCGCTAAGCCCTGCGTCACGCAGTGTTTGGCGGTCAGCCTCAGTCGTTTCAGCGCTGGCTTTGGTAATTTTTTCAGCGAACGTCAGCATGGCCGTTTGGCGCACATCAAGGTCCGCAGCGTGCCAGTTCATCACCAGCATCTCGCCAAGTTTTGGATCGCTCGACAGCGCACGCACGGCCTGACCATGGGCCGTCAGGCAGTAAAAGCACTTATTTATCGACGACACGACCACCGCGATCATTTCACGTTCGAGTTTGCTAAGGCCAGAATCGGCCAGCATCACATCATTGTACATCGCCGAGAATGTGTCAAATTTCGCAGTGTCGAAGGCATAAGCCGCCAGCACATTGGGCACGAACCCCAGCTTGTCATCACAGATGCCAAAGTACTTGGCGATGTGATCCGGCAGCGGATCAAGGGGCGGCAGGTTCAGGGCGGTGGGCAGTGTTTTGGTCATCTAAGCCTCCGGATGGATACGATAATGATATCCTCCCACAGGGGTCAACCCGAGGGAAGTGTAGAGCGCGTTTGCCGCGACGTTGGCCTTTGTCACCAGCAGGGAGATCGTGTGTGCGTCACGTTCTTGCGCCCAAAATGCAAGGGCGCGGATCATGTGGCGACCAGGGCCCTGACGGCGAAACGCGTGCGTGGTTTCAATCGCATGCAGCATGGCGGTGCCATCGTAGATGGTGCCAAACGCGGTTCCAGCGGGTGTGTCATGAACGCGGCCAAGCACAGTGGTTTTCGGACCAGTGGCGCGGGCCATGATCGCAAGGCGGGCGTCATCAATGCCACCCGCGTCCCAGATTTCCGCCTGCGTCGCCAAGGGCGGCCAGACTTGAAAACAGGTAACAGCAGGGGGGCGTTGCGTCGCGATTTGCGCAATCGGCGCTGTGTAATAGGTCACGGGGTCTTTGATGTGGTAGCCCGCAGCGGTGAGAGTCATGTCGAGGGTATCTTCGCCGTGGCGCACCATGAACAGCGGTGTCTGACCAAGGGCGCGCATTGCGACCTCTGCACTGGCGAGTGTCGCGTCCGGTTCCAGTTGCGATGCCGCAGATACGCGACTGCCGCCACCGGCCCCGTTGCGGATTGTCCAACCGTCTTGGTGCGCAAATGATTTGGCAGGCCATGTGGCATCAATCAGCGCGGTGAGGTCTTGCGGTGTCATGCAGGAAAAGCGGCCACGAGCCTGACCATCGCTGCTTCGATGCGCGCCATGTCTTGGCCACGGATCACAATGTTAGCCCCGTATTTGCCATCTTTTTGGAACGGATAGGATCCAATGGACAGGTCTGCAAAATCTATGACCAAGGCCCCGAGCGGTCCGGCAATATCGCCCTCGCCACGATCAATGCGCAGGGTTTGCGACAACATCGGCGCGCCACCTGTCAGGGTCGGCAGAACGCTGGCGACCATGGCCTGAAACACAGACGGGACACCGGCCATCACATGCACGTTTTGCACGCTAAACCCCGGTGCGATGCTGACCGGATTGTCGATCAGGGTGGCACTGTCGGGAATGCGGGCCATGCGCAGGCGCGCCTCGTTCAGGTCCTTACCGTCGCGATCATAATGGGCCTGCAACAGCGCGCGGGCGTCGGGGCGCACATCAATATGGTCATCAAACGCGGCAGCGATGCAATCGGCGGTGATGTCGTCATGGGTCGGGCCGATTCCGCCGGACGTGAACACATTGTCATAGGCGGCCGAAAGCGCCTGCACAGCGGCGACAATGTCGGCGGCATCATCGCTGACAACACGCACTTCGCGCAAGTCGATCCCGTGTTCGGTCAACTGCCCCGCAAGGTGGTACATATTTGCGTCGCGCGTGCGACCGGACAGGATTTCGTCCCCGATAACGAGCATGGCGGCGGTTGGGTTTTGCATAATGTTCTCCTGCGCTTTAGCATGGTATAACTCGCGCTTATGCGCTTTGCCACACCCCTTGTTCCCGCCCGCTTGATCCGCCGCTACATGCGGTTTCTGTCAGATGTTGAACTGAACGACGGCATGGTCGTAAAGGCCCATTGCCCGAATCCTGGATCAATGATGGGTCTCAAAGACGATGGCGTGCGGGTGTGGATCGAAGGTAATAATGATCCTAAGAAAAAGCTCGACTGGGGATGGCGGTTGGTTGAACTGCCCGATGCCTTTGTAGGGATTGATACGGGGGCTGCGAACAAGATTGTCGCTGAGGCGTTGGCAGGTGGAATTGATGGGCTGGACGGCTACGACCTTGTCCGTCCTGAGGTAAAATACCGCGAGAAAAGCCGCGTGGACTTTCTGCTGACAGGCGACGGGCGACGCGATTGCTACCTTGAGGTCAAATCGGTGACCTTGTCGCGCAAGGCGCGTCTGGCGGAATTTCCTGACAGCGTTACAGCGCGTGGCGCAAAGCATTTGGGCGATCTGGCCGCGATGGTGGTACAGGGCCACCGTGCGGTGCTTTTGTTTTTAGTGCAACGGACCGACTGCACGCGCGTGACCTTGGCTGCTGATCTTGACCCGACATATGCCGCAGCGTTCAAGGTCGCACAGGCGGCAGGGGTTGAAATCATGTGTTTTAGCTGTGCGATTTCGCCTGACGGGATCACTATGACAGGACAATTGCCGTTCGATCCGTAGCGCCGAGTTTTTTGGCGGAAACGATACAAGGGGTTTAGAATCCGCAAAGTTTATCCTATTTGGAAGACAAACAAGAAGGATGCACGTTTTGGATACATCAAAAGCACGGCTGACGAGGGATGGCATTCGTCTGTATGAGGTCAGCGAATTTGGCGGTATGCGCACAGCGGGCCGTTTGGCGGCCGAGATTTTGGATCGCATCGCCGAACATGTGACTGTTGGTCAGACCACGGCTGAGCTTGATCGTTTGATCACGCAGTGGGTCGACGAGGCGGGCGTGGTGTCAGCCACGATTGGCTACAAAGGCTA
The DNA here is from genome assembly GCF_000155735.2 of Octadecabacter arcticus 238. Classification (GTDB taxonomy): domain Bacteria; phylum Pseudomonadota; class Alphaproteobacteria; order Rhodobacterales; family Rhodobacteraceae; genus Octadecabacter; species Octadecabacter arcticus. The sequence goes on from NC_020908.1 coordinate 145,085, forward strand.
CCAGCACGCCAGTTGCATCAGCGTGAACCATGTGGTTTGCCACGGTATCCCAAGCGAAAAGGCACTGAAATCTGGCGATATCATCAACATCGATGTGACCGTGATTGTTGAGGGCTGGTTCGGTGATACCAGCCGCATGTACGTCGCAGGTGGTGAGCCGAGCCGCAAAGCCGAGCGTCTGATCCAAGTGACCCACGATGCGCTGATGCGGTCTATAGACGTTGCAAAACCGGGAAATACGTTTGGCGACATCGGCCACGCAATCCAGAGTTTTGTCGAGGCTGAGCGCATGTCAGTCGTGCGTGATTTCTGTGGTCACGGGCTTGGATTGGTGTTTCATGCACCACCCAATGTGTTGCATTACGGGCGCGCTGGCACGGGGCCGGTGCTTGAAGAAGGTATGATCTTTACGATTGAACCGATGGTGAATTTGGGTCGCCCTGAAACCAAGATCCTAAAGGATGACTGGACAGCGGTGACACGCGACAAGTCCCTGTCGGCGCAGTTCGAACATTCCATCGGCATTACTGCGGACGGGGCCGAGATTTTCACGCAATCACCCGCAGGAAAATTCCATCCCACTTACTAGCCCAAGATCAGGCGGCGCACCTCTGCCATGGAATTGGTCACCGTTGCGCCAAGGGCGGCAAGTTGCGCGTCTTGGCCTTCGGTTGCAAAGCCGATGGTGTGAACACCCGCATTGATCCCCGCTTGGCAACCCGGCGCGCTGTCGTCGATCATGAAGCTGTGGCTTGCCCGTGCGCCCGTCTGGCCCATGGCATGCTGGATCATCGCGGGGTCTGGTTTGGCGGCAAATGTCTCACGGCTCATGATTCGGCCTGACAGGCGATCCCACAGACCGGACGGTCCCAGCGACAGGCCCATACGTTTCATCGTGCCGTTGGACGCCACATAAATCGGCACGCCCGCGTTCTCGAGCGCTGTGATCAGGTCGAGCACACCGTCAAATACATCAACACCTTGCGCGATGCGCGCGTGGATTTCCGTGTTCATCGTTTCGACCCAATCGGGCGGCAATGCGGCGCCTCTGCGGATCGCTTCGTCACGCATGATCGGGGTGGTGCCGCCGATGAATTCGGTGGACAATTCATGGGCGGTCACTGGCAGGCCGTGCGCCGTGATGCTGGCGGCGAAAATATCAAACATCGGGCCTTCGGTGGCAACCAAGACACCGTCGCAATCAAAGACAACCAGATCGGGGGTCATGGCGCGCGCAACAATGTGATGTGGGTGTCACCATAGCGCCGCAGGTCGACTTGGGCGAAGCCTGCAACAGGTTGCGGTGCGTTGTCTTCCATGACGATGAGCGCACCCGCCGCCAGCCAGCCGCGCGCCTGCGCTGCAAGAACAGCAGACCCGCCGAGGTGTTTGCCATAAGGCGGATCGAGGAAAACGAGCTGGCAGGGCGCAGAGGTCGTGGGCAATTTATCGGCCGCACAAGTCAGCACCGTCGCATCCTGCGTGCGCCGCGCCTTGGTCAGGTTTTCGCGGATCAGACCTTGGGCGATGCGGCCGTTATCAACAAATGTCGCGTGCAGCGCGCCGCGCGACAGGGCCTCAATCCCCAAAGCACCCGTTCCCGCGAACAGGTCCAAGACCCGCGCGCCGTGGGGCAGGCCATGGCCCATCAACACGTTAAACAGGCTTTCGCGCACACGGTCAGGGGTCGGGCGCAGATGTGCCGCGACATCCCCTGTGCCCACATCCGCAAGCATCAATCCGCGGTGCTGGCCACCAATAATTCTCATGATTTCAGCAACGCCTTCATGTCCGTTTTAGGGTCTGCAATCACACTTGGCGCGGGTGATTTTCCGGCCTCAATCAATCGCTTGCCGATCATGTAGCTGCGCGGATCATTCATCGCGTCCACCGCAATCAGCGTTTCGTCGCGAAAATACCAATGCGACCGCGCATCACCGTTTTCACGCGTGACGATCTGGGTGTAGCCGATGTTCAGGCCCGCGATTTGCAGCTTGGTGTCAAACTGATCAGACCAGAACCATGGTTTGGGCACATAGACCTGATTTGCGCCGAGCATGTTGCGCGCAACAATTTCTGCCTGATCAATCGCGTTGCCCACACTTTCGAGGCGGATTTGTTGCCCGTGCCAATCCAAGGTCGCGCAGTCGCCAGCAGCCCAGATGTGGGGATCGGACGTGCGGCCATAGGCATCGTTGACAATGCCGTTGTCACAGACCACGCCCGCGCTTTCGGCCAACAGGGTTGCGGGGTAAATACCAACGCCGACAATGGCGAAATCCACATCGATCTTGCTGCCATCCGACAGAATGGCGCCCGTGACATGATCGTCCCCGACAAGACGGTCTAGCCCGACACCTTCGCGGATATCGACGTTGTGGCTGCCGTGCAGGGCGCGAAAATAATTCGACGTTTCGGGGGCGGCGACGCGCTGCAAAATACGATCCATCATTTCAACGAGAATGACATGCAGCCCCATCTTTGCGGCGACGGCAGCGGCCTCAAGTCCGATGTAGCCACCGCCGATCACCAACAGCTTGCGACCTGCAACAAATTCCGGCTTTAGCGCATCGGCATCTGCCAGATCGCGCACTGTAAACACGCCGTCCAATTCGCCGCCAATCGCAGCGGGCAGGGTGCGGGGATGTGATCCGGTGGTGAAGGCGAGGTGGTCATAGGTAAGCACCTCGTCCCCCTCAAGTGTGACCGTGCGCGCGTTCGCGTCGACGGACACCGCGCGGGTTCCGGTGCGCAGAGTTATATCATTGCCTTCATACCAATCTCGGGGCCGCAAAAACAGGCGCTCACGCTCCATCTCGCCGAGTAGATAGGCCTTGGACAACGCGGGCCTTTGGTAGGGTGGACCGTCTTCGGCACCCAGCAACGTGATGCTGCCCTCAAACCCCTCAGCACGCAGTTTTCCAACCAAAGACGCGCCTGCTTGGCCTGCGCCGATCACAACAATTTGGCTCATTTGGCTGTTCCCGTCTGGTTGCTGACAAAATGGACCCTATATGGGGGGCAACGACTAACGCAATTACCAAACAAGGATGTAATATGACAATTTCAGTGGGCGATAAACTTCCGGATGCAATGCTGGTCAGACTTGGCGCGGACGGACCAGAAGGCGTTTCCGTGTCCACATTGACCGAAGGCCGTACAATGGTGATTTTCGCCGTGACCGGAGCCTATACCGGCACATGCACGACAGCGCACGTTCCAAGCTTTATCCGCACCAAGGACACGTTCAAGGAACGCGGCGTAGAAGAAATTATCTGTGTGTCGGTCAACGATCCGTTCGTGATGGGCGCGTGGGGCGAAATGACCGGCGCGACCGAAGCTGGCATCACCATGGTGGGCGATCCTGAATCGGCGTTCACCAAAGCAATGGGCATGGAATTTTCCGCGCCACCGGCGGGCTTGATTGATCGGTCCAAACGCTACGCGATGTTGGTGATCGACGGTGAAGTAAAAGTGTTGAACGAAGAAGAAAACCCCGGCTTATGCGAAGTGTCTGCCGGTGAAGGTTTGCTAGAAGACATGTAAGAACGGGCGCTGGCGGTTTACCCTGCCAGCGCATCCATTCTTTTGGCGAGTTTCAAGTCCAGATCAGACAGCCCACCAGTGTCGTGGGTCGTCAATGTGACGTTTACCGTTTTGTAAACGTTTGACCATTCCGGATGGTGGTTCAGCTTTTCGGCGACGATGGCGGCGGATGTCATCCAGCCGAACGCCTCAACGAAATTCTTGAACGTAAATGTTTTTTGCGCGCTTGTGTCGCTGACGTTCCAACCCGCAGCGGTCATTGCGTCGCGGCCAGCTTGATCCAGTTCAATGCTCATTCTTGTTCCTCTACTTTGACTTTTTTGAACGGCCCGTAGGACGTCAGTATTTCGATTTCATCATCAACGGCCACGCGTTCGGCGTCCAGATAACGAGCGACAGCATTGCGAAAGCCGGCATCGCCGAACCAGTGCAGCGAATGGGTGGTGGCGGGCAAATAGCCACGGGCGAGTTTGTGTTCCCCCTGCGCGCCCGCTTCGACCCGTTTCATACCATGGGCAATCGCGTAGTCGATGGCCTGATAGTAACAGATTTCAAAATGCAGGCAGGGGTGATTTTCGGCGCAGCCCCAGTAGCGGCCATAAAGCGTGTCGCGCCCGATGATATTCAGCGCGCCCGCGACAGGGACACCGTCCCGCATGGCAAAGACCAGCAGGATGTCATCGCGCAGGCGGTCTTGGGCAATATCAAAGAATTTGCGCGTCAGGTAAGGTTGCCCCCATTTGCGCGCGCCAGTGTCTTGGTAAAAGTCCCAGAATGCGTCCCAGTGCTGCGGTTCGATCTGATCGCCCGTTAGCTGGATAATCTCACCGCCGAACGCTTGCGCCGTCAGGCGTTCCTTGCGCAGTGTTTTGCGTTTGCGGCTTGATAGCGCTGCGAGAAAACCGTCCCAATCAGCGTAGCCGTCATTGTACCAATGATATTGCTGCGACGTGCGGTGTAGCAGGCCCATTTCCGCGCCTGCCAGCGCTTCGGCTTCGGAGCAGAATGTCGCGTGAATGGACGACAAGTCATTGTCGGACGCGATTTGAACTGCGCCTTGAACCAATGCCGACATGCCCTGAACTTCAAACCCCGTACGGGTCAAAAACCGCCGTCCTGTGGCTGGTGTGAACGGCACCGCGATCTGCAGTTTCGGGTAATATCGCCCGCCTGATCGCTCAAACGCGTGGGCAAAATTATGGTCGAACATGTATTCGCCTTGCGAATGGTTTTTCCCATAAAGTGGTGCGCAGGCGATCATCTGGCCGCCCTGATGTGCGGTCAGATAGTGCGGGTTCCAGCCGCTGCCCGTACCAACGCTGCCGCTGTCCTCAAGCGCCTTCAAAAAGCGGTAAGTCGTGAACGGGTCAATGGCGCGACCGGAACTCGCCTCGGGGCAGGCGCATGCGTTCCAGTCCGCAGGATCAATCCCGCGAAGCGTATTGTGGGTGGTGATTTCGATTGTGCTGCCGTCCATCATCTACAAGTGGCGTCTAAGCACGCAGGGTCAAGCGCGGTAGCCTTCAAATGTGATGTTATCGGCAATCTTTCGGGCCTGCGCTTCCATTGCGGTGCTGCGGATCGTCCAACAAAAGATTGGCACACCGCGCGATTTGAGGGCTGCAACGGCGCCCGAGTCTAGATCATCTTGTTGATGGCTGATGAAGCAGGCACCGACACGGTCAAAGTCGGGGATTGCGCGCTGTGCTTGGCGGACGGTTTCTGGGACGGTTGGCCAGTCTTCGGCGGGATAGGGGCAGGTTGTGATGCCGCGCGGAGTATTCGGCGCATAGGTCTGACAGGCGGCGACGGAATTGGGGTTGAACGACATCAACGCGACGTCGCCGTCGTAGTCGGCCAACAAATTACAGACGGCCATTTCAAGCGGCCCGACGTTGGTGCCAAGTGCGCCGTCTTGGTCTTTAATTTCAACTAATATGGGCGTGCGGCCCGCCACCAATTCCAGAACGGCGGCGAGCGTTGGAATCGTACCGCCACCACCGGACAGTTCAATGTCACCCAAGTCTGCCGCTGATCTCTGGGCGATGGGGCCTGAAAGTCCGGTCAGCCGCCCAAGGTCGTAGTCGTGAAACACCATCGGGACGCTGTCGCGCGATGGCTGAATGTCCATCTCGATGCCGTAGCCAGCATCAATGGCGGCGCGAAACGCCGCCATTGAATTTTCGGCCACTGATGCGTCGTGCAAACCACGATGAGCAAAGGCCCGTGCAAGGAAGCTTACAGGCAGGGTCATGAGATTTCAAAAATGCCTTCGATTTCAACGGCCACACCAAACGGCAGGGACGCGGCGGACACGGCACTGCGGGAATGGCGACCCTTATTGCCAAGTGCCTCAACCATAAAATCAGAACAGCCGTTGATGACTTTGGGCTGGTCGCCAAAATCAGGCGTGGAATTTACAAATCCGATCAGTTTTACGACCCGCACAAGACGTTCGATATCACCGTCGCAGCCGGCTTTTAATTGGGCGAGCAAGCTGATCGCGCAGGCTTTGGCAGCGATGGCGCCGTCTTCGGCAGTCATGTTTTCACCCAGCTTACCTGTGATGAACCCATCCGCGTTGGCGGCAATCTGGCCCGACACGAACAGAAGATTGCCCGTCCTGACCCACGGCACGTAATTGGCGGCAGGGGCGGGGGCTTCGGGCAGTATGACGCCAAGTTCAGCAAGGCGGGCTTCGATAGACATGAGAGTTCCTTTCAGGGTGGTCGCGGAACCCTACCCGTCCCTAAACATGCGCGCAATGTAACCTGACAACGGCTTCAACAGGTAGTTGAACGGCGTGCGGTTTGCTGTGCGAATAAACGCTTCGACCGGCATGCCGGGGATCAAGGTCGCGTTGCTTGGCAGCCGCGCAAGTTCGCCATCGTTGAGCGTAATTTCTGCGCGGTAATAGGAGGCACTGTTGGCATTGTCGGTGAAGGCATCGGCGGACACCAGCGCGACTTTGCCGTAAAGTTCCGGCGTTGTGCGCTGATCCAGAGCCGAGAACCGCACGGCGACCTCTTGCCCGATTGTCAGCACGTCGATGTCTGTCGGCGCGACCTGTGCAGCAATGACCAACGGGCGATCCTGTGGCACAATAAACAGCAGCGGATCAGCAGGCTGGATCACAACGCCAGACCCGAACACCTGTAGCCCGTAAACAATCCCGCCCACAGGCGCACGGATTTCAAGGCGCGCAAGCTGACGCACCAATGTTGTGCGGTTTTCGCGCAGTTCCAACTCGTTGAACTGAAGGTCACGCAGACGGGTGATAGCCTCTTCGCGACGCGCGGCTTCAAGACTAAGAAGTTCAATCTCCATCTCGGTAATGCGTTCCTCGGCACCACCCGCAGAGGCCGTAAGTTCGCCCGATTGACCCTGTAATCTCGCTGTTTCTCGTTGCAGGGTCAGAACGACAGACGCCTGCGCCAACCCGCGATCTAACAAGGCTTGCTGATTGGTCAATTCTTCGTCGATCAGGCCAAGTTGGGTGCCAAGTGCGTTCTGCTGCGCAAGAATGCCCCTGATCTGTGACGCGATCTGATCTTTTCGGTTCGACAGGGCTTCCGTGCGACGCGCGATCGTATCAAGGCGAGCGTTAAAAAGGTTGGTTTGTCCGGCTTTCAGGCTCGCGACGGTCTCTGGATCGCCCTCATCGAGCAGGGGATCGAAGACCAGCCCAACTGTGCTGTCGCGCTCTGCCTCAAATCGTGCACGACGCGCGAGGGTTTCAAACAATTGTACTTCGACGACCGCAAGACTGGCCTGTAAATCTTGGGCATCCAGACGCAACAACAGGTCGTCTTTTTCAACAACATCGCCTTCGTCGACCAAGATATCCGTGACGGTACCGCCGTCCTGATGCTGGACAATTTGGCGGTTCTGATCGACCTCTATCAAACCACTGACAATAACCGCACCGGTGATTTGCGCCGTTCCGGCCCAGCCACCAAAACCGCCGACCAAAATCACAAGCGCAAGGATACCGAGTGTCATAGGGCGCCGCGAGGACCATTCTGTTTTCATGTTAGCAATCCGATCATGTTACGCCGCCGCCCTTGCCTTTGCCCTGTTCAATTTGTGTCCGATTGGCAAGAATTTGCGCCTTGACCTCTTCGGTTGGGCCGAACGCCTTGAGAATGCCGCCGTCGATATACATCAACTTGTCGCACTGCTCGATTGCTGCAGGGCGGTGGGCCATAACGAACACGCAACGCCCTTCTTCCCGCATCAGGCGAATGGCGTTGTTTACGGCCAGCGACCCTTCGTTGTCGAGGTTTGAGTTCGGCTCATCCAGCACAAGATACACTGGATCACCGTACATTGCGCGCGCCAGGCCGACGCGCTGAACCTGCCCGCCCGAAAGACGCCCGCCTGCCGAATCAATGATGGTGTCGTAGCCTTCAGGGAGCTTCAGGATCATTTCGTGTGCGGCTGCGCGTTTGGCGGCTTTGATGACGGCCGCATCGTCGGGGTTCGACGACATGCGTGCGATATTGTCGCGAATCGATCCGTTCAACAGCTGGATCGTTTGCGGCAGGTAGCCGACATAGCTTCCCAAAACGTCTGGATCATATTGATCCAACGCCGCCCCATCGAGCCGGATTGTTCCGCCCGCTGGTTGCCAAAGCCCCGCAAGCGCACGGGCGAGTGTGGTTTTGCCCGCACCGGACGGACCAATGACGCCCACGGCTTCGCCTGGGTTTACAGTAAATGAAATCATCCGCAGGCTGGCCTTGGTTTCACCCGGCGGCAGCACAGTCACTTGATCGGCGACGATGCGTGCGGCTGGTCGTGGCAAATCAGTGCGCTTCCCTGGTTCGGGCACCGATCCAAGCAAACGGGTCAGGTTCACCCAACCAGATTTTCCACGGTTCAGCACGGGCCACTGGCTGACCAACAGTTCAATCGGCGCCAGCGCGCGACCCAAAAGGATCGAGCCCGCAATCATCGCACCGGCTGTCAATTCGCCTTCCAGCACCAGATAGGCACCGACCCCGAGCATGGCTGACTGCAAAAACAGGCGGAACGACTTGGTAACGCTGCCAAACCCGCCGGCCAGATCGCCCGCCCAAATCCCAGTGCGCAAGGACTTGTTGCGCAGTTCAATCCAGCGATCAAACGCGGATTTTCGCATTCCTAGGGCTTGGATCGTGTCTGCGCCACTGCGCAGTTGTTCCCCCATTTTTTCAGCATGATAGGTGGCCTGATTGGCATCATTCAGCGGTCTCTTGCTGCTGATTTGGTTGATGATCGCGACCATGACCAAAAGCGAACCACCGCCAATTGCGAGATAGCCAAGGTAGGGGTGAAAAATGAAAATACCCAACAAGAATATAACCGTCCAAGGCAGATCGAACGGGGCCATTGCAACGGGTGACGTGATCGCGCGTTGCACGGCTTGCAGATCGCTCTGGCCTGTTGCCGCCTCAGCGGGGGCGCGGCCGGATGCGCGCGAGCGCATGGATGCATTGAACACACGTTCGTCCAGATCTGTTTGAAACTGCGCCCCGACACGTCCCATAATCCGGCCACGAGCATAATCCAGAATACCCATCATCAGATACATGAACCCGACCAGAACCGACAGCGCCACTAAGGTTTCAAGCGACCGCGATCCAAGCACACGGTCATAGACGTTAAGCATATACAGCGGCCCCGTCAGCATTAGCGCGTTCACGAAACTGCTGAAAATAGCCACGAACCAATAGAGTGGTCGCGATTTTTTGCGGACAGCCACCAGCTCTGCTCTGCCAGCTTGAATTTCAGCGCGGGTCGGCTCTTTTACATTCATGGGCGTCTTTTCGCTTTTCGGTTTGGCTGGGAGCCAATGCTATGACACCTTTAACTTGATCTCTCGGTCGCATATGAATCGGTAAATTGTGCAGTAAAATTGCACGGGAATCGTTAATTTTGATCTAGGTCCTGATTTTCCCTAGGTTACCAACATCTGCTGCGGGTATATCATTGTTACGCATATTAAAAACTAATTTTCGCACGGGTTGCGTCCTTATCGCCATGGTTTTGCTGTCGGCCTGTACCGCGCCGCAATCTGGTGTTGAGTTCAACGACCCCTATGAGGCGAGTAACCGCACCTTCTATGATTGGAGCGTCTCGCTTGATCGTATGATTTTGCGTCCGGCTGGCCAAGTGGCCGCGGTACTGCCGATGGAAATAACACAGCCTGTGTCGAGTTTTGCAGATAACGTTGGTCTGCCGGGCATGGTGGCCAACGGGTTACTGCAAGGTGATATTACTGGAATGGGGACCAATGCAATGCGGTTCCTGATCAATACTACGGTTGGTATTGGCGGGCTGTTTGACCCCGCAGGTGCCATTGGTCTGGCTGAGGAATCGACAGATTTCGGTGAGACCTTGGCGGTTTGGGGCGTCCCTGAGGGCGCATACCTTGTATTGCCATTGTTTGGCCCGTCTACCGAACGCGACGCTGTGGGAACCCTTGTCGATTTGTTGTTTGACCCGCTGCAAAGCGTCGGCACAATGGCACAGATAGATTACGCCACGGGCGCCAAGATCGCTGACCGCGCCATCTCTCGTGGTGCATTTATGGATACGATCGATAGTATCTTCTATGAAAGCGCGGACAGTTATGCGGTCGCGCGGCTTGCCTACTTGCAGAACCGGCGTTTCGAATTAGGTGAAGCCCCATCGGTTTGCGACGAGATCGATCCGTTTTCGGATGAGCTGAGCCTTGAAGGATTTGAATGATGACTGACCTGACATTTTCGCGCCGCTCCATCATGGCCCTTGGTGGCGCAGGAATGGTGGCTGCACTGCCACTGCCCAGCTTTGCGTTGACTGGTAGTGAGGCCGAAGGTTTGGTGAATTCTGCTGTGGCAGACATCAACGGCGTCATTCAGTCCGGCGCGACTGTTAATTCGATGGTAAACAGCTTTAAGGGCATCTTTGAACGTTATTCAGACACGCCCTATGTGGCCGCTTACGCGCTGGGCAACGATGGGCGTTCTGCGTCAGATGCGCAGAAACGCGCATTTTCGGATGTCTTTGGCAACTACCTCGCGAACAAATATGGTCGGCGCTTTAACGAATTCGCAGGCGGTGAAATTCAGGTTCAGGGATCAAAGACCGTGAACAGTTTTATCGAGGTGAACACCGTTGCCGTTCTGCGCAATACGTCGCCGTTTCAGGTAGATTTTCACGTGTCCGACCGCCCAGGTCGCCCAGTGTTCTTCAACCTGATCATCGAAGGCATCAATATGCTGCTGTCGGAACGGTCCGAAATTGGTGCGATGCTTGACGCGCGTGGCGGAGATCTTGACGCGTTGATCCGTGATCTTGTCTGATGCGATCTGGTTTCACCAGTGCGCTCACCCTGATCCTTGTGCCCGCGTTGGCTGTCGCGACACCCTACGATGGCACGTATCGTCAGAACGCCAATTCTGAATGCCTGCTTGTCGGCGTCGACGGCGGTGCATTGCGCATCAATGATGGTATTTTCTATGGTGTTGAAATGGAATGCCGGATGACGCGCCCCGTCACGGTCGTTAGCATGGATGCCACGCTTTACACGATGGTGTGTTCGGGCGAAGACCAGATTTGGACCGAACGCGCGATGGTGATGAATGACGCAGAAGCCGACGGCGGCATCATCATGATTTGGGACGGCTACGCGTTCCGTTATTCGAGGTGCGACGACATCGTCGAATAACCGTCCTATTTAGCACCGACAATCTACCCACCATTATTCAGTAACTCGCGCAGCACGTTGTTGATGATCGAGTCTGCTTGCTCAGGCGTGAAACCCAATCCGTCGCCGCCTTGCCCAGTGCTGGGTTGCGGGCCGATAAATTCGGCAGGTGCCTGCATTGGCAGCGGCGTTGGTGCGAGGCCTGACAAAACCCGCGTCATGGTTTCGTGCCAAATTTCCGCCGGAAGGCCGGACCCCGTGACGCCGGTCAGCGGCGTGTTGTTGTCATAGCCCATCCAGACGCCCGCCACGTAGTCACCGCTGAAGCCGATGAACCACGCATCGCGCGCGCCTTGGGTGGTGCCGGTTTTGCCAGCAATTTCCCAACCCTCAACTGCGGCGCGGCTGCCGGATCCGCCTTCAACCACCTGATACATCATCCACGTCAGCTGCCGCGCGGCGCTTTCTTGGATCACCCGTTCACGGATGCCGCCTGTGGCCGTCAAAAGCGGTTCACTTTCACCCGCAAGTCGTAGTTCGACCAACCCGTAGGGTTTAACGGCGGAGCCACCGTTCAGAATGCCGGCATAGGCGCCTGTCATCTCAACCAATGTGCTCTCGGATGCGCCAAGTGCAAGCGCGGGACCACTGGCGAGATCGCTGACAATGCCAAAACCCTCGGCCACGGTCCGCACGATGTCGCGCCCGATTTCCTCGGACAGAATGACGGCAGGAATGTTGAGCGATTGTTGTAACGCCTGCACAAGCGTAACCTCGCCCTTAAACTCGTTGGTGTAGTTTGACGGGCACCACGCGCCCGATCCCGGCGTGGTCCAGCAACGTCGCTCGTCCACCACGGTCGCCAGCGGCGACCATCCCAAATCAAGCGCGGCTGCATAGATGAACGGTTTGAACGCCGATCCGGTTTGGCGCAACGCCTGCGTCGCACGGTTGAACGCCCCCGATACCGTGAGGTCGCGCCCACCGACCATCGCACGCACGGCCCCATCCGCTGACATCACCACGATCGCAGCTTGGGCTTCTGATCCGTCGCGGACCTTGTTTTCAAACACCCACACCAACGCGTCTTCTGCTGCGGTCTGAATACGTGGGTCCAAAGTCGTGCGGATGATCACGTCTTCGGTCGTGTCGCTGGTGAAATAGCTGGGTGCAGTGTCCATGACCCAATCGGCGAAATAACCACCTGCCCGCGCCCGCGCGGCTTCCGATAATGTCGCAGGATTGGCTTGGGCGTCTGCTGCCTCGGCCTCGGTCAGGTAGCCGTTCTCTTGCATCAGGCGGATCACAGTCGCGCCGCGATCTTGCGACACTTGCAGATTGCGTGTTGGCGCAAAACTTGACGGGGCCTTAAGCAGCCCAGCCAGCATCGCCGATTGTGCAGGGTTCACATCGATGGCGGAAATCCCAAAATACCGTTGCGATGCTGCTTCGAATCCTCGGCTACCGGCACCCAGATAGGCGCGGTTCAGATAGATCGTCAGGATTTCGGCTTTGGTGTAACGGGCTTCCATCGCAAAGGCATAAACCGCTTCCTGCACTTTGCGCCAAAGCGTCGTGCGACGGCAGTCGGCCTCATATGCGGTCTCGTCTTCCCATGTGTCGGGATCGAACGGGTGGCCAAAACAGAGCAGCTTTGCAGTTTGCTGCGTGATGGACGATCCGCCCGCGCCGGACAACGGATTGCCACCGTTGCGGAAGTTGCGCACCATCGCGGCGCCGGTCGCATAGAAATCCACGCCAAAATGCCAGTAGAACCGTTTGTCCTCGGTGGCGATGACCGCGTTACGTAAATTCTCGTTCACTGCGTCTGACGAAATCATTCCGCCAAACTGATCGCCGCGCCACGCGAAGGTTGCACCATCCCCATCCAGCAACGTCACCGATCCGCGCGTGCGCCCGTCGACCAATTCATCAATCGAGGGCAGGGAGGACGCGTAATAAAACACACCGACGCCGACCAGCAGCATGACAACGACCGTGCCGCGCCATGTAATACGCCAGAACAGGATCAGCAGCCATTTGAACGGCCACAACAACGGCCACAACAAGGTGCCAAGCAAACCTCGCCGCTTTGGCGCCGCCTTGCGGCGACGTGCGCGTGTCGAAGGTTTACGGGCTTTTGCCACCGGTCTGCTGCGTTTTTCCGCCACCAGCGGCGGCTTTGATCCTCGTTTGCCGGTCATATGGCCCACTCGTTCCCTGCGCCTTATGGCGTCTGTTGTCGCCATGTTATCGCCCCCGATTCCAAAAGTAGAGACCGATGTCCCCTCGATAAGCACTTTTCTGCTTGCCTAATTTTTGGGCCTGTCGATGAAATTGTACAATTTTTGGGCAAAATGCTGCACCTGCACATGAAAGTCGGGGGCGCTTGCCTTGAGGTACGCCCTCTCACGTTACCTTTTAGGCCCAGATGGCCACATGGTCTGTCGACGAAAATCGGAAGGGGAACGCGTGAAACTCATTATCGCAACAATCAAACCGTTCAAGCTCGAAGAGGTCCGTGAAGCACTGACGTCTATCGGCGTGCGCGGAATGATGGTGACTGAAATCAAAGGCTTCGGCGCACAGTCGGGTCACACCGAAATTTATCGCGGCGCTGAATATGCTGTGAATTTTGTACCGAAAATAAAACTCGAAATCGTCGTGAGTTCGGCAATGGCGGATGAGGTCGTGCAGACCATCGCCACCACCGCAAAGACCGACAAAATCGGGGATGGCAAGATTTTCGTCATGGACGTGCAAAGTGCTGTGCGCGTGCGCACCGGCGAAACCAACGAAGACGCGATCTAGGTCGCTCAAAGGGGAAAAGATAGATGAAACTTCTAAAGACATCCTTGGTTGCAGGTGCTTTGACAGCGCTTCCGACCTTGGCGCTTGCACAAGATGCAGCGCCCACATTCGACGAAATCGGGCCGTATATTATGACGACGCTCCTGTTCTTAGTGGCAGGTTTTCTGGTATTTTTCATGGCGGCCGGTTTTGCCATGCTCGAAGCGGGCCTCGTGCGGTCCAAAAACGTTGCGATGCAGTTGACCAAGAACGTCGCGCTGTTTTCTGTCGCAGCCATCATGTATTGGATGATCGGCTTTAATCTGATGTATCCGGGCGACTTCAACGGTTACGTCGGCAGCTTCTTTGTTATCACGCAAGCAGAGCCCGTTGGCCTCGCTGCAGCGGATGCAGCACTTGACTACGCATCCGTCGCGTCCGACTTTTTCTTCCAGCTGGTGTTTGTAGCTGCTACGGCGTCTATCGTGTCCGGTGCCTTGGCTGAGCGTATCAAGCTGTGGCCTTTCCTTGGTTTTGTCGTTGTCCTGACGGGTGTTCTTTACCCGATCTCCGGCTCTTGGCAGTGGGGCGGCGGCTGGTTGAAGGAATTGGGCTTCTCGGACTTTGCTGGCTCAACGATCGTGCACTCTGTTGGTGGTTGGGCCGCTTTGGCTGGTGCCATTGTTCTTGGCCCGCGTATCGGCAAATTCAAAGATGGCAAGATCAACCCGATGCCGGGTTCAAACTTGGCACTGGCGACATTGGGTATGTTCATCCTGTGGCTCGGTTGGTTCGGCTTTAACGGTGGATCCCAACTTGCTGCGGGCACGGTTGGCGATATTACTGACATCAGCCGTATCTTTGTGAATACCAACATGGCCGCTGCGGCTGGCTCCCTCGCGGCGCTCGTGATGACGCAAATCATGTTCAAGAAAGTGGACCTTACAATGGTCCTCAACGGTGCGCTTGCCGGTCTTGTATCAATCACTGCTGAACCTCTTGCTCCGTCGCTGCTTGGCTCTCTGCTCATCGGTGGTGTTGGTGGTGTGATTGTGGTCTTCGCAGTTCCATTGCTCGACAAGCTCAAGATTGACGACGTCGTCGGCGCAATCCCTGTGCACCTTTTTGCAGGTATTTGGGGAACCATCGCCGTGGTCTTCTCGGGCAGCGCAACGTTGTCTGCACAACTTACGGGCATCGCTGCCTACGGTGTGTTCACCTTCGTAGCTTCGTTTATCCTCTGGTATGTTCTCAAGTTGACGGTGGGTATCCGGGTCAGCGAAGAGTCCGAAATCATGGGCCTCGATATGTCTGAGCTTGGCATGGAAGCCTATCCAGAGTTCTCAAAGGGCTAAATCCCCGCACTCAATACATAGAAAAGGCCCCGCTGGTAGCAACGGGGCCTTTTTATGTCTGGGTCAGATCGACGTTATTTTGTTTGCATCTTTTGGACCATCTTCAACACGGCGCGGCGTGGCAGCAGCGGGATAAACCATTGGGTCAAGACGCTCAGCTGTCGTTCATTCACTGTCACCAACTTGCCCGCGGTCATCGCGTCGTAGCCATGTTTCGCAACGCTTTGCGGTGTCTTGCCTGACTTGACCAAATCAGTCCCGCCAAGATCAGCGCGATCCGCGAATCCGGTTTCGACGTATCCGGGTGCGAGAACTGTGCAGGTCACGCCATCACCGCGCAATTCGTGGTCCAACGCCTGACTGAACGAGCTCACAAAGGCTTTCGTCGCAAAATACACCGCCTGCAACGGACCGGGCATAAAGCCGGCGGTCGATCCGATCTGCAAAATATGTCCACTGCCCTGCGCAGCCATCTTGCCGCCAAACGCGTGCGACAGCGTCACCAAGGCTTTGATGTTGAGGTCAATCATCGCCTGTTCCTCGGTTAGTGCGCGATCGATATGCTTGCCGTGGCCGCCAAAGCCCGCGTTGTTAATCAGGATGTCGACAGACACACCAAGCGCGTCAACCGCAGTGACCAGCGCATCGGCCCCGCCGGTTTCGCCAAGGTCCTGCGCAATGACGTGAACCGTGACGCCATGTGCGGATTCCAGTTCCGCCTTAAGCGCGTTTAACGCATCCAAACGGCGCGCAACCAGTATCAGATCGCCCTTTTTAGACGCATGATAACGGGCAAATTCGGCACCGATGCCGCCAGAGGCACCGGTGATGAGGGCAGTATTTGGCATAGATAAATCCTTTGAGGATGAAAAAACGGCGTGTCTAGTCACCTAGACACGCCGCATTAGAATTCAATGACGGGGTGATTAGATCCCTGAGTCGATAATCGCTTTTGCCAGCACAGGAATGGTATCCGCATTCAAACCGGCAATATTCATCCGGCTGTCACCGACCATGTAGATCCCGTGATCGGCCCGCAATTTTTCGACCTTTTCGGGCGTCGTCCCAAGACGGGAAAACATGCCACGGTGTGTTGCCAAGAAATCAAACCGGTCTGAATTGGACAGACGGCGCAATTCGCTGGCCAGCTGCTGGCGCAGATCGAGCATCCCAAGACGGGTGTCTTCCAGCTCGGCCTCCCAATCGGCGCGAAGCACCGGATCGGTCAGGATCATTGTCACCACGCGCGCACCATGATCCGGCGGAAAGCTGTAGTTTTGACGGTTCAGGTAGGATAGATTCTGTTGTGCCAGATCACGCTCGTCTTGATTGCGGGCAATGGCCATCAGAATGCCCGTGCGTTCGCGGTAGACACCGAAGTTCTTGGAACACGACGCGGCGATCAACACGTTGTCGAAGCTGGCGGCGATTGCGCGGGTGGCGGCGCCGTCCGCATCCAATCCGTCGCCAAAGCCCTGATAGGCGATGTCCACAAACGGCATCGCGCCGACGTCTTTGATGGCCGAAATAGCTTGCTGCAACTGGTCCGCCGTCAGGTTTGCGCCTGTCGGGTTGTGACAGCAGCCGTGCAAAAGCACGACATCACCGGCTTTGACCAGCTTGAGATCGGCCAGCATACCGTCGAAATCCACGCCGCGCGTCGCTTCGTCAAAATAGCGGTATTCGGCCATTGGCATATCAAGGTATTTGATAATTGACGGATGGTTTGGCCACGTCGGGTTGGAAATCCAGACAGTCGCGTCCGGTGCAGCCAGCTTGATAAGCTCCAGCCCCTGCCGGATCGCGCCCGTCCCGCCGGGTGTAGCGACAGCCGCAACGCGTTCGCGCGCAACCGCGCCATCCAGCACCAAATCAATCATAGCGTCCGAAAACGCGGGATCACCTGCCAGCCCGACATAGGCCTTGGATGTCTGTTCATCTACCAGCCGCCGTTCCGCCGCTTTGACGGCGCGCATCACGGGCGTGTTGCCGCTCGCGTCTTTGTAAACACCAACACCAAGATCGACCTTGGTGTCGCGCGGGTCTTCCTTGTAGGCGGCCATAAGGGCCAGAATTTTGTCTTTAGGCTGTGGGGAAAGGTGCGCAAACATTAGGCGTCTCCTGTGGCGATTGGTAAATCATGGAATGTGCCCCATTCGGACCAACTCCCATCGTAAATTGCGTGATCGAATTTGCCCATTCGCTCCATCGCGAGCGCGAGGACAGACGCCGTGACACCAGACCCACACGACAGAATGGCAGGTTTAGACAAATCAACACCGGCCTTGCGGAACACTTCGGCCATGGCGTCGTTGGATTTTAATGTGCCGTCGGGCGCCAAAAGATCGCGGTAAAACACGTTGCGTGCATTCGGGATATGGCCCGACCGCAGACCTTCGCGGGGTTCTGGCGCGTCGCCGCGAAACCGCTCTGGCGCGCGGGCATCGACGATGACGTAATCCCCAAGCTTGGACGCGGATGCGACCTGCGTGACGTCCTTCACCATCTGGTTCTGGCGCGTCACGGTCATATGGCGATCGCGCACGATCGGCGGCAGGTCTTCAATCGTACGCCCCTCGGCCTGCCATTTCGGAAACCCGCCATCAAGAACGGCAATATCGGTTTTGCCCATCAGCCGGAACAACCACCAGACGCGGGCCGCACTAAACAGGCCAGCGCCGTCATAAACGACAATCTGGTGGCCATCGCCCACGCCCAGTTTGCGCATGCGGGACATGAATTTCTCGACTGGTGGCACCATGTGCGGCAGTTCAGATCGGTGATCGCTCACCTCGTCGATATCAAAGAAACGCGCACCCGGAATATGTGCGTTGTGGTATTCGGCCAATGCATCACGTGCCATATCAGGCAGATACCAAGACGCATCCAAAATTCGCAGATCGGGATCTTTCAGATGGTCGGCAAGCCAACCGGTCGAAACGAGGGTTCTAGGGTCATCGAAAGCCATGGCATACCCCATGAGTATAGGCGTTGCGGGATAAATATGTCCCTAACGCCGCGACCCTTCCAGTGCAAGGTTTGCCACACAAAAAGGAGCGCCACGGCACCGCCGGACGCTCCGAATTCTTCGTCAAGGCAAGGTTTAGCTCTTGGACATCATGTTCTTGATGATAGCGCCGATACCGCTAATTGCCGCGCCGCCAGCGCCGCCGCCGACGATACCGCTCAGCAGTGTATCAATTCCACCGCTGGAAACAGCTTCTGCCGCTTAAGCGCCCATCGAACCAAGGACCGTGCCTGCGCCCAAGCCGCCAAGTGTTCGCCGCTTAGTCGCCGTGGCGCAGCAAGCGGGCCTTCTGACGTCCCCAATCGCGAGCCGCCTCGGTTGCGCGTTTGTCTTGCTTTTGCTTGCCCTTGGCGATCGCGATCTTAACTTTCACGCGGCCTTTATGGTTGAAATACATCACCAAGGGCACAAGGGTCATTCCCTCACGCGAGATCGCATTCCCCATCCGCACAAGTTCGCGTTTGGACACCAACAACTTGCGCCGTGAACGGTCCTCATGGGGGAACATCGCCTGCTGGTATGGCGCGATGTAGGAATTGATCAACCAAAGCTCGCCCTCTGCCACCGTCGCGTAGCTGTCGGCGATATTGGACTGGCCGACCCGCAGCGATTTGACTTCGGATCCAGCAAGAATGATCCCGCACTCAACATCTGATTCGATCGCAAAATCGTACCGCGCCCGCCGGTTTTCGGCGATGACTTTGTAGTTCGGGTTTTGATCGGGTTTCTTTGCCATAACGATGATCAGATAGGGGATGGCAGGCGCGACGACAAGCCGTAGGGTGCTCCAAACCCAAAAAGGCCAGCCATGACCCGCCTGATCATCGATAATAAGACCGCGCGCGCGGTGTTTTTGGACCAGCACCTGCTGCTTGGGTCGCGCAGCGGCTCTGGCACGGGGGGCGATTTGCAGGGCGTCATCGACCACCTCGGGTTTGTGCAGGTCGACAGCGTCAACACGCTGGCGCGTGCCCATGATCTGATCTTGTGGTCGCGCCGCCAGCAATACCGGACGCCGAACCTGCCCAAGCTTATGAAAACCCGCGGTGCGTTCGAACATTGGACCCATGATGCGTCCTGCATTTCGATGCAGCATTTCCCGATGTGGCGGCACAAATTCGCCAAGGATAAGGCGCACATGGATGCCAAATGGCCCGCGTGGCGGCGGGATGGTTTTCGCGAACAAATCGACGAGGTGTTGCGCCAGATCACCCACGAGGGCCGCTGCACATCCATGGATGTTGGTGCACACGAAGAACGCGGTTCGGGTGGCTGGTGGGATTGGCACCCGTCCAAAACTGCATTGGAATATCTGTGGCGTTCAGGAGATTTGTCTGTCTGCCACCGTAAGGGGTTTCGCAAAGTTTACGATCTGACCGAACGGATCATCCCAGCGGAACAGCTCAACGCGCGCGTCAGCGAAGACGACATGATCGACTGGGCCTGCACGTCTGCGCTTGACCGCCTTGGCTTTGCGACCTCGGGCGAAATCGCTGCCTTTTATGCGATCATCACCCCCGCGCAGGCGAAAACATGGTGCGTCGGCGCGATCAAAGATCACAGTATCCTTGAGGCTGATGTCCAGTCCCACGATGGCTCGCTGCGCGCCTCCTTCATCTTGGCCAATACAACTCAAAGGCCGCCACCAGACCCGAACGCGCGGGTCCGGCTGCTGTCCCCGTTCGACCCCGCCCTGCGCGACCGAAAACGCGCAGAGCGTTTGTTCAACTTTCACTACCGCATCGAAATTTTTGTTCCTGCCCCGAAACGGCAATACGGCTACTATGTCTTTCCTGTGATGCAGGGCGACCGGCTGATCGGGCGCATCGACGCCAAACGTGATGGACCTTCAACGCACGTGTCAGCCTTTTGGCCCGAACAAGGCGTGCGCATGGGCAAGGCCCGCGTGCGCGCACTTGAGGCCGAGATTGACCGCGTCGCGACATTCGTGGGCAGTACGGACGTCGTTTGGGGTAAAGGGTGGCTAAAAGAAAATGTGTGAACGTCGTTCATGATTGTGCAATTAATATTTGAACGATGTTCATAAGTGGATTCTGGAGAGCCGAAATGGGCCACGTCATACAAACCGAAGCACTGGTCAAAGAAGGTGTCATAACCTCGGATCAGGGCAACATCATCGCCCGCCGCTCTCGGCAAGTGATGGTCTCGCTCGTTATCAATGCGGTTCTTTGTTTTGGCATCATCGCGGCCGCTGCGGGTTTTATTGGTCTGCTGGCTGACGCGCTCGCGGTTGCGATTGTCGGTGGATTGTTCCTCGCGATTGGGGCGACGATCCTTGTCAAAGCCACGGACGTTTATCGCATGTTTGGGACCGCCTCAGCACTCATCGGGGCGGGCATGCTAACCGGCGGGGCCTCGATTGAAATTCTGGATGTCTTTGGCGAACAATCCGGTGGGTTGGCCCTGCTGGTTCTTGGCCTGATTGGTGCCGCTGTCACCGCACTCATACATCGCAAAGGGGTCGAAAATACCGGCTTTTTAACTGGCAGTATCCTGTTGATGACCGCAGCAATGCACATCGGCGGGCTATATGTGTGGGCGGGGGCGGCTGAGGTATCGGGGTTCGCTGTGCCGATGATCCACCTCTACGCTGCCGTCGTGATCTTTGGTACGGGCGTGTTCATTGACGTGCGCCTGATCACCGCGCTGGCCATCGTACCGTTTGCGCAAATGCTCGACACTGGAACGTTCTATTGGCACGCGATGTATGCGTTTTATAGCCCTGAAACGACGCTTAGCATCGTGCAACTGTCTGTCGCCATGGCCGCCTGTGTCGCCGTTGCCGGATTGCTGACCGACCGCTTTCGTCGCCACACGCATATCTTTGGCATCATGGCGTTCATCGTCGCCAACCTGTGCTTTCTGGTGGGCAGCTTGTGGGGCGATGTTGTGGGAAGCCATATCTGGGGACCGGGTTATCGCGACTACAGCGATGACTACCAGACCTTTAGCGATGTCAAATCAGCATTCGAAGCCAGTGCATTGGTGATCTCTGAACATGTTTATTCCATTGTCTGGGCGATCCTGCTAATCGCCGCGGCCTTCTGGTCTGCCAACACCAACCGCCGCGGTATTTTCAACGCCGCCAAGACCTTTGGCGGTATCCATGCCTACACCCAAGCGTTCGAGACGTTTTACGACGAACCCCTCGCCTACGTTATCGGCGGTCTTGCTGCGATCCCGTTGGCGTGGGGCCTGTGGCGTCTGAATGACCAGTTTGAGGCCCGCAACGCACTTGCCGCTTAAGAAGCAAACGGGCGGGGAAATTTCCCGCCCGTTTCAACATATAACGCAGCCAAACCCGACCTAGATCAGTTCAACAGTCCCGCATGCACCATGGCCGCGCGCATCTTTTCCTTGGTCTCATCCGTCAGCGTGGTCAGTGGTGAACGCACCTCATCCGAACACAGCCCCAGCAGCGACATACCGTATTTAGCACCGACCAATCCCGGTTCAGTAAAAATCGCCCTGTGCAGCGGCATCAAGCGGTCATTGATTGCCAATGCCGACGCGTAATCACCTGCCAAAGTCGCCAATTGCATCTCTGAACACAGCTTCGGTGCGACGTTCGCTGTCACCGAAATGCAGCCGACACCGCCTTGTGCGTTAAACCCGATTGCTGTGGGGTCTTCGCCAGACACTTGGACAAAGTCTGTGCCGCAGAACAACCGTTGGTTCGGCACCCGCGCCAGATCGCCTGTCGCATCCTTTACGCCGACAATCATGTCGTGCTTTGCCAGCTCGCCCATGGTTTCGGGCATCATATCGACCACGGACCGACCCGGAATGTTGTAAATGATGAGTGGCAGGCCACAGTTGGCCGCTTGGGTGAAGTGCTCGATCAACCCGCGCTGTGTCGGTTTGTTGTAATACGGCGTCACGACCAGCGCAGCATCTGCGCCCGCCGCCTTCGCGGCCTTTACCAAACGCACGGTTTCTGACGTGTTATTTGATCCCGCACCCGCGACCACAGGAAAACGCCCCGCCACCGCGTCCACGACAGTTTGAACCACCAAATCATGCTCGGAATGGTTTAATGTCGGGCTTTCGCCGGTTGTGCCCACAGGCACCAACCCGTGCGAACCTTGCTCGAAATGCCACTCGACAAGTTTTTTCAGCGTATCGAGATCCAGCTGGCCGTTCGTGAACGGCGTGACAAGAGCAGGGAAAGACCCTTTGATCATGATACGCATCCTAAATAGGGGGGCCG
This sequence comes from Octadecabacter arcticus 238, assembly GCF_000155735.2. Lineage (GTDB taxonomy): Bacteria > Pseudomonadota > Alphaproteobacteria > Rhodobacterales > Rhodobacteraceae > Octadecabacter > Octadecabacter arcticus. Next base: position 167,710 of record NC_020908.1, read on the forward strand.
GAATTGGCCCGTTAATACCGGTTCTGTAGTGGGGTTTTCCGCCTTTGCCAAGTTTGTGAGTTGCGGTGTCGCGTCGATGATCTAACTGTGTTAATCGAATACAACGCGCACACAAAAAAACACCAAAGTACAATCAGGGGGCAACGTCAAAATGGGGGGTCAGACAATTTTGACGATTAGGACACTATGCGTAGCTGCTATTTTGTTGGCATCCCCTGCAACAGCGAAGAATGTCTCTAATTCAGACGCTACATCGCCGTTCTCGCGCGCGCTTACCTTGTTGGCGAACGGTGACGCTGACGGGGCCTATGACAGCCTCGCCGATCGTTCGGCGGTGGAACAAGATTTGCTTGAATGGATGCAGCTTCGCGACACAGGCACCGACTTTACGTTCTCCAGCTACACAGCCTTTCTGGAACGGCGTTCCGAGTGGCCCGGCAATGATGCGATCCGCGCCAATGCAGAACGCGTGATTGATGAAACGATTCCCAATGATGATGTTTTGACGTTCTTTGACGGATCGGGTGCCGAAACTGGACAGGGCGCTGTCGCATATGCCAACGCCCTGATAGCGGATGGCCGCCGCGATGCGGCCGAAGCGATGCTGGTCGATTTGTGGCTCACCTCAGCCTTCACAACGGCCTCTCACCAAGCGATCGTCAATGCGTTTGCCGATGTCGTGGCCCCGCACCATTTTGCGCGCGCTGACATGTTGCTGTGGCGTTGGCGCACCAGCGATGTGGCCAATGTTGTACCGCTGCTGGACGCAGGCCAACAGGCCCTGATCCGCGCGCGCCTTGCGAACATCAATCGCGACAGCGATATTGAGGCGCGGGAAGACCTGATACCAGACCGCCTGCAAGACACCCCCGGCCTGCACTATGATCGGTTCAACCGGTTTGTGGATCGGGGTGACTGGACCCAAGCAAGCATCATCCTCACCGCGCAATCCAACAGCGCCGAACGTCTTGGTATTCCTTGGCGTTGGGGGTCATGGCGGCGCATCCTTGCGCGTTGGCACATGCGCAAAGGCAACATCGACGTGGCCTACCGCTTTGCCACGCAGCACTTTATCCAACCGGATGAGGACAATTACAGCGATCTTGAATGGCTGGCGGGCTACATCGCACTGACCCACATGAAAGACTACGACGCCGCGCTGGTGCATTTCCAGCGCTTTGACGACTCTGTGTCGTCCCCGATTTCCAAGGGCCGTGCGGGCTATTGGCTTGGCCGCGCTCATGAGGGTTTAGGCAACGCCGACGCCGCAATTACCGCGTTTCGAATGGGTGCGCAGCACCAGACCTCATTTTATGGATTGCTGTCGGCCGAAAAACTCGGCCTGACGTTGAGCGCCGACATCGTGGGTGGCGAAGATTTTGGTGACTGGCGCAGCATCCCGATGCTCAATGCCGACTTGGTCCGCGCTGGACTGGCCTTGCTTGATGCAGGCGAACGTGGCCTGGCCGTGTTGTTCTTTCGGGATGCGGCGGCGGGCATGACACGGCAGGAAATCGGGCAACTCGGCGCGTTGTTTATGGACCTTGGGGATCCGTTTTACACTGTTCTGATTGCCAAAACCGCTGTGCAAGGTGATCTTTTGGTGCAGGACGCATACTTCCCCGTGCACCCGATGGCGGACCTCGACCTGCCTGTCGAACCCGCGCTCGCACTTGCGATTGCGCGTCAGGAATCCGAATTTCGCACCGATGCGGGCAGCAGTGTCGGCGCGCTGGGCCTGATGCAATTGATGCCCGCCACCGCACAAGAGGTCGCGGGCTGGCTAGATATGCCCTACAGTCTTAGCCGTTTGACGACGGATTGGGCCTATAACACAACCCTCGGGTCAGAATACCTCGCGTATTTGACGCGCGAATTTGGCAATTCCCCCGTGATGATCGCGGCAAGCTATAACGCTGGCCCCAGCCGCCCGAAATCTTGGATAACGGAGCGTGGCGATCCGCGCCTCAGTGTGCTGAACCCCGATCCAGTGGACGTCATTGACTGGATTGAACACATCCCGTTTCGCGAAACCCGCAACTACGTCATGCGCGTCACCGAAGGCATTCCGGTCTATCGTGCGCGGCTAACAGGCCAGATTGGCCCTGTGCGGTTTATGGATATTCTTGTTGGCGAAGCGCCCGTGATCCGCCCCGTCGCGCGACCCTCACGGACAGTCGATGCCATTCTTGAAGCCGCGCCAACCCAGCTGCGCCCGCCGGTTCGTCGCGCTGGAGAGGTCGAACCTGTGCCACCAACAGGCCCGCAACCCACGCGACCTGTCGCCCGCGCCAATGACTAGCGCAAATACCTAGGCCGCGCGTCGCGCCCGCCACAGTGTGAACATGCCTGCGGACACAACCAACCCCGCGCCAATCGCCACGTTCGGGGACAAGGTCTCATTAAAGACGGTTAGACCGATGGAGCTGGCAAACACCAATTGCAAATAGGCAAAGGGCTGGACGGCGCTGGCTTCGGCGACTTCATAGGTTTTTATCAGCAACCAATGCCCCGTCACGCCGGTGATGCATAACGCGGCCATCCACAACCAATCGGGTCCCGCCATCGGTTCCCACATCCACAGCCCCAACGGGGTCAGCGCCACCGCCCCTACGACACCCGTCCAAAAGAATGACGTCGCTGTGCTGTCGCGTCGCGCCGCGTATCGGGTCAGCAATCCATAAAGCGCAAACATGAATGCCGCCAAAAGCGGGATCGCCGCTGCTGGGCTGAACACCGTGAAACCGGGCTTCAGGATAATCAAGACGCCGATGAACCCGATCCCGATTGCCGCCCACCGTCGCCAGCCGACTTGCTCACCCAAGATCGGGCCAGACAACGCGGCGATCAACAGGGGGTAGCAGGTAAATATCGCGTGGGCCTCAACCAAGCCCAGCAACACGAACCCAAACACCATGACGCAAATCTCTGACGCCAAAAGCAGCCCGCGAAAGATTTGCAATACAGGTTGTGTCGTGGCCGCCGCTTTGCGCACAGACCCGACTTGCCGCCGCGCAAGAGCGATGACGAAGGCCGCAAAGAACCAGTAACGAATGGTGACGATCATCATAACATTATATTGCCCCGCCAAATGGCGGCTGATCCCGTCTTGCATGGCAAACACGAATGTCGTGGCGATCATCAACATGATGCCGAGGCGGATGTTTTGGGTGGTCACGACAGCACCCCGCGCGTCATATGCCGCTTGCGTCCGAACCCTTGCACACGACTGACCGTGAAACCGGCGCCCGCAAGCCCGCGCCGCACAAATCCGGCGGCCGTATACGTCGCAACAGTGCCGCCGCTGACCGTGTGTGCTGCGACCTGCGCCAGCAATGTGTCCTCCCAGAGTTCTGGATTCTTGGCAGGTGAAAACCCGTCCAGATACCACGCATCCGCATGTCCGTTCCAATCAGCCAGCGTGTCACGCGCATCCCCGACAACAACCGTCAATTCAAAATCTGGCCCGTGCAACGCAGGCGCCAGCACGTCCGCGCCCGAATCGGTGGCAAAAACATCAATCGGCAGGTCGGGAAATGCCTGCAGGGCGCGCAGCATCTCGGTCACTTGCATCGGATAGGCCTCAAAACTGGTAAAATGCAGCTTACCGGCACCCCCCGCGGCCCGCCACGCGGCCAGCGTCACCAGAAAGTTCAGCCCCGTGCCAAAACCCAGTTCGGCCACATGAAACCCGCTGTGAAACCGTGCTGGCAACTCATTGCCGCCCAAAAAAACGTGCTGCGTTTCCGCGACCCCATCATCGATCGAATAATACGGGTCATCAAATAGCACTGATACAGGCACGATTCCGTCGCGCCATTCCACGCTCGCCCGCTGGTCTGTCATGTCATTGTGTCCTATTGGTTTGCGCCTAGATCAATGCGCAGCTTTGGCGCGACAATGAGAGCAGGCAGCGGCGATGGCAACGGTAGATGTAACTGTGCGCGGGGCAGGGGTGTTTGGCTTATCCGTCGCGTGGGCTTGCCTTACAGCAGGCGCAACCGTGCGCGTGATTGATCCAAATGGCGTCGGTTCAGGCGCATCCGGCGGAATCGTCGGCGCATTGGCGCCGCACGTGCCAGAACAATGGAACCCGAAAAAGGCGTTTCAACTGGAAAGCCTGCTCATGGCGGAAAACTGGTGGGGTGAGGTCGATGTGGCTGGAGGACTTGCATCGGGGTACGGGCGCACGGGGCGACTACAACCCATCGCAAGTGAGGCGGGCGTCGCGCTTGCCAAAGACCGCATCGCAGGTGCGATGACCCACTGGCAGGACCGCGCGATCTGGGAAATCATCCAAGCCCCCTCCGCCTTTGCCCCGCACTCCCTGACTGGCCTCTATATTCATGACACCCTCACGGCGCGTCTGCATCCGGCGCAAGGCTGCGCCGCTTTGGCAGCGGCAGTCTTGGCGCGCGGCGGGGAAGTTGTGATGGATGCGCCAGACGAAGGTGCCGTTGTCTGGGCGACGGGGTGGCAGGGCCTTGAACACCTGACCAATCAACACACACGCATGGTCGGCGCGGGCATAAAAGGCCAAGCGGTGCTGCTGGATTATGATGCCCGCACATCGCCGCAATTGTTCGTCGATGGGCTGCACATCATCCCCCACGCGGATGGCACCACCGCGATCGGGTCAACCACGGAACGCGAATTCGACGATCCAACCAGCACTGACACGCAATGTGACGCACTTGTCGCCAAAGCCCGCGCTGCAGTTCCTGTCCTGCAAGATGCCCACGAAATCTGTCGCTGGGCAGGCGTGCGACCGCGCGCGCGCACCCGCGCCCCGATGCTTGGGGCCCATCCGTTTCGAAACGGTGAATTTATTGCCAATGGTGGCTTCAAGATCGGCTTCGGGATGGCACCGCTGGCGGCGGATAAACTGGCTCAATTCATCCTGAGGGGTGACAACACAATTCCAACGGACTTTGATCCGCAAGCGAGTCTTTAGCGTAACGCCTAGCGCATCTGGGCTTGCATGCACTGCTCTCCATTTGGCCCGCGCACCCATGCCGCCCCATCCGCCCAACACAACGTTGCGGAATGCGGCAAGGTCAGCGGCGCCGTCGCGCGGTACGTAACCTCGGTTATTGGTTTACCCAACTGGCGCGCGCCCATAAGCATCAGGTGCTGTGCCAGCAATGGCCCATGCACGACCAGACCATCATATTTTTCGACCCTGCATGCATAGGGGCGATCATAATGAATGCGGTGTCCGTTGAACGTCAGCGCGGAATATCGAAACAACGCTGTGGTGTCGAAACTCACCACTTCAGACTGCGTCTCATCTGTCCTTGCGTCAGGGTGGGCTGGCGGCTCACCACCGTCTTCGCGATAGACCAAATCCTGCCATTCCGTCAGCGCGACGGTCCCGCGTTGGCGAATATCATGGCGAATCCGCACGAATGCCAGCGGTCCGGACCGCCCCGTCTTACGCGTCACGCCTTCAATCACTGACGTCTTTTCAGCCACAGCACCCGCCATCAGCGGGCCGTGAAACATCAACCGCCCCGCGGCCCACATCCGTCGCGGTAGCCCCATATCTGGAACAAACCCGCCAATTGCGGGATGCCCGTCACGCCCGAGGTTCTCAGGCGGCTGCGGATCCCAGAAATAGATATGATGAAAGAACGGCGGCAACGCGCTGCCACTTTCAATGGTTTGTTCCATCCCCAACGTCGCCTGCAATGCCCGCGCACGTGCGGGGTCCATGACATCGGTCAGGGTTTGCGTCGCTGTGCTGTGTTCTGTCATAACTTCCGCTTATCAATCCGAACGGAGCCTACAAGTGCCCAATCTCACCTCTTTAGATCATCTTGTCCTGACGGTAAGGTCAATCAACAAAACTACAGCGTTTTACCGGACCGTTTTGGGCATGACGCTGGATCAATTTAAGGTCGCAGACGGCTCAACCAGAATCGCCTTAAAATTCGGTCAGCAGAAAATCAACTTGCACCAAACTGGCGCTGAATTTGACCCCAAAGCGGCACATCCGCTGTCTGGAAGTGGCGACCTTTGTTTTCTTAGCGACACGCCCATCGCAGATTGGGTCACGCATTTCGTCGCGTTGGACGTGCCAATTGAAGACGGCCCCATCCCGCGCACTGGCGCGACGGGGCCAATCATGTCGATTTACATCCGCGACCCCGATGGCAACCTGATCGAAATCGCCAATCCAGTTTAGGAGATATCGCGCAACGCTGCCATCAGATCATCTAGTGTCTTTTGGTAGTGCTCGCTGATGAGTTTGCCGTCTGAATCGAATTGATCGGAACTCGCGGCGAGCAACATTTCAGGGCCCTGCAAAATCAACGGGCGAAACGGCATCATGCAGGCGCGCAATGCGGTCTGAGTCCGCTCACCGCCGGACCGCCCACCCGTCGCGGACATGATCGCGACGGGCTTGGCCGACCACGGTGCGCCTTTGGTGCGGCTGACCCAATCCAGCGCATTCTTTAAAACGCCCGAAATGGATTTGTTGTACTCTGGGGTGGAAATGATAACGGCCCGCGCCCCTTTGATCTGATCCGCTAAGGTCTGCACATCCGCTGGAATACCATCAGCCTGTTCCAGATCCCCATCGTAAAGCGGCAGACGCAAGTTGGCGATCTGCAGATCACCGCCAAAAGATGCCGCCGCCGCGCGCATCAATTTGGTGTTCGTCGAATCGCGGCGCAGTGATCCAGATAGTCCGAGAAGATAAGTCATGGTGCCTCCAAGCAATGTTGAATTGACTAAATAGAGGCTTTGCACTCCCTGACCAGTGCCCCATGGTATCGCCAAGAAATTGGAGAATATTTATGCAACGCCCCATGACACGACACGGCGGTCAAATCCTTGTCGATCAGCTGGTTCGCTTCGGCGTGCGGCGGGTATTTTCTGTTCCCGGCGAAAGTTTCCTCGCCGCGCTCGACGGTCTGTATGACGCGGGCATCGACAATATCGTTTGCCGTCAAGAGGGCGGCGTTGCGATGATGGCGGACGCCTACGGTAAAATGACGGGCCAGCCCGGTGTCGCCTTTGTTACCCGTGGCCCCGGTGCCACAAATGCCAGCGCGGGCGTTCATATCGCGATGCAGGACAGCACGCCGATGATCCTTTTCGTCGGTCAAATCCGCGCTGAGGACCGCGACCGTGAGGCGTTCCAAGAGGTTGATTACAAAGCGATGTTCGGCGGCTTGTGCAAATGGGTGACTGAGGTGAACCACACCGCCCGCCTCCACGAATACATTGCCCGCGCGTTTCATGTCGCAACGTCTGGCCGCCCCGGTCCGGTGGTTCTGGCGCTGCCCGAAGACATGCTGTCGGCCCTTGCAGATGTTGGCGACACCGACGGACCCATCGCCAAACTCGCCCCCGATCTGACACATGTCGCGGCGGACGCGCTGCACTGGCTGAGCGGGTTCAAACGCCCCCTCGTCGTCGTCGGTGGTCCGCATTGGTCACCGCAAGCCGCCATTGATCTGGCCAGCTTCGCGAAAGTGCAAAACCTGCCTGTCGCGCTGGGCTTTCGACGGCAAGACTACCTCGACAATCGTCACCCAAACTATGCAGGCGATCTGAATGTCGGGGTGAACCCAAAACTGGCGCAGCGCGTGCGTGACGCCGATGCGTTGCTCGTGATCGGCTCGCGCCTTGGTGACATCGAAACCCAAGGCTACAGCCTGATCGACCCTGCAAACCCCCATTGCGCGATTTTGCATGTCCATGCCGATGCCAATGAACACGGCCACGTCTATCAACCCGACCTTGCCGTTACCGCCGACGCGGTTTCGTTCATCCGCGCGCTGTCAAAATTGCCTGCATCAAGAACTGACTGGATCGATTGGACCAAATCCGCGCGCGCCGACTACGACACATGGAAAACACCCCATGAAACCCCCGGTGATGTTAAGCTGGAACAGGTCATCACGTGGCTGTCCGACACCCTACCTGACGATGCAATTCTGACCAACGGAGCGGGCAACTACGCCGCCTTCCTGCACCGCTATTTCGTCTACAAACAACACGGCACACAGCTCGCCCCGACGTCTGGCTCAATGGGCTATGGCTTTCCCGCCGCCATATCGGCCTCAATCGAATATCCTGACCGCACAGTGGTTTGCCTCGCGGGGGACGGTTGTTTCCAGATGACCTGCAACGAACTTTCGACCGCCGCGCAGCACGGTGCCACACCCATCGTCGTGGTGGTTAATAACGGGCGCTACGGCACGATCCGCATGCATCAGGAAAAACACTATCCGGGTCGCGTGTCTGGCACGATACTCGCCAATCCCGACTTCGCAGCCCTCGCCCGCGCCTACGGCGGCCACGGCGAAACCGTAACGAAAACCGCAGACTTCGCCGATGCTTTCAACCGCGCACAATCCAGCGGCACCCTCGCGGTGATTGAACTGGTCGTCAGCGAAGACGCGCTATCGACCAGTCTGACACTCAGCGGGCTTGCCGCGCCCTAGCTTCATAAGAGGTGAAAAATTCGTTTTTCACCTCTTAAGGCAAATACAACTCAATTCTGGCGTCTACCCCGCCAACTGCGCCCGCAATTTCGCGCCAATCTCATCCACATGATCTTGAGTGATCGTCAACGGCGGTGACAGACACAGCGCGTCGCCCACAGGCCGCACAATCAATCCAGCGTCCCACAATCCGGCGTAGGCTGCGCGCCCTGCATCTCCGACAGCGCCGTCCTGTTTTAGATGGACCGCACCAAGGATGCCGCAATTGCGCACGTCCATCACGGCAGCAATATCGGTGAGCGAATGCAGCATATCCTCCCAAGGGCCGGCCATCGCCGCCGCGTTCTCGAAAATCTGGTCATCGCGGTAGGCATCCAACGTTGCGATACAGGCCGCTGACGCCAGCGGGTGGCCAGAATAGGTGTAGCCATGGAACAGATCAGGCATTTTTGCGGGGCCGTTGCGGAATGCATCCCGCACTGCCGCCGTCGCCAAAACGCCACCCATCGGCACGGTCGCGTTGGTCATGCCTTTGGCACAGGTCACAAGGTCCGGCTGAACCCCAAACGCTTCAAACGCGAACGGCGTGCCCATGCGACCGAAACCGGTAATAACTTCATCAAAAATCATCAGAATGCCGTGCGCATCACAGATTTCACGCAGGCGTTTCAGATAGCCAACAGGCGGTGGAAACACCCCGCCAGCGCCAGAAACCGGTTCAACAATAACCGCCGCAATCGTCTGGCCGCCATGCAAATCGCACAGGCGTTGCAGATCATCCGCCAGTTCGGCGCCATGTTCTGGCAGCCCGCGCGAATTGGCGTTTTCCGGCAGCCATGTGTGGCGCATGTGCGCGGTAGACGGATAAAGCGTGCCAAATTGCCCCTTGTTCAGCCCAAGCCCGCCAACTGACAGGCCGCCAAAGTTGATCCCGTGATAGGCCTTTTCGCGGCCCACCAGAATGCGCCGATTCCCGTCACCGCGTGCGGTGTGATAGGCCAGCGCGATCTTCAGCGCCGTATCCACCGCCTCGGACCCCGAATTGGTGAAAAACACATGATCGAAACCGGGCGCAAGCGTTGTGACCCGCGCTGCCGCTTCAAACGCCAGCGGATGGCCCTGATTGAAGTTATGGACAAAATCCAGCGTCGCGGCCTGATCCTGAATGGCCTTGGTAATCGTTGGGTGATTGTGACCCGCATTACAGCACCAAAGCCCGCCTGTGCCGTCCAGCAATTCATGCCCGTCAATTGTGGTATATCGCACGCCTTGCGCCTTCGAGATCAGGCGCGGGTTTTCTTTGAATGCCTGACTTGCGGTGAATGGCATCCAAAAGCTATCAAGGTCGTTGGGTACCGTCGGGTTTGTGCGGGCTGTATCTGGCATGGGGGGCTCCTTTGGGATGACCCTGACACGCAAATTTTGCGCTGCCAAGCCTCCTGATCAGCCCTTGTGCTGCTTGGGCAAGAACGCCTCAACCGCGGCTGACGCGATCACGATGACATTTCCGTTGTCGGGGTTGGTGACGTTCAAGCCGCCCTTCACCGCATGGACCGTTGCGCGGCCCCTTGGCAATCCATCGACCAACGCCGCGCAATCCACCGCGCTCGGGTCTTGAACCCCAACGGTCACGACCACGCGCATCGCATCGTGGCTTAAACCAGTGGCCTCAAACAGTGGGATCGACGAATGACGCAAGGCATCTTCAATCGCACGGCGCGCAGCCTTGGTGTAATCCTGCCCATAAAGATCATTCCCCATGCCCATTTCGATGATAAATCTCTGATCAACGCTCATGCGGGTAACTCCAATGCGATTGACAGGGCAACATTCGCGATTACCGTTGGCAACCCGTCAGGGCGCGGCACATCAAGCCCGCCTTGCACGACCACAAACGTCAATTGCCCGTAGGGAAAGATATCGCGCAAAGCATCGGTATCGACACGGTCGGGCTGCTGCACGCCAATCTCAACCGTGATCTGCATCGCTTCTTTGGGTTGGCCGTACAGTTCCGCCAGATTGATCGAATTGTGCCACAGCGCGTCCTGCAACGCCCGCTTCGCGGCTTGCGTATAATCCTGACGGCGGAGCGACGTCCCCATGCCAAATTCTGTCAAAAGTCGTGTCATTACGTCCCCCTCAAAGCCACTTTAATGCGCGAAACAGCAGGTATAAAACCAGCCCAAGCACCACCGATACACCACATAGCGCGGCAAACGCCCAGGGCGTATTCATTCCCGGCATGCCGGCGATATTCACCCCGAACAATCCGGTCAAAAAACCCAGCGGCAGGAAAATCGCGGCAACAATGCTCAGGACATAGCCATTGCGCCCAAGTGCTGCCGCCGTTTGCATATCAAGATGTTCCTGCATCACCGCCATCCGGTCACGCGCGGCGTCCAGCGCTTCGACTGTGCGTGCGGCGCGGTTGGCGGTTTCCAGCACATGAGGTGCAGATTCAATATCGGGCAAGCCACCTTTGGCGACACTAAAATCAACCAGCGCTTCGCGTTGCGGGCCAATGAAACGGCGCAGTTTGATCAACGACTGGCGCAGATCAAGCACCTCGTCCGCGTCAATCTGTTTGCGCGTCACCATCAGTTCTTCAATCTCGTCCACGCGGTCTTCCAAGGTCAGGGATACGACCTCAATACGCCGCGTTAGCCCCTCTGCAACCTCAGCCAGAAACGCCGACGGTGTCTTGGTGCCGTGGCCCAACGCCATCTCTTGGCGCGCCGCATCCAACGCCATGATCTTGCGCCTGCGCACGGTGATAACGCGATCCGCCGTTGCCCATATCCGCAGGCCAACCATGTCTTCCGGCATTGCCCCGGGGTTCAGGTTCACACCGCGTAAATTAATCAACGCGCCCTCGGTAAGCATATCAAACCGTGGCCGCGTTTCTGGCAATTGCAGTGCGGCAGCAACCGACGCGGGTACTGTGTCGCGCAACCAATCACCAAGCTCCGGATCGGCCAGATCAAAATGCAACCATCGCCAACCCGCGCTCTGTGCGTCATCCACCCCGCAAGGCGTCGCGACCCCGTCAGGGGTAATGTCAAACGCACAAACGGGGGTCGGCAACATGCTTAGAACTCCACGCCGATCTGCGCCTTGATGCCACTGCGGAACGGGTGTTTGACCAGTTCCATTTCAGTGACCAAATCCGCTATCTCGATCAGGTCAACATGTGCATTGCGCCCCGTCAAAACCACATGGGTCATGTCGGGCTTCTCATCCCGTAAGAACGCGACAACGTCGGCAATCGGCACGTAATCATAGCGGATCGCGATGTTGATCTCATCCAGCAGAACCATAGAATTGGCAGGGTCGCGGATCAGCTCTTTGGCCTTTTCCCATGCGGCCATCGCCATTTCGGTGTCGCGGGTTTTGTCTTGGGTTTCCCACGTGAATCCTTCGCCCATGGTGTGGAACGCACATTCATCGGCGAATTTGGACAGGATCAAATCGCGCTCTCCGGTGGACATGCCGCCCTTGATAAACTGCACAACCGCGCAGGGCATGCCGTGGGCGATATGGCGGAAAATCATCCCGAACGCAGCGGACGATTTGCCCTTTCCCTTACCTGTGTGAACGATCACCAGACCTTTTTTGTCAGTCTTGGTCGCCATGATCTTATCGCGCGCGACCTTCTTTTTGGCCATTTTCATGGCGTGGCGGTCTGCGTCTGCGGTGGGATCCACCGGCTTTGGGGTTTTATCGTCAGTCATGTTTATGTCCCATGCGAAATAAAGGGTTTGTTAACCGTTTCTTGACAGAAACCTTAACAGACAAGAAGGGGCGTTGGAATGTGGATCAGGACAGGACTGTCAATCATATCGGCGATCGGCATGGCCGCCTGCGACACGCCGTCACCGGCGTTCCAAGGCGTGCCCGCCCAGCGTCTTTGAGGTGCGCCGCCTTGGCACACAGGTCGAACTGCTGCGGACAAACACCGAATACGCCCCGACATTCGCCAGCATCATCCCCCGCGCCAGCCAAGCGGTGTTCATCGCCACGGGCTGCACGCCCCGCCCACAAAGCTGGGAGGGCGAACAGACCCTGATGCAGGTCGAAGTCGACTGTCCTGATACCTAGCCGATGCCTAGCGCAGTTGTACCGTCACAGGATTGTAGCCAAAATCGTCGTTCAGATTGTCACGGTTCGCTTCATTGACCGCACCGATGATGATGGCGCCCAAAAGACCCGTTCCAGCGGCAGACGCATTGCGCTGCTGCGCCGTCATATTGACGACACTGGCCGTGACCGACCCCGATGTCGTGTCCGTCGTGTCCGTCGTGCAGCGCACAAACACCGCTGGTGAATTCGGACCATAATCAGGGACAATCAGGTTGGCCGGTGTGTTGAATGTGGCCTTATAGACGCCAGAATCCAAAAGACACGACACGCCTGATATTTCACCGAAGTCGCCATCGTTCAATTGCCCGTTGGTTCTGATCTGAACCGTGTTTTGCCCGCGAAACGCTGGCGCGGGGGTTCCGCCTGCGCGTGGCCGCGCGTAAACATCGATCCCGACGGCATCGCGTGCGACGTTTGGTGTGACCGTAATCGGTGGTTGTGTGATTTCCGCTTGCGTACAGCCCATTAAAGTTGCGACCAGCACACCAAGTGCTGCGAATTTCTTAACTGTCATAATGCGTTACCCTATTTCCCCTCCCGTTACCCTTTTGGAGAGCTCAGTAGGTGCCCAACCTATGCATGTAGTAAATTTGCCACCAACACAGGCTATCTTTCAAATAGCGGTAAAGTTTGTAACTCCCAAGGACCCCATCGGATATCGGGTTTTGTGTTGCCCTTGCGACGTTAGAGCCGAGCGATGATCTGTTGTGGTGATAGGGTGAGTGTTTCGAGGATATTGCCCCCGTGTTTTCTGACCGTCGAGATGACGGATCTGATGTCAGCGAAGACCTGCGCGCCCTCGAGGGTGCGGAAAGTTCCCGAGATTTTCATGCGCAACTTCATCATGCGCAGGTCCCGTTCGGCCTGATTGTTGGTGAAGGGAACTGTGAAGTCCGTAAGGAACCTTAGGACGTCATCACGGTAGTCGCGCAAGCGGACCAGAAGGTTATGGCCTGGCCGCCTGGCTTTTCGGCCTCGCGCACCAGTGCGTCTAGCCAGTGGGTCTTGTCGCTCATGGAAGGCGAGGCCCTCGGTGAGGATCGCCATGTATTTGGTGAGGATGCCGTGGTGAACCGACGTGGGGAGTTCGGTCTCGCCTCGCCCCTGAGCCGCGCACTTGAGCTGATTGGCGCTGTTGAGCAGCACGCTCATCGCGCACGCCCACGGCTCCTTTTCGATTTCCTCGATGGCCTTGAGTTCCCGTAAATGATGCGCCCCGCACAGGGCGTGCGCGTCCACCCCACTCATATGGGCGTAATAGGACTTCCAGTGGTCATGAACAATTGTCCCGCCGGTCAGGAAGGATGGAACAGCACCGCGCTTGGCGCTGATGCGATAATGCGTGAAGGCGAGATCGCTGATTGAGTGCAGCCAGTGCAGCTTACCATCAACACGAAGTCCGGTCTCATCCAGATGCCGAACGCCGCCTTCATTGAGCTGGGCCAGAATGTGTTCGACGACGCCACCCAAGGTACGCGCTGTGCCGTTCACCCAGTTGGTCACGCTGGCCGCGCATAGGCTGGTGGCACCAAACAAATCACGCAGGAGTTGGCAGACCCGATCCTCGGGGATCAGCTGCTGAACATTGCAGTAGACCGCCGCCGCCCGAATGCGCTTACCGTATTGCACGTGTGCATTCACGCCATCGGGAAAGGTGGCTGTCGTCGTGGCTCGGCAATGGCCACAACAATAAATCGCTGCCTGATGCTCTGTGACCTCCAGACGCGGCACCGGTATGTCATAAACCTGACGCCTCTCCACCGCCTTGATCATCCCAGCCGTCAAGCCATGCTGACAGGTGCCACAGGCCTCAGCCTCATGTCGCTCCACAAAGTCAGGCGTTGCTGTCTGACGTAGGGTGTCGCCTCGGTGGCCAACTTGGCCACCACTTTTCTTACCGGACTTACCACGCAGGCTACGCGGTACCGGCTTCTTCAACCCATCACTCGAAGGCGGCTTGCTGCTATTACTGCTGTTCTTGGCCAACTGACGCCGCAGATCCGCATTCTCTTGCGCCATGCTCGCCAACGCGGCTTCCAACTCGGCGATCCTGCGCAGAGCCGTGGCGAGGAGTTGTTCAAGAGCAGTAACTTGGTCCATTCCACCAATGATTCAGAGAAATCGTCACAGCGCCACGAAATTCAGACCACAACAGAAAATTCATGCGCCTAATGGTCAAGGAGACTCACATCAAAACTGACAAAAACCCGTTATCGGCTGGGGTGCTTGGGAGTTACGAAAGTTTTAGATTTTTTCCCCCTATTCTAAAGTGGGACATGTGCAATGATTGTCCCCGAAGGGGCCGGTCAGCGGTTTGTTTAACGAGTGATTGCTTTTATGAACCTGATGGCGTGGCACACGCGGCGTCAAGTTTGAGGCGGATCGTCCCCTTCACCATCATATTCAAACCCGATATCGCCGCACAAACATCGTCCTGTCTTCACGCCAACAGCCGCCCTATTCGCGCCCGCGCCGAATTGCTCTTGGGAACCCAAAGTCCGCGATCAATCGCTTCTTGCAGGCGCTGCGCCATCTCGCGCAGGGCAGGGGCGTTGTGTTCTGCGATGAAGTCGCGGGTGTCGTCATCCGCCAGATACGCCTCCTCCACGAGGTCGAAATGGTGATTGCGCACAGCGCCCGTCGTTGCCGCGAACGCGAACAAATAATCCACCGTCGCCGCCATTTCGAACGCCCCCTTATAGCCGTGGCGCTTGACCCCTGCGATCCATTTCGGGTTCACCACGCGGGACCGGACCACCCGTCCGATTTCATCCTCCAACGTGCGAATAATCGGACGTTCCGGGCGCGAATGGTCGTTGTGATAAATTGGTCTGTCGTGCCCCTGAAGACTGGCAACCGCCGCGGCAGCACCACCTTCAAACTGGTAGTAATCGTCGCTGTCCAACACATCGTGTTCGCGGTTGTCTTGGTTCTGCACAATCGCCTCAACCTGACCCAACCGCGCCTCGAATCCGACCCGATCGCGCACGCCTTCCGCGCCCGCGCCGTAGGCGTATCCACCCCATTCGAGGTAGGCATCCGCAAGATCATCGCGATTGCCCCACAGCTTTTCATCAATCATCGCCTGAAGGCCCGCGCCGTAAGCACCGGGCTTTGATCCATAAATCCGCGCGCTTGCCTCACCTGCTTTGGTGCGCGCCGCTGCGGGGTTCTGGTCTGCACTTTCGTCCAGCGCCTGAACCGCCTTGGCGGCGCTATCAATCAACGCAATCAACTGTGGGAACGCGTCGCGGAAAAATCCGCTGATCCGTAGGGTCACATCGACGCGCGGTCGCCCCAAAACACCCTCCGGCAACACCTCAAACCCTGTGACGCGCCGGTTCGCGGCGTCCCATTTCGGCTTTACGCCCATCAACGCCATCGCTTGCGCAATATCATCGCCACCGGTGCGCATGTTCGCCGTGCCCCACGCCGTAACCAACATCGCACGCGGCCAATCGCCGTGATCCTGTAGATGCTTTTCAATCAAAAGGTTCGCGGATTTCCAGCCGAGCTTCCACGCCGTCGGTGTCGGCACGGCGCGTGCATCAACAGAATAAAAATTCCCACCCGTGGGTAAGACATCCAAACGTCCCCGCGTCGGCGCGCCAGATGGCGCCGGCGCCACGAAATACCCCGAAAGCGCACTAAGAAGCCCCGCCCCTTCGCGCGGTCCACACGCGCCCACCACGGGGAGGATCGTCTGCATGATTTCCACAACGACCTCTTGCGATCTTGGGCCGGGTCCATTGTGTTTCCCGTCAAGGATATCCTGTGAAAACAGTTCCAACCGTTCAACAGTATCGCCCTGCGTGCGCCACGTATCAGTGCTGACAGACTTCAAAATGGCAGGTCTTTCGGCGGCCGGTGCCGCCATCTCACAATCCAGTGGATCAAACCCCAACGCTAAATCCACAGCCATTGCCCGCAACAAGGATGCATCACGCCCTGTCCCGTCACCACGCGGCACGCGGGCCAGCGCAATCGCCAGATCGCGTTCCAACGTGCCAACGGGCGATTGCCCGAACACATGCAGCCCATCGCGAATTTGTGCCTCTTTCAGCTCACACAGATAGGCATCCAGTTTCGCCAGATCACCGTCTTCGTCGCCTGCAAAGCCTGCGTCTTTGCCAAGACCAGTGACCTCTGACAGCGACAAAATCTCACGCCGCAAAAGCTCAATCCGGCGCGGATCAACACCTGCCGCTTCATAGTATTCATCAACCAAAGCCTCCAGATCGCGCAAAGGTCCATAGCTTTCGGCGCGCGTCAACGGTGGTGTCAAATGGTCGATAATCACCGCCGCTGCACGTCGTTTCGCCTGCGTGCCTTCACCGGGATCGTTGACGATAAACGGATAGATATGGGGCGTGGTCCCCAGCACGACCTCTGGCCAACAGGTCTCACTCAGCGCGGTCGCTTTGCCCGGCAACCATTCCAGATTTCCATGTTTGCCCATGTGCACAATCGCGTGTGCGCCCCAGTGGTGACGCAGCCAGAAATAGAACGCCAGATAGTTGTGCGGTGGCACCAAATCGGGGGAATGATAGGTGTCGGTGGGGTCAATATTATATCCGCGCGCAGGTTGCAGCGCGACGACGGCGTTGCCGTAGCGGTGGATCGACAGGGCAAAGCCTGTGTCTGAGTGACCCTTCGGGGAGAGTTTATTAGCCAAGATGAAGGGATCGCGTTCCGGCGGGCCCCAACGGTCAATGATCTGCTCTCTGACCGACAAAGGCAGCGCGTCAAAGTGTTGTTTGTAAATGTCGAGCGGTAGGGTTTCGCCACCCATCCGGTCCGCGCGATCCGTCAGCCAGTTCGTCGGCCCCGCCATCATGGTGTCCATCAACGCCTGTGCGTCAGTTGGGGCGGCGGTGTCGTAGCCCTGCGCCGCCAATAGCCCCAAAACATGGACCGTCGCTGCGGGCGTATCCAGACCCACACCATTGGCTAGCCGTCCGTCCTTGTTGGGGTAGTTCGCCAGTACCAATGCGACTTTCTTATTCGCTTGCGGCGTGACCCGCAGCTTGGCCCACTTCGCCGCGAGGTCGGCCACAAATGTCACGCGGTCGCCCACGGCGCGGTAGGTGGCAATCGGGCATTCAGTGGCCGCATCGAAATAGGCCTCCCCCTTGAAACTGATCGCGCGCGACAAGACGCGGCCATCGACCTCGGGCAGGGCCACGTTCATCGCTATGTCGCGGGCCGACAGGCCTGCCAAACCCTCAGCCCAAGCGGCTTCTGATGACGCTGCCAAAACAACCTGAAACACGGGCGCGCGGTTGGTGAACTGGGCTGCCAACGGGTTCTGCGTCGCGCTGTCGCCAGCATGGGGTGATCCGACTGCGAAGCTGGTGCAGTTCAGGATTACGGCAGGTGGCGCGTCGGTGAACAGGTGTTCCAGCGTCGCTTGAGAAAGCGGGTCTTTCAGCGATGCCACGAAAACTGGCAGGGGGTTCATCCCCTTGTGCAGCAGCGATTTCACCAGCCGGTTGATCGGGTTCAACCCCGCGCCCTGCACCAAAGCACGATAGAAAATGATCGGCACGACAGGGGCTCCATCGGTCCAATCGCGCCGCGCGTTGGCCAAGTCTGAAATCCCCGCACCGGGCCAGTACACGCCCGCCTTTAGCAGTGGCCGCGCAAATTCTGGCGCGTCGCCGCCATCCAGCATTCCCTTTGCAAAGGTCAAAAAATTCGTCGAATTTTCGGGGCCGCCTTCGACCAGATAGGACCAAAGCGCATCATAATCCGCGTCCGCAACCGTCGATAGGGCGCGCAGTTCTTCGTCGGGTTTGTCATCACCGGGCAGCAGCGCCAAGGGCACGCCAGCGATCCGAAGGCGTGCGGCGTATTGCTCAACCCCGTATTTCCAATACCCGACACCCCCCAGACACCGCGCGATCACCAGCCGCGATTTGGTCGCGCAGGTTTCCAGATGCAAATCGACCGACATCGGATGGATCAGGTGCATCATGCTGGCCAGCCGCAGTGTCGGCGGTTCCGCCATTTCGCTGCGTGCCGCTGACAGCGCCGCCAATTCCGTATCAGCCGCAGAAATTACCACCACATCCGCAGGCGTTTGCCCCAGATCAACGGGTTCTTTACCGTCATCAATCGCACCCGGAGTTGCCGCCAACAAATGCATCAGATAAACGCCTTCCAAATAGGAGAGTGATTATGGATTATAAAGCATCTGGCGCGCCTAAAGGCCCCAAAGGCCAACCGCGCCACCAAGAACACAACGCTTTCGGTGGCAAGAACCCGTCCAATAAGCGCGCGACAAAAGAAGAACTTCTCGCCAAGATGAAAGCCAACGCCGAAAAAACGAGCGACGGGGCTGCGAAAGACTGACGTCACAGGGGTTTCTCCATAAAAATTGAGAATTCCGCCTCTTTGTAGTCACCAAACGGGCCACAAATTATAAACCCATGGCGCTCATAAACTTTGTGTGCTGCGTACAAAAGTGACCCTGTTTCCAGACGCAGCATTGGTAATCCAAGGTTGCGTGCATGGTCTTCGATCTGGCGCATGATCGCATCAGCGATTCCTTGCCCGCGCGATGCTTCTTCAACGAACATCGACTTCAGCTCGCCGTAGGTGCCGTGATCTGCCAAGGCCCCAACGCCGACAATCACATCACCGCGCCGAGCCGTGAAGAAATGAATGTTGTCGGCAGTAAGGGCTTCAATGCTCAGATAGTAATTGTCGGCGGCTGGAAACAGGCTTTGCAATAACGCATGGCTCGCCTCAAGAAGCGCCCGCGCTTGGGGGGCGAACGGATCGCCTGTTTCAACAACAATCATGCCCGCAAGGCGGCATCGATCTCCGCCTGTTTCAGCCCCGCCTGACCGATGACAACCAGCCGCGTTACACGCGGAGCCGTGCCGAACGGGCGGTCAAAATACGTATCCACACGCGGACCAACGGCCTGCACTGTCAGACGCATGGGCTTGCCTTGAATGGCGGCGAACCCTTTGAGGCGCAAAATATCATGGGCACGGATCACATCGGCGACCTTTATTGCGAACGCATTCGCATCCTCAATCTCGCCCAGTTCAACGACAAAGCTTTCGAACTCGTCGTGGCCGTGCGCGTGTTCATGGCCAATTTCATGATCCTCATGATCATCGTGATGGTCGTCGTCGTGATCATGATGGTGGTGATGCACCTCGTGGCGCAATTCCAGATTACCCTCAGCGCCGACACCCTGGCCAAGCAAAATATCAACAGGCAGCGCGCCCATCGTCGCAGTCACAACCTGAACACCTTCGCGGGCTTTGGATTTCAGCGCCGCGCGTAGTGTGTCCGCTTCGCCGTCTGCCAGCAAATCTGCCTTGTTGACGACGATCATATCCGCGCAAGCAATCTGGTCTTCAAACAGTTCTGACAGCGGCGTTTCGTGGTCCAAATTCTCATCCTGCTTGCGCTGGGCATCCACGGCGGCGACGTTGTGGGCAAACTGTCCGTCGGACACAGCCTTGCCATCCACAACCGTAATAACCCCGTCAACCGTCACGCGGGTTGAAATTCCGGGCCAGTTGAACGCGCGCACCAGCGGTTGCGGCAGCGCCAGACCGGATGTCTCAATCACGATATGATCAGGCGGATTGTCGCGACCCAGCAGCATTTCCATCGTCGGGATGAATTCATCCGCCACCGTGCAGCAGATGCACCCGTTGGACAGTTCAACGACGTCGTCTTCGCTGCATGTCTCAATTCCGCAGCCTTTCAGAATATCACCATCGACGCCCAGATCACCAAATTCGTTGATGATCAGCGCAATGCGCTTGCCCTTGGCGTTTTCCAGCATGTGCCGGATAAGCGTGGTTTTACCCGCGCCGAGAAAGCCGGTAACAACGGTGGCAGGAATCTTGGCAGCCATGGAGTGTATCCTTATAAAGTGGTTCCAATGTGTGGCCCGGATGGGGCCGAAAGGAAAGTCAGATGGCCGACACTTCTGCTAAAAAGGGCGACCGTTTCATTGTGTGCACCGGCTGTTCAGGCGGTGCGGATTTGGCAAAAGCCCTGATTGGACGCGTCAACGTCGAAACCACGGACTGTATGAACGTATGCGACAAACCCATCAGCCTCGCGGTGCGCGCCGAGGGGAAGGCCGCGTATTTGTTTACCGGCGTTGATCCCGACACCCCCGAAGACATCGAAGCCTTTGCCAAACTTTACGCCGCCAGCCCCGACGGGCAAATCATGGACGCGCGGCCAGCAGGGGCGTTGCGATTTTGTCTTGTCGGGAGGATTCCCGCATAGAAATGTAGAGAGGATTCCCGCATAGAAATGTAGAGAGGATTCCCGCCTAACTTTCGCGCGTCCAGAACCATGCGGCGAAAAAGCCAAGGCAGGTCCAGCCCACAGCGGCGGCGGCCAAACTATAGGACACAAATTGCGCAGATAATTCCGGCGGGGCGACCCCCCAATAGGTATCCAGTTGCGGTGCACCGATAAACTGCGGCGCGGCCAACAAAACGACCCCCGCCAAGGCAATCGGTCCCCGCGCAAATGCGATCATCCATAACCCGATGCTGGACGCGACAATCGTTCCCAACCACCACGCCTGACGCGCCTCAACTTCGGCGCCAATCGTGCCTGGCAAAACCGGTGGCAGACCTATTGCAGGCGCCATTTGAATGGCGATGAAACCGGCCAAGCCCCAGATGATCCCGCTGCGCGCCGTGATCCGAGTAAACCCCTTCATCTCGGTCAAAGCCATGGCGGCCAGCAATAAGAATCCGAAGCCGACATAGGTCACAATGTTGAAACCGACGGTCATCAAATGACGGCCGAAATCACCGCCCATTCCAGGCGACCCACGGTCGCTTTGTGGTGATCCATCCGCGCCAAAATGAATCCGCGCTCCGGTCTCGAAGAGTTCCCCTTCAAGCAGCGTCGGAATAACGAAATAGAATTGCAACAGGGCGGCAATCGGCCCTGCGACAACGCCAGCGAACACTGCGCTGGTCAACAAATTCTTTGTCATTTTGTTTAAGCGTCTGCCTTAGTGGCAGGGAAACGCCATGGCGTGGCGCTGGTCGTGGGCCGCATCATGCAGCACGGACGCTTGTGCATAGCCGGATGCGAACAACAGCATCAGGCCAGCAAGGGCGGCGAATGCAATTGGCAACAGGGCTACGTCTGCGCGGGTTTGGGTGCGTGCGATTGTTTTAACGTCAGCAGTCATGTATCGTCTCCTTTGTCCCGTCATCCCCGACGGTTGGTTTCATCACGCATGGCAGGTCTCCTGGCTCGCGGGTCAATGTGCGCTTCGCCCCCTTCCCGGTTTCCCAGTGGATTGGACGAACACTCACCGCTTACAGTCGCGGGGGCGGCTGTGGCATTTGGCCTCCTAAGTGGATCGACCTGCACCACATTCCCATTTGATCCACACTCCGGCTTGGCCGGACTGCAATGAACCATGCTTTTCTCTTGTGCGCTGTGCGGTGGCACCGGTCAAGGCCGTTTCCGGCGTGTTCTGGCCGTTACCGACGCGCATGCGATAAACGCAGGAGCCTCCGGCGGGGATATTTAGAAAGCAAAGACGGGCAAGAAACCGCAATATATTGTGGATAACCCGCTTGTTTTGGGCATATTCGGTAGGTGTCCGTTGACTCGTGTGCACAGTGTTGGCGACACTAATGGCTACAGAATCAATCAAGGCAACCCACATGCGGTTTTCCCGCCTGCGACTTAACGGCTTCAAAAGCTTCGTCGACCCGACCGACCTGATCATTCAGGACGGGCTGACAGGTGTTGTCGGGCCGAACGGCTGCGGTAAGTCCAATCTGCTCGAAGCGTTGCGTTGGGTCATGGGCGAAAACCGCCCCACTGCGATGCGTGGCGGCGGCATGGAAGACGTGATTTTTGCAGGTGCATCGACCCGCCCCGCGCGCAATTTTGCCGAAGTTTCACTGGTAATTGATAACGCTGAACGCCTCGCCCCTGCGGCGTTCAACGACACAGATAATCTTGAAATTGTGCGCCGAATCACCCGCGATGTTGGCTCTGCCTATAAGGTTGGCGTCAAAGACGTGCGGGCGCGCGATGTGCAGATGTTGTTTGCCGATGCCTCCACCGGTGCCCATTCCCCTGCATTGGTGCGACAGGGCCAGATTGCGGAACTGATCAACTCAAAACCCAAAGCCCGCCGGCGAATCCTTGAAGAAGCTGCCGGTATTTCCGGCCTGTATCAACGCCGCCACGAGGCAGAATTGAAGCTAAAGGGGTCCGAACAGAACCTCGCGCGTGTGGATGATGTGATTGAACAACTGGCAACGCAGCTCGGCGCGCTCGCCCGCCAAGCCCGTCAGGCCGCACGTTACCGCGCCATCGGCGACGAGCTGCGCCAATCTGAGGGCCTGCTGCTGTACCGCCGTTGGAAAGAAGCCGACGAAGCCCGCGCCGCCGCCGCCGATCAATTGCGCACCCGCACCACAGAGGCTGCGGCGTCTGAGACCGCCGCGCGGCAATCCGCCAAGGTTCGCCAAACATCCGAAGACGCCCTACCTGCCCTGCGCGAAGAAGAAGCCATTGCCGCCGCCGTCCTGCAACGCCTCCATGTTCAGCGTGACACGTTGGCCGACCAAGAAGCCCGCGCCAAACAGACCATCGAGGTTCTGACCAACCGCATCGCACAGCTGGCCCTTGATATGGAACGTGAGGCTGGCCTCAACAAAGACGCGGGCGAAACCATCGAGCGTCTCGAATGGGAAGCGCGTGAGATTGCCAAGGCGGGTGCCGGGCATGATGATCGCCTTGAGGATGCCCGTGTTGCATCCAGAGACGGGGCCCAAATCCTCGCGGATCGCGAGGCCACGTTGGGTGAGATAACCGAAGACGTGGCGCGACTGGCCGCACGTCACCAATCCGCACAACGCCTCATTGATGACTACCGCAAAACGCTTGCGAAAAACGAAGCCGAAGCCCAGCGCGCGATTGTGGCACGCGGCGATGCAACGGCGGCCCTCGCCAAAGCGGCGGAGGATTTTGAGGCCGCAAAGGCCAGCGAAGCCGTCGCACGCGCAACCGCTGATAAAGCCGAGGATGTCTTGGCCGAAGCCGAAGCCGCCCGCGCCGATACGCAAAACCGCGAAGCCGATGCCCGCGCCCTGCGATCAGAGGCTGAAGGCGAAGCAAATGCGCTGCGTGCTGAAACCGGCGCATTGGCTAAACTGGTGGACCGCGACAGCTCCGAAGGATCCCAGATTCTTGATCAATTGCGGGTCGAGTCCGGCTACGAAAAGGCCCTTGGCGCGGCGCTTTCCGATGACCTCAAGGCCCCTGCAGTCACACCCGACATGGGATCGGGCTGGGTCGCGCTGCCCGCCTACGCCAGACCGCAATCGCTGCCCGAAGGCGTCAAAGCCCTGACCAACTACGTGTCCGTTCCTGACGTTCTGGTGCGCCGGATGGGGCAGGTCGGGCTGGTTGATGCAGGCGACGGTGCGCGCCTGCAAAATGGCCTTGAACCGGGACAGCGGCTGGTCAGCATCGAGGGTGATTTGTGGCGCTGGGACGGTTTTCGTTCAGCCGCAGAGGACGCACCATCGGCGGCGGCATTGCGGCTGCAACAGCTTAACCGCTTGGAAGGGCTGAAAAAAGACCTTTACGATGCGACCGCCAAGGCCGACGGCATGCGCCAAGCGCACGAAATGCTCACCACCCGTCTGGCGGAATTGGCGCGGGCTGATCAGGCCGCGCGCGATGCCCGCCGCGCGGCAGACGGGGCCGTGGGAGATGCCAATCGTGCGCTGTCGCGTGCCGAAGCGGACCGTACTTTGGCGGACGGTAAACTGGAATCCAGCGGCCTTGCCGTGGCACGCTATGAGGATGAGGCGATGGGCGCCCGCACCGCGCTGGGCGAAGCCGAAAGCACCCTCAAAGGATTGGGCAATCTCGATGAGGCGCGCGGCCAAGTCGAAGACATTAAAATGACCGTCGAAGCCGCGCGCATGACCATGATGTCAAAACGGTCCGGCTATGATGAGGTCCGCCGCGAGGGCGAAGCCCGCACCAAGCGTGGCCAGGAAATCACCAAAGAAGTCAGCGGTTGGAAACACCGCCTTGAGACGGCAAAGAAACGCTCCGATGATCTGCAAGAGCGCAAGCAAACGTCACAAGACGAGCTGAAAGAGGCGATGACCGCGCCCGACCAAATCGCCGCCAAACGCGATGAGCTTGCCGATGCAATCGGCGAGGCTGACGGTCGGCGCAGCGACGCAGGCGATGCGCTCGCCCTGTCCGAAACCGCCCTGCGCGATGCCACCATGGCCGAACGTGACGCTGAACGCGCCGCATCAGAAGCCCGCGAAGCCCGCGCAAGATCAGAAGCCCGCGCCGACGCCGCCAAAGAAACCACCCAATACGCCGCGACGCGCATCCATGAAGCCTTGGAAACGACGCCGGAAAATCTGCTCGAAAAACTTGACGTTGATCCCGACAAGATGCCTGCATCCGAAGCGATCGAAAATGACGTTAACCGACTGAAACGCCAGCGTGACGCCTTGGGTGCGGTGAACCTGCGCGCCGAAGAAGACGCCAAAGAAGTGCAGTCGGAGCATGATCTGTTGGTCAAAGAGAAGACCGACCTTGATGATGCAATCCGCGCCCTGCGCACAGGAATCGCAAGCCTCAATAAAGAAGGCCGCGAACGTCTGCTCACCGCGTTTGAACAGGTCAATGAAAGCTTCGGCACCCTATTCAAACACCTATTCGGCGGCGGCGAAGCCAAGCTCGTCTTGGTCGAATCAGATGACCCGCTCGAGGCTGGCCTCGAGATCATGTGCCAACCACCCGGCAAAAAGCTCAGCACGTTGTCCTTGCTGTCAGGCGGTGAACAAACTCTCACTGCGATGGCGCTTATCTTTGCAGTCTTCCTCGCCAATCCGGCGCCGATCTGTGTGCTGGATGAGGTTGACGCACCCCTTGATGATGCCAACGTCACGCGCTTTTGTGACCTTCTGGATGAAATGACCCGCCGCACCGACACGCGCTTTTTGATCATCACCCACCACGCCGTCACCATGTCGCGGATGGATCGTTTGTACGGTGTGACGATGGGCGAACAAGGCGTCAGCCAGCTCGTCTCTGTCGATCTGAAAGCGGCGTCAACGATGGTGGCCTGACGCCGCGGTACCCGCCACTAGAACGGCAATTTTTCAACCTTCTGCCGCAGCGCCAAATCCGCCTCGACCAACAATCCTTCGGCCCTTAGTGCCGCGATCAATGCAGGGTTTGCCGTCTGTGTGGCCGCGTAAAACGCATCAATCTCAGCAGCGGTCGCTGCGCCGAGAAACTCCGCCAAGGGTTTGTTGAACCGATACGCCCCGTTGGTGACGCGGTGTGGCATGGCCGCAAGCCATGCTGCGCGGTCCTGCGCGTGGAAATGCAGGACCATCAAGTCTGGATGCAACGGCAGGCGAATCTGCGGGCCATCCACCCCGATTGTCCCCGCATGAAGGCGTGGCACAAACCCGGCAATGCCGGTGTGAAACAGGCTTTTGCCGACCTTATGGCTCAGCATATTTTTGCGCAGTATCAGCGTGTATTGGCCCAGCACCGCGTGTCTGCGTTCAATCGACATCCCGTTGGGAAACGGCAGGCGAAACTGACGGGCGGTGAAAATGTCGTCCTGCAAGGCGGGGTCGCACAATGCCTCGGCAGGGGTGGCCCGCAGAAACGGGCTACCATCTGTCCAATCGGCCAGAATGTCGGCCATCGGGCGTTTGGGATACAGGTATTCGTCCACATCCAAGTGGGCGATCACGGGCAGCGTTGCCAGCCCGTAAATGCGCTGGATATTGTGGGATTGCCGCACTTCCTGCTTTTTCGGGCGGAACCCCTTTTCTGCCCAATATGCGGCATCACAAAGCACCGCCGTGACCCCCTCCAACTGGTTGATCACGTGGGCCGACACCTCATCAGCATCGTCCAAATGCACCCAGATATGGGCCGCACCAATGTGGCGATGCCACGCGATAAACGCCAAAATCTGAACAAGCTGCGCCTTTACGGTCGTGCAGACGCCCCATTGGTGCGTCTGTTCTGACATCAAAGCGCGTTCAACAACGCAGCCGTCGGCCATGCATCCGCAGGCAGTCCAAGCCGTGTTTGTTCCGCTTGAATGGCGATGCGCGACCGCGCGCCCAAAATACCATCGGCCCCGCCAACGTCGTGCCCGCGCGCTTGCAATTTGCGTTGCAGGGCCTGAATTTTTTCACCGCTTAATCCCGCATCCGGATTGCCCGCATTATAGACCGGCGCCCCCTGCAACCGCGTGCCGAAATAGGCCGCTGTCAGCACATAAACGAACGATTGGTTCCACTCGAAGTAGACATCGAAATTCGGATAGGCGAGGAACGCTGGACCCTTACGGCCCATGGGCAAAATCAAATTCGCCTGCAAATCCGCCAAGCTGCCGCTGCGCGCAGAAACCCCCATTGCCGCCCAATCACTGGCGGCCAATTTTGTTTGGGTCCCCGACAGTGCCCAGTCCATATCGGTGGGAACCGTGACTTCCTGCAACCAAGGTTGCCCTGCCTGCCAGCCCAACGATGACAACACTGACGCCCCCGACAACAACGCATCTGGCGCAGAGGTTTTCAGTGTCACATGCCCGTCACCATCCCCGTCACGACCGTTTTCAATGATGTCCCCGGGCAGCATTTGCACCATGCCAATTTCACCAGCCCACGCGCCTGTTGTGGTGGCGGGGTTAAAGTCGCCGCGGGCAAACAGCTCCATCGCGGCGAAAATCTGTGGGCGGAACAGCTCTGGTCGGCGGCAATCATGCGCCAAAGTCAGCAACGCGTTGCGGGTGTTGAAATCACCCTGTACCGCGCCAAAATCTGTCTCGAACGCCCAGAACGCCAGCAAGACACCGCGCGGAATCCCGAACTCGGATTCAATCCGGTCAAATATGGCATCTTGACGTTGTGCCTGTGCACGCCCGTTTTCAATCCGGTTGTTTGATATCAGCCGTTGCGAAAAATCGATAAAGTCCCGTTGAAAGAACCCTTGCGACCGATCTGCAGTCAACACCGCTTGATCTTGCTGCGCGCCCGCCAAAAAACCCTCAGCGGTGGCGCGGTCAATGCCGTTGGTCGTAGCCTCATCGACCACCCCACCCAGGAAGGCGGAAAACGTGCCGCCGCAGGTTTGTGCCGCCAGTGGTGTGACAAAGACGGGCGTCGCAATAAGCGACATCGAAACGATCAGTGATTTTAGCATAGGACCTCCATGTGTTGGCCGCAGGTTAACGCACCATCACAGCAGCGCAATCACAACCGCGACAGCAAGGGTCATGGCCCAAGCCTTCCACAGCAAGCCGATGGCGCGGTCCACATCGTTTGGTCCGGCGTCCTTGCGCCCATCGGGATTCACCCACGGGAACGCCTCGTGCGTACCATCATAACTGCGCGGTCCCGACAGCGACACGCCAAGGGCAGGGGCCATCGCCGCCTCGGGCCAGCCGGCATTCGGGGACCGGTGCAACGCCGCATCATCAATGATGTCGCGCCACGATGCTTTCTGTTCAGCAACGGTCCAAATCAGAAGCGCTGTTAGCCGTGCTGGAATCCAGTTCAGCACATCATCAAACTTCGCAGCCGCCCAACCAAACGCCTCATACTTTTCGGTCCGATAGCCAATCATGCTGTCAGCGGTGTTCACGATCTTATAGACCAGTAGCCCGGGTAATCCCGCAACTGTGAACCAGAACACCGGCGCAATCACCCCGTCGCTCAGGTTTTCGGCAGCGCTTTCAATCGCCCCGCGCGCGACCGCAGGCCCGTCCATGCTGCGCACGTCGCGCCCCACGATCATTGCAACCGCATCGCGCCCGTCGCTGACGGACAGGCGCAACGCATCCGCAACCCTTTGTACATGCTGCACCAAAGACCGATGCGCCAGCAGCATCGCGCCGACGATTACCTCAGCCCAAATACCCGGCAGGGCAGCCATAACCAGCCCGACAACCAGCGCCGCCCCGACCAGCACCACCAGAGCCAACAGGCCAGCCCGGCGTGTTTTGTTGTTCAGCGCCGCATCCAGTTTTGCCACGACGCGGCCCATCACAATGGCGGGATGGGGCACGCGGTCCCACAGCCACTTCGGCTCCCCGAAAATCGCGTCCAGCACCATGGCCAAAACCAACGCCATCAGCGCAATCCAGCGACAGTCGCGTCAAGCTGGTCCCACCTGTCAGGGTGCGGCAAGCCCAGCCGCAGCCACGTCTTGGAATATGGAAAAATCCGGCTCCAGACATGGTGCCGCGCCAGATGGTCCTGCGCCGCGGAGGCATCCTCAACGGCGTATGTGCGAAACAAATCCGTCCCACCCGCCAGCTTCCAGCCCACCAAGCAATCCAACCGCGCTGCATCCGTCGCTAGTCGTTCCCGCGCCGCATCCGCCCACGCCAAATCCTCTAACGCCCGCGCGCCGATTTCCAACGCAGGCCCCGACACTGCCCAAGGCCCCAGATGGTCCCGTAACCGCTGCGCCAACACGGGCGAACATATGGCAAAGCCAAGCCTTGCCCCCGCCAACCCCCAAAATTTCCCAAAACTCTTCAGGACAATGCTATCAGGGCGATGTGCCTCACTGATCAGGCTTGCCGCGGGCATCACATCACAAAAACTCTCGTCAATGACACTTGGCCCGCCAACGTGTTCCGCCTGCCAAATCTTGCCATCCGGATTGTTCGGATGCACCAAAACGCGCACGTCGGACGGGCCATCTTTCTGAACCGTCCATCCTTGCGCCACAAACGCGGCGGCATGTTCATTATAGGTCGGCTTCTGGATGGTAACCCGCGTGCCTGCGAACACATGTGGCATCGCAGCAATCAACGCCGATGCCCCACCAGCCGCAACAATTTCCGCCCCGTCCGGCACATTCCAAAACGCCCGCGCCGCCGTCAACAACCGATCCATCGCCGCGCTGTCGGGCAGCGCAGTCCACGCATCCGCGCCAATCTCACCCACCGGATAAGGCACCGGATTGATCCCCGTGCTCAGGTCTAGCCAATCCGCTCGCGTGCCGCCGTATTTGGCAACTGCGGCATCCAAGCCACCCCCATGGTCGCGCTTTTCGATCATTCCGGGAGCGGCTGGTGACGCGACACAAAATGCCCCTTCACGCCTTGGGGCCATTCACGATACGGCACCTGTCCGTTTTCGCTCGCCGCATGCTTTGCGGCGTATTCGACAATCGCGACGGCGTCGTCGGTTGTGGCCTCAAACGTGCCCAGCGAATAGTTGATCTTGCCGCTTGCCTGAACCGTGATGTTGCAGGCGCGATCGCACCCCATGGTGCAGGACACGCGTCGGGTTTTCACGCCGTCCGCACCCGCTGCCGCAACCTCGATCATCTCCGCCAAGGCCTTGCCGTCGGTCTTCTGCATGCCGGTTTCTTCCCAGCCCGTGCGTTTGCAGGTGTCGCAGATTGTGATCCAAGTTGTCATGTCAGTTCCTTTTAAAGTCCATCAGGTTCAACCGGATTTGGCCTTGTGGCACAAGACGTCAATTTTTAGATGACATTTGTGCGGCGGTAGGGCTACCAAGTTACTAACCTTTACATGAAAGCCAACACCATGTCCCAACCTACCGGATATTCCCGCCTGCAAATTCGCCTGCATTGGATCATCTTCGGCCTGTTGGTCCAGCAATTCGTGTTCCATGAATGGATTGCGGGCGCGTGGGACGCGTATCTTGACGGCGAAACTGTAGCCTTTCACCCCCTTGTTGCGGCGCATGTTATCGGCGGCTTCACCATTTTGGTGTTGGCGCTTTGGCGGCTGCGGGTGCGGATGACACGCGGTGTGCCACCCCCACCCAAAGGCGATGCGCCAGCGCTCGAACTGCTCGCCAAGTCGGTTCATATCGCGTTTTATGTGGTGCTGATCGCGATGCTCACCGGCGGTGCAGTCGCATGGTTCGGCGGTGTCGAGCTGGCCGCAGAAGGCCACGAACTGATGAGATTTGTCTTGCTTGGCCTGTTTGGTCTGCACTTGGCAGGCACGCTGTTTCATCAGTTCGTGCGCAAAGACAACCTAGTCGACCGGATGCGCCACCCCGTCGACTAGGCGGGCGCCTAGCCCCGCCCGTGCGGCTCCATGAAATCCAGTTGCGGATTGATCGGGATGATCCGGTGCGGGTTAATGGTGTCATGGCTGTAATGATAATGGCGCACGATATGGTTCATATTCACCGTCTCGGCCACGCCTGCGACCTGATACAATTCCCGCGTGAACCCCCACAGGTTCGGATAATCCACGATGCGTTTGCGGTTACATTTGAAATGCAGATGGTACACGTTGTCGAACCGCACCAGCGTTGTCCAAAGCCGCCAATCGGCCTCGGTCATCTTATCGCCCATCAGGTAACAGCCCTCACCAAGGCGCGCCTCTAACCAATCGAGCGTATCAAACAACGGTGCAACCGCCGCATCATACGCCGCTTGCGTCGTTGCAAACCCCGACTTGTAGACCCCGTTGTTCACCGTGTCATAAATCCGCGCGTTCACCTCTTCGATGTCATCGCGCATTTCGGCGGGCCAATAATCGTCCGTGTTGCCGGTAATTGCGTCGAACGCCGAATTGAACATGCGGATGATCTCGGAACTTTCATTGCTCACAATCGTCCCGCGTTCTTTGTCCCAAAGGATCGGCACCGTCACCCGCCCCGACATTTTCGGGTCGGCCTTTAAGTAGACATCGCGCGCGAACTCCAACCCGAACAGCGTGTCGCCGGTTGCTCCGTGCGCGTCGGTCTCAAACGTCCAACCATCCGAAAGCATATCAGGATGCACGGCTGACACACTGATATGATCCTGCAATCCTTTGAGTTCACGGAATATTAAGGCACGGTGCGCCCACGGGCAGGCGTAGGACACATACAAATGATACCGCCCGGACTCAGCCGCAAAACCAGCCTCACCGGATGGCCCCGCAGACCCGTCCGCCGTGATCCAGTTGCGAAATGCTGCGTCCTTACGCTTGAATGCGCCGCCGGTTGATTTCGTATCATACCAAACGTCGTGCCACTGTCCGTCTACCAATTGTCCCATAACTCTCTCCTAAAATTTGTTAGCCAACACCTAACGCCCCTGCGTCCATCAACCAACCGCGACCCGAGCGCAGCGATAGTGCGCATTCGCACAGGTCGGATTCACCGCCTCGCGCGCCGCAAACCTGATTGCGGCCCCGCCCCACCCGCGATACCAACACCCCAGACGACGCCCCAACTGATACTCGGGGGCCAGAGAGGTTGTTGCGCTTTCGGTTGACCCACCACGGGGACCACAGGCGCAAATCGTCCAAGCCTGCCCCGTTTTGGGTGCGCGGCTCTCTGGTCTATTGGCATAGATAACGGAGACGACGCATGCGGCTAACACTTGCTCTATTCACCATTCTGGCGGGCACCCCCGCTTTGGCCCATATCGGGCATCTGGCCGATGTTGCAGGTCACGGTCACTGGGCCGCCGCAGGGGCCGCTGCAGGAGCCATCGCAATCGCGCTGGGCATCGCAGCATTGGGCGCGCGCAAGGGCAAATCGCAAGACAAAGACGTCAACGAAGACGACGCCACCGACGAAGAGGGGGCATTGGCATGAACGATCACATCAAAAATGGCCCAAAAACTGGCGTCATGATCTGCGGCCACGGATCACGCAGCCAGTCCG
Organism: Octadecabacter arcticus 238; assembly: GCF_000155735.2. Lineage (GTDB taxonomy): Bacteria > Pseudomonadota > Alphaproteobacteria > Rhodobacterales > Rhodobacteraceae > Octadecabacter > Octadecabacter arcticus. The sequence goes on from NC_020908.1 coordinate 200,000, forward strand.
CTGTCGATGAATTCGCGACGCTGGCCGACAAACTCCCCGCCTACCTGCCTGATGATTGGCAAACCGAATACGGCTACTTGGAGTTCGCAAACCCCGTGATCCGCGACGGGCTCGACAAACTGCGCGCAGCCGGCTGCACCCGCATCCTCGCCGTGCCCGGAATGCTCTTTGCCGCGATGCATGCGAAAAATGACATCCCCACCGTCTTGAACGCCTACGCCGCCAAACACGGCATGCAGATCTCATATGGCCGCGAACTCGGCGTTGATCCCAAAATGATCGCCGCCGCCGCTGGACGCATCCAAGACGCAGTGGCGGCCGCCAACATCAAACACGGCCCCGTTCATCTGCACGACACCTGCCTTGTCGTTATTGGGCGCGGCGCGTCTGATCCCGACGCCAACGGCAACGTCGCCAAAATCGCGCGGATGCTGCATGAAGGCATCGGGTTCGGCTGGCATGAGGTCGGCTATTCCGGCGTTACCTTCCCACTCGTCGAACCGTGCCTCAGCCATGCGGCAAAACTCGGCTACAAACGCATCATCGTTGCGCCCTATTTCCTGTTCTCCGGTATTCTGATCGATCGGATCTACGGCTTCACTGATCAGGTCGCGGCCGACCACCCCGACATCCAGTTCGTCAAAGCGGGCTATTTGGGCGACCATCCCAAGGTCCTAGAAACCTTCGCCGAACGTATCATCGAACAGACGGGCAAAAACCCGCCGCCCAACTGCGCCACCTGCGCCTACCGCACCCAAGTCCTCGCGATGGATTCCGGCGAAACCGTCACGATTCTGGCCGAAGACCGCCAAAACCACGCGGCCTTCGCAGACTCGCCACCGCCGACCTGCGTGCTGTGCAAATACCGCACCCAAGTCCTCGGATTTGAATCCGAAGTCGGCGCAGTTCAGGAATCACATCACCACCACGTTGAGGGCCAAGGTGCGTCAGCTCCGGGATCAAACGTCGCCGACTGCAAACTCTGCGACACCTTCTGCACCGGCATGTGCCGCCTGCAAGCCCAAGACGCCCACAGTCACGATCATGGGCACGCGCACGATCATGCCCACGGCCATGACCACAGCCACGATCACGATCACCAACATGCCGTCTACCCACACGCCAATCATCCACACGGCCCCGAATCCGCCCGCAAGACGAAACCATAAGCCAAACAATCCGCTTCCTACCCATTCGTCTTTGCTTTAAGAAGTATCACCGCCGGAGGCTCCTCCGCAGTCCAAAAGAACCGTCATGCGCCCCTACGAAACCAACCCCTCAGCCATCTACGCCGCCAGCTTCGCGACGGTCGCAGCCGAGGCACGTCTGGAACGTTTCGCCCCCGCCCTTCGCCCCCTCATCACCCGCCTGATCCACAGCTGCGGCATGGTCGAAATCGCCGACCGCTTGGCGTTTTCGCCCGATGTGGCATTTGCGGGCCATCACGCTTTGCACTCGGGCGCGCCGATCCTGTGCGATTGCGAAATGGTCGGCGCGGGCATCATCCGCCGCTACCTGCCCGCCAATAACCAAGTCATCGTCACCCTTAACGATCCGCGCACCCCCGATCACGCCGCGAAAATCGGCAACACCCGATCCGCCGCCGCTGTCGAATTTTGGGAACCCCACATCGCAGGCGCAATTGTCGCCATTGGCAACGCGCCCACCGCCCTGTTCCACCTGCTCGAATTGATCGATCAGGGCTTTCCCAAACCCGCCGTCATCCTTGGCTTTCCTGTTGGCTTTGTCGGCGCCGCCGAATCCAAGGCCGAACTGGCCGCCAATCCCCGCGACGTGGATTTCATCGCCCTGCGTGGTCGTAAAGGCGGCTCCGCCATGGCCTCGGCTGCGGTCAATGCGCTCGCCGCGGGCCTGCCGGAGATTGGCAATGCTTAACAACGCTCTGCAACCGCGTGTACATACAGGGTGTGTACAGCATGTGTACAGGGTGTGTACGCTGTGCACATGGGGGGCGAGCAATGGTTAACGCAGCCCCGTGGCTCCATATTGTCGGCATCGGCGAAGACGGGATGGACGGGCTAACCCCCGCCACGCGCGCCGTTGTTGAGGCGGCAGATGTCATCATCGGTGGTGACCGTCACCACACCTTGTCCGTCAATCCCACAGCAACCCGTATCGCATGGCCATCGCCCTTTGATGCCATGATCGAAACCCTGCAAACGCTCAAAGGCCAACGCGCCGTGGTCCTCGTCACGGGTGACCCGCTTTGGTTTTCCGTCGGCGCCCGCATCGGCCGCACGATCCCTGCTGGCGAACTCGTCTACCACCCGCAACTCAGCGCGTTCCAACTGGCCGCTGCCCGCATGGGCTGGTCGCTGGCGGATGTTGAAACCCTCACCGTGCATGGCCGCCCCGTGCAGCAGATGATCGCGTTTATTCAACCTGATCAACGGCTTATCGTTCTGACGACGGGCGCAGACACGCCGGCGCAAATCGCAAAATTCTTGGCTGAGCGTGGTTTTGGAAAATCCAAAATGACCGTTCTCGCCGCGATGGGTGGGGAAAATGAGCTACGCTTTGACGGTGCCGCAAACGGTTGGTCCCACACTGTTCCGGCGTTCAATACCCTGTGTATCGACTGCATCGCAGCGCCTGACGCAGCCCTGCTGCCCCGCGTCCCCGGCCTTGCTGACGCGCTGTTTGTGTCTGACGGCACCATGACCAAACAAGAAGTCCGCGCCGCGACATTAGCCAAACTCATGCCGATGCGCGGCGCGCTGCTGTGGGACATTGGCACAGGCAGCGGCTCCGTCGCCATCGAATGGATGCGCGCTGCACGCTACGCACGTGCGATCGGCATCGAACCCCGCGCTGATCGGCGCGCAATGGCCGCACAAAACGCACTGGCACTGGGCGCACCAAAACTCGAATTGATCGACGGAACTGTCCCGCAAGCCCTTGAAAATCTTGACGCCCCTGACGCAGTTTTCATCGGCGGCGGGTTGTCACGCGAAACCTTTGATGCCGCCTTTGCCGCTCTGCGCCCCCTCGGCCGCCTCGTTGCAAACGCAGTGACGTTGGAATCCGAGGCCGAGCTGATTGCGCTGCATGAAATCCACGGCGGCGACCTCGTAAAGATCCAGACACATCGCGCCGAACCTGTCGGACGCCTCACCGGATGGCGCCCGTCCATGCCCGTGACGCAATGGAGCTTGATCAAAAGATGAATGGCACATTATTTGGCGTCGGCCTCGGCCCGGGCGACCCCGACCTCATCACGCTCAAGGCCGCGCGTCTGATCGAAAACGCGACGACAATTGCCTACCCGACCCTCGCGGGGGGGGACAGTTTCGCGCGCGCCATTGCCGCCGACCTGATCAAACCTGATGCCCGCGAAATTCGCATGGACGTCCCCATGACAACCGCCCGCGAACCCGCACAAGCCGCCTATGATAAAGGCGCGGCGGATATCGCTGCGATCCTCAAATCTGGTGAAGACGTTGTCTGCCTGTGCGAGGGCGATCCGTTCTTTTACGGCTCGTTCATGTACCTCCACGCGCGCCTTGCGCCCAAATTCACCGTCAAAGTTATCCCCGGCGTGACGTCTGTCACCGCCTGCGCCGCCGAGGCGGGCCAGCCTTTAGTGGCGCGAAACGAACGCCTGACCATATTGCCTGGCCCCATGGACGAGGCCACCCTGCGCGAACGTATCGCAGGCGCCGAAGCCGTCGCCATTATGAAAGTCGGCCGTCACCTGCCCAAGATCAAGGCGGTCATTGACGACCTCGGACTGACCGATCACGCCACTTACGTTGAACGCGCGACGCTGCCCGAACAAATCATCACCCCGCTGCGCGATGCCCCTGAAAAGGCACCGTATTTTTCAATGATTCTCCTGACCAAAGGTGCCGATCCGTGGCTATAACTCCCGTCATTCTCGTCCTGTCGCGATCCGGCGAACCAACCGCCCACGCCATCGCGAGTGCCCTTAATTTTCCGGTGCATGGCCGCGAAAACCGTGTGGATCAGGCTGACGCCTTCTTCGCCAACGCGTTGGACCACGCCCGCGATCTGTTCGCTTCCGGCACCCCGATCATCGGCGTTTGCGCATCTGGCATCCTGATCCGTGGCGTCGCGCCCCTGCTGGCCGATAAAACCACCGAACCGCCGGTCATTTCCGTGTCTGACGATGGCAAGATTGTCGTTCCTCTCCTTGGTGGACATCATGGGGCGAACCGTCTTGCGCGTGACATTGCTGACGCCTTGCACGGCACCGCCGCCGTCACCACCGCAGGCGACGTGGCCCTTGGCGTGTCCCTCGATGAACCGCCCCTCGGCTATCGCCTGCAAAACCCCGAAAACGCCAAATCCGTCATGGCGACGCTGTTGTCTGGCGGTGGTGTCACATGGAACGGTGCGCCAATTTTTGACGCCCAACTCCCTGCTGGCAACGACGTCGAACTCTGCGTCACCGAAAGCCCCGAACAGGGCAACGAAACCCGCCTTGTCTACCACCCGCAGCGCTTCACACTCGGCCTTGGCTGTGCCCGAAACGCCGATCCCGCCGACCTTTGGGACCTAGTTGAAGGAACTCTTAAGGCCAACAATATCGCCCACGGCGCCATTGCTTGTGTTGCCTCAATTGACCTCAAGGCAGACGAACCCGCGATCCTGCAAGCGGCCCAAAAATTCGGAGTTCCGCTGCGTCTGTTCACTGCAGCCGAACTCGAAACCGAAAGCCCCCGACTGGCCAATCCGTCCGACGTCGTCTTTGCTGAGGTCGGCTGCCACGGCGTATCTGAAGGTGCGGCCCTTGCCGCCGCTGGCACCGACGCAACGCTGAGCGTCGAAAAATCCAAAACCCTCACCGCGACCTGCGCTATCGCGCGCGCACCGGACCCCATCACCACGCTACATGGTCGCTCGCGTGGTCGCCTTTCGGTCGTAGGTATCGGCCCCGGGCAAGCGGCGTGGCGTACACCCGAAGTGTCCCGCCTTGTCGCTGACGCTGAAGAACTGGTGGGCTACGGATTGTATATTGATCTTCTCGGCCCGCTCGCCGCCGGAAAAACCCGCAGCGATTTCCCCCTTGGTGGCGAAGAAGCGCGGTGTCGCTACGCCCTCGAACAAGCCGCCCTTGGTAAGAACGTCGCGCTGGTCTGTTCCGGCGACGCGGGCATCTACGCCATGGGCGCGCTGGTGTTTGAACTGCTGGACCGGGCCCCGAATGAAGAAGGCGTCAGTGACGCCGCGCGGCGCACGGAAATTATCTGCTCCCCCGGCGTGTCGGCGCTGCAAGGGGCCGCTGCCCGCGCTGGCGCACCGCTTGGCCATGATTTCTGCACCATATCTCTGTCTGATCTTTTGACCCCACGCGCCGACATCATCCGCCGCCTGAACGCCGCCGCGCAGGGCGATTTCGTGATCGCGTTCTACAACCCCGTCTCAAAAACCCGCCGCACCCTGCTGGCTGAAGCGCGCGACATCTTGCTGCAACACCGCCCCGCCGACACGCCCGTCATGCTGGCCTCAAACCTTGGTCGCCCCACCGAACTGGTGCGCTATCGCCGTCTTGATGAACTGGAGGTGGACGAGGTCGACATGCTGACCGTGGTCCTCATCGGGTCCTCCAACTCCCGTCTTGCCCAGCTTGGCGAGGGCCCACGCATGTTCACGCCGCGCGGATATGCCCGCAAAATTGATGGTGATCTCGTCGCGAAACGCGATGACCCCTACCTTGAGGATCAAACACAATGACTGTCTATTTCATCGGCGCAGGCCCAGGTGATCCCGAACTCCTGACACTGAAGGGCGCGCGCCTGATCTCCGAGTGTCCGGTCTGTCTGTATGCCGGGTCGCTGGTGCCCGAGGCCGTCGTCGCCAACGCCCCCAAAGACGCCATCGTGATGGACACGGCCCCCATGCACCTTGATGAAACACACGCTGAAATCGTCAAAGCTCATGCCAATGGCCAAGACGTTGCGCGGGTGCATTCCGGTGATCCGTCGCTGTATGGGGCCATCGCCGAACAAATCCGCCGCCTTAAGGCGGACGGGATCGATTATAAAATCATCCCCGGTGTGCCTGCCTATACCGCTGCCGCTGCGGCATTGGGGCAAGAATTGACCGTTCCCGAAGTCGCGCAATCCATCGTACTGACCCGTATGTCGATGAAATCAACGGGCATGCCCGCTGGCGAAACCTTGGATAATTTCGGGCGCACAGGCACGACGCTGGCGATCCATCTTGGCATCCGCGCGCTGCGTGAAATCGAACGTCAGCTGATCCCGCATTACGGTGCCGATTGTCCCGTCGCAGTGATCTACCGCGTGGGCTGGCCGGACGAACTGATTCTCCGTGGCACGCTGTCTGATATCCGCGCCAAGGTGCGGGACGCCAAAATCACCCGCACCGCACTGATTCTACTTGGACCAGCATTGGCTGACGACAATGGCTTTCCGGACTCCGCGCTTTATGATGCGACCAAGCCCCATGTTTTAAGGCCCAAAGCCAAAACCTGACGGCGAAATGGCACGTGTCATAAAAGGTTAACTTGACCGAAACCTATTATCCGCCATTCTGTGACTCGGGGAATGGAGATACCGATGATTGAATCACTGCCACAATCGATCCGCAATGAACTGCACGCGGCGCAATCAAAAGCCGCCGCAAAAAAATCCCGTTTGCGGATCATGGTGAATGGTGAAAGTTACCGGATTGAACGGATGACGGGCAGCGGTTTCGCGCTTAATATGGACGACGCGCCAAAGCTACGTGGTCTTGTCGATATCTATGATGGCGGACGCCACGTCAGCCAATGTCTGATCATTGCCGCAGCACAGGACGGCGAACAGATGGTCTACGACTTCAAACGCAATACGGCCGCAGGTGACGGCGCACCGCTCGACTTTGAGCGGTTGGAAAACGCGCCTATTGCCTTACTCGGCCGCTAAGTACTGTAAATCTTCGAAGGCATCTTGAATCCGCGCAATGGCGGCGTCGTTCATTGCGCGTGGCGCGCCGATGTTGAAGCGGTGGTGCAAAGCCCCGCCCGTGCCAAGATCATCGCCCGGTGACGGCAGCACGCGGGCCACATCATAAAGACGGGTGCGAATTTCGCCGTCCGACAGTCCCGTGCCGCTGAAATCGACCCAAGACAGAAACGTCGATTGCATCGGCATCACGGACACGCCGGGGATTACGCTGAGCCCGTCACTCAGCGCCTGCCTATCGGCGTCCAGCACCTGCATGAGCGCATCAACCCATGCGGCCCCTTCCGGTGTGTAGGCCGCGCAGGTCAAATCTGCGCCCAAGCGGTTCGGCTGAATGTCCATCGCCGCATAAAGCACTGCAAAACGGTCACGCAACGCAGCGTCGGGAATAATCACATAGCCGGTCCGCAGTCCCGCAATATCAAAGGTTTTAGACGCCGCCGACATCACCACAAGGTGTTGCAGCGCATCCGGCGCGTTCAGCGCGGTTGGGCTATGTTTGTACCCTGGAAATGTCAGATCCATATGGATTTCGTCCGACAGCAGCAGCAAATCGTTGCGCGCGCAAAAGGCCGACAGGGCCTGAATTTCCGCTGGTTCCCAAACACGGCCAGCGGGATTGTGCGGGCTGCAAAACAACACAGCCTTTTCAGCGCCCGTCAGCTGCGCCTCAAGCGTCTCAAGGTCCATACGAAACACGCCATCGTCATCAAGCACCAGCGCAGATTCGACCATAACGCGACCATTGCGGCGAATCTTTTTGGAAAATTCGTGGTAGACAGGGCTGAAAATAATAACGCCGTCGCCGGGTTCCGTCAGGGATTGCAACGTCAGGCCGACAGCGTTGCCGATCCCATGGGTGGCAAATACATGGGCAGGATCGGGCCGCCAGCCGTGGCGATTTTGATACCACCAAGCAACCCGTCCACCGAACGCGTCATAGTCGAAATACCCGTATTCGCCGCACTTCAACAAGTCCTGCATGGCCGATTGCAAAACAGGGGCGGGCTGAAAATCCATCTGCGCAATCCACATCGGGATCATGTCCGTTGACGCAGGACGCCCCAAAAGTGAGCTCATCTTCAACCACTTCGTGCTGCGTCCGGTGGCGACATCTTTCGGGGTCTCAAAATCGAATTGCATAGGTGTACGTCCTTTTGATTTATTGGAAAACTAGTGGACGCCAATCCGAGTGCAAGTTGAAACGCCACACAGTTGCGCTTTGTGGGCTTCGCGATTAAATGAACCGCATGACCTTGCGCTCCATCCTCCTTCATCCCGACCCGCGGCTTAAATCCGTGGCTGACCCCGTGGCAACGGTCGATAAGACTTTGCACGCTTTGGCTGACGATATGCTTGAGACGATGTATGATGCACCGGGCATCGGCCTTGCCGCGCCGCAGCTTGGCATCATGCAGCGAATGCTGGTGATGGATTGCATCAAGGACGACATGGAAACGCCGCAACCTATGGTGCTGATCAACCCGCGCGTTATTGCTGCGTCGAGCGAAACCAACATCTACGACGAAGGCTGCCTGTCTATCCCCGAACAATACGCAGAGGTGGAACGCTCTGCCGTGGTCAAAGTCGAATGGATGGATTTGAACGGCAAGACACAACAGGATGAATTTTCCGACCTCTGGGCGACCTGCGTGCAGCATGAAATCGACCATCTAAACGGCAAGCTGTTCATTGACTACCTCAAGCCGCTCAAACGCCAGATGATCACCCGCAAGATGCAAAAACTGAAACGAGAGATAGCCCGTGGCAACGCGTGACATCTGTCTGTGGCCAAACCGAGTCCTGACACAAACATGCGCAGACGTGGAATTGGACGATCCTGACCTCGTCGGGCTGATTGATGATTTGTTTGACACCATGTATCACGCCAAAGGACGCGGGCTTGCGGCCCCGCAGATCGGCGTCACAAAACGCGTTTTCGTCGTTGATGTGACGTGGAAAGAAGGCACCCGCGATCCTCGCGCCTTCATCAATCCGCAGATCACCGAAACCGCTGGCGACATGCTGATCATGAATGAGCAATGCCTGTCGATCCCTGATATTCCGATGCCAGTCGCGCGCCCCGAACGCATCCAGCTGCGTTGGACCAGGCGTGATGGCGGGCTTGAGACAGCCGTCTTTGATGGCATCCTCGCCCGCTGCATCCAGCACGAACTTGACCACCTGAACGGCACCGTGATTTTTGACCACCAAACGCCTGAAATGCGCACTGAATTGGAAGCCAGCTATGCCCCATAGACCGTTCATCCCGTGGCCCGCAAAAGCCCTGCGCACACCTGCTGTCGAAGTGACTGAGATCACTGATGACATCCGCGCCCTGTGGGATGAGATGATCAACGCGATGGACGCCATGCCCGGTGTCGGCCTCGCGGCACCGCAACTGGGTGTGTCCCTGCGATTGGCCGTCGTTGATGCGTCCGACAAACGCGGCTCTGCGATCCGCATGGCCAATCCGACCATTTTGCACGCGTCCCACGAACTGCGCTTGCACGAAGAAGCGTCGCCCAATCTGCCGGGGCTGTCCGCATCGCTTGAACGACCCCGCGCTGTTACGGTGCGGTTCATGAATGACGCAGGGATGTATGACCGCCGCGATTTTGTCGGTCTCTGGGCGACCAGTGTGCAGCACCAGATCGATCATCTTGACGGTAAGATGTATTTCGACCGCTTAAGCCGCACCAAGCGCGATATGCTGCTGAAAAAAGCCCGCAAATTGGGCGGGTGACTTGTTGCTAAGCGGCCCTTCGGGGAGAGTTTTCTGGCCAAAGTGGTGAAAATAGGATTTTCACCTGTGATGAAGGGGCAAGATATGCGCATTGTTTTCATGGGAACACCCGACTTTTCGGCGCCTATTCTGGATGCGCTGTTGGATGCGGGTCACGATATATGTGCCGTCTATTCGCAACCCCCAAGACCCGCAGGTCGCGGCAAAAAGGACCGCCCCAGCCCCGTGCAAACGCGCGCTGAAGCCCTTGGGCTGATAGTGCGCCATCCGATATCGCTTAAGGATACTGGCGCTCAGGCGGATGTTGCGGCGCTAAATGCCGATATCGCGGTTGTCGTCGCTTATGGTCTGATCCTGCCGCAGGCGGTCTTGGATGCACCCGCATTGGGGTGCCTGAACATTCATGCGTCGTTGCTGCCTCGTTGGCGTGGCGCCGCTCCGATCCACCGCGCGATCATGGCGGGGGATTTGCAAACAGGGGTGTGCATTATGCAAATGGACGCTGGCCTCGATACGGGCGCGGTTCTGCTGCGCCGTGAATGTGACATCGACGCGGGCGAGACGACAGGCGAACTCCACGACAGGCTTTCCAACTTGGGTGCAGGCGCAATAACCGATGCACTGGCCGCGCTGCCAACCCTGACGCCAATCCCGCAACCGGACACAGGCGTCACTTACGCCGCCAAAATCGACAAAGCCGAAGCGCGCGTTGATTGGTCTAAATCCACACCCGACATCGTAAATCAAATTAACGGGTTGTCGCCCTTTCCTGGGGCGTGGGCACAGGCAGATGGTGAGCGGATCAAGTTCCTCAAAGCCAGCATCGCCGACACAAACCTTCCGGCAGGACAGATATCGACAGCTGATGGTGACCTGCGCGTCGGCACCAGCGACGGCGCGGTCCGCATCCACATTCTGCAACGCGCAGGCAAGAAAGCTGCCCCGGCGCGTGAGGTCATACAAGGCTGGACCCCGCCCGCGAATTTCGCCTGATTACCAAAGCTTTCTGAACGCCGCAGCCGCAAACCTCAGCGTTTAAACGGTGCCATCCCCGCCCGCGCCAATTCATCCGCGCGTTCGTTTTCGGGGTGTCCGGCGTGCCCTTTGACCCATTTCCACGTCACATCATGGCGATCCCGCGCAGCGTCAAGCCGTTGCCAAAGATCAATATTCTTGATCTCGCCGCCCTTCTTTTTCCAGCCCTTGGCCTTCCAGCCGTAAATCCATTTGGTGATCCCGTCTTTGACGTAGGAACTGTCGGTCACGACGGTCAATGTCGATGGTCCCACCAAAGCTTCCAGCGCATTGATCGCGGCCAAAAGCTCCATGCGGTTGTTGGTGGTATGTGCCTCACCACCCTTGAGATTGCGTTCTTTCACAACCGCATCACCGTCACGCGCGATCAACACGGCACCCCATCCCCCGGGGCCGGGATTACCGCTGCAGGCACCGTCTGTGTATGCAAATAGATCAGGCATGTTTACGCGCCTGCATGGCCACAAATGGATCGTTCGTCCCTGCGCAGCCGACTTCTCGGCCTTCTTGTGTTGCGATCACGTCAAATCCTGCCTGTGTTAAAAGAGTGTCCAATTCAGCGACCGATACATAGCTATAAAGCCGGTCGATGCCGTCACGTTGTGTGCCTGTGCCGACCTTCATCGCGATATGCAAGACACCGCCGTCGCGCAGTGCCGTGGCAATGGCCCGCAGATGGCGTGGCAAATCTTGTGCGGGTGCGTGGAGCAGCGAGAAATTGGCCCAAACACCGTCGTAGGCGGCCACCATATCGATCTCATCGAACGTCAGCAGCCGCGCGCCGATCTGGTGCGCCGCGTTTGCTAGCGTCACCATTCCGACCGACGCATCGACCGGATCAGGGCGAAACCCCGCGTCGCGCATATGAACCGACGCGCGGGCTGGCCCACAGCCGAGATCTAGAACCTCGGCCCCAACGGGCAACAGCGCCATAAAGGCTTTCAACGCCTTATTTGCGTGCCCATGACCCGTGAGGTCCGCATATCGCTGTGCGGCGGTGTCGTAGAATGCGATGGTTTTCGCATCGATGCTCACAGCACCACCGGAAGCAAACAAATCACCACAATCCCAGTTACCGGCACCCGTAGCGCCATCCACCAGCGCGGCGCGAGGCGCCAGTGCCAGAATGCGAAATCCAGAACCAGAACAGCGGCGAAACCTGCGATCAGGTTCATTCCTGCCGACGCAGGCCCGCCACCAACCATTGCAAACGCCCAAAGCGCTGGCAAAACCGACAAAACATATCCCGTTGCAGCCTGACCGCCCGTCGCTTTGGTCGCAAAGCCCCACAACACACCGGACATGAACGACAAAATTACGGTGCCGTAGGCCAGACCGATGTAGGGCCCGTTAAACCGCGGTCCGATCCAGCTGGATGTCACTTGCATTAGTGCAGGGCTGTAGATCGTCACAACACCCCAAACGAACGGCAACAGTCCTGCAAGGCTTAGGATCAGTGCTGATTTGGGGATTTTTGAGATCGTCACGCCGTTTCCCGCAGCACGCGCGGCACCTTGAATTCGACGTTTTCGACTGCTGTTTCGACCTGTTCAACTGTAACCTCATAACGGGCCTTGAACGCGTCGATCACCTCGTTGATCAGGACTTCAGGGGCCGAAGCACCCGCTGTGATCCCAACGCTTTTGATGCCGTCCAGACTGCGCCAGTCAATGTCCGCACCGCGCATTACCAACTGGCTGTAGGCACAACCTGCTTTGCGTCCAACCTCGACCAGACGTTGCGAATTAGATGAATTGGGCGCGCCAACAACAAGCATGGCATCCACCAAGGGTGCCATCGCTTTGACCGCTTCTTGGCGATTTGTGGTGGCGTAACAGATGTCTTCTTTGTGCGGCCCGACGATCATCGGGAACCGCGCGTTCAGGGCTGTGACGATGTCCGCCGTATCATCGACCGACAGGGTCGTCTGCGTCACAAAAGCCAACTGCGCTGGGTCGCGCACCACAACGTGCGCCACGTCAGCAACCGTTTCCACCAACAACACTTCACCGTCTGGCAATTGCCCCATAGTTCCGACTGTTTCGGGGTGGCCCGCATGGCCGATCATGATCATCTGTAACCCGTTATCGTTATGGCGCTGGGCCTCGATATGGACCTTGGACACCAGCGGGCAGGTGGCATCCACAAAGATCATTTCGCGCGCCGCGGCTGCCGCTGGCACGGCTTTGGGCACGCCGTGGGCGGAAAAGATCACCGGCCGATCGTCGGGGCAGTCTTCCAGCTCTTCGACAAACACCGCACCCTTGCCGCGCAAGTCATCTACGACGAATTTGTTGTGCACGATTTCGTGGCGCACGTAGATCGGCGCGCCCCACTTTTCCAGCGCCAATTCAACGATCTTGATGGCGCGATCCACGCCAGCGCAAAACCCGCGCGGGGCTGCCAGATAAAGTGTGAGTGGTGGCTTGGACATGGGCAAATCTCCGTTGCCCATCAACGTATGCGCCGGCGCGACTATGGTCCAGTGCCAGCGACGTGAAACGGGCGCCCGATTAGGACGCCCGCTGCATAAATATTACTCGTCGACCATCTCTGGGTCTGGGACAGACGCATTTGGCTCGCGCGGCGCTTCGCGGGTCGGGCGACCGATGACGTCGCGCAACTCATCAAGCTCAATGAAATTGTCGCATTGGCGGCGCAGTTCATCGGCAATCATCGGCGGCTGGCTGCGAATGGTCGACACAACAGACACCCGCACGCCTTTTCGCTGCAACGACTCGACCAGTGGGCGGAAATCACCGTCGCCGGAAAAAATCACGATGTGATCGACGTGCGGTGCCAACTCCAATGCATCCACGGCCAATTCAATGTCCATGTTTCCCTTGATCTTGCGCCGTCCCATGGAGTCCGTGAACTCCTTGGCGGGCTTTGTGACCATCGTGAAGCCGTTGTAGTTCAGCCAATCAACCAGCGGGCGGATCGGCGAGTATTCATCATTTTCAAGCAGGGCGGTGTAATAGAACGCACGCAGCATTTTGCCTCGGCGCATAAACTCGGAGCGCAACAACTTGTAGTCGATATCGAAGCCCAAAGCTTTGGCGGCCGCATACAAATTTGACCCGTCGATAAATAATGCGAGCTTCTCGTCACGGTAAAACATTACATTTAATCCTTTTAATCGGGCACACCCGATGCAATTTACACAATACATGTTGAAATTTATGCAACGAGTGTTGGCGCGTAAAACAACAACAATCGTGGGGCAAGTGTACTATGTTGAAAGATAGTCTCGACATATCTTTCGATATGATCTTGGTTGCAATTGGTGGCAATGCGTTTTCGCATGCTGGTGATCCGTGTGCAACTGTCCGTGCCGCCATCGCTATGTTGCAAGCGGAATTCAGCGACCTCATGGTAAGTAACCTCTACGAAACACCCAGTTTTCCAGCTGGTACCGGCCCTGATTTTGTCAACGCAGCTTGCGTATTTCGTAGCGCGCTGCCCCCAGAAGACATCCTCTCAACGCTGCACAAAATAGAGGCGGATTTTGGCCGAGAACGCCGCTTGCGCTGGGGTCAACGTACCCTCGATCTGGACCTCATTGCCTGTGGCGGCACAATTTTACCTGATTCGGCCGTTCAAACCCACTGGCGCGCACTGCCGCTTGATCGCCAGAAGACCGAAACGCCAGATACGCTGATCCTGCCGCATCCGCGCCTGCAAGATCGCGCTTTTGTCTTGGTGCCGCTTGCCGACGTCGCCCCCAACTGGGTGCATCCTCTGATCGGGCAAAATGTCACCGAAATGCTGGCTCGTTTGCCCGCATCTAACCGCGCCGACATTAAGGCGATTTGACCCCTTAAATCACTGGATCGAATCGGGTTGTCTTATACCTGTCAAGAGACTAGATAGCGCGTTCTGACTTACCTATTTACTGACTGACAGGAGTGCCCCCATGGCCCGCGTGACCGTTGAAGACTGCGTTGACAAGGTTCCGAACCGTTTTGAGCTGGTGATGCTCGCTGCTCACCGGGCGCGTGAAATCTCTGCGGGTAGTGCGTTGACCGTTCCGCGCGACAACGACAAAAACCCTGTCGTGTCCCTGCGTGAGATTGCGGAAGAAACCCAAACAGTCGCCGATCTGCGCGAACGCATGATCGAAGCCAACCAGACCCAGATCGAAGTCGACGAACCCGAAGAAGACTCTATGGCGCTTCTGATGGGCGGCGGCTCTGCTGAGGCAGACAAGCCCGCTGAAGACGATCTGTCCGAAGAAAAACTGCTCCGCGCATTAATGGAAGCCCAAGGTCAAAAATAAGGCCTTAACGTAGGTGGCTCGAACACCATGACCAGCACGATCACATCCGACGATCTGATCGTGCTGGTCCGCACTTACAATCCTAAGACGAATGCGAACTTGATTGCCGATGCTTTCGTCTTCGGGGCTGAAATGCACGAAGGCCAGTTTCGCCATTCCGGTGAACCCTATTTCTCCCACCCTGTCGCTGTTGCCGGAATTCTGGCCGAACAGCAGATGGATGATGCGACCCTCATAACAGCCCTGCTGCACGACACAATCGAAGACACCAAAGCCACCTACGCACAGGTTGAAAAACGCTTTGGACACGAGATTGCCGAACTTGTGGATGGCGTCACTAAGCTGACGAACCTGCAACTGAACTCGTCAGAAACCAAGCAGGCCGAAAATTTCCGCAAACTGTTCATGGCCACCTCGCGCGATCTGCGGGTGACGTTGGTGAAGCTGGCGGACCGCCTGCACAACATGCGCACGATCAAATCCATGCGCGACGAAAAGCAGGCCCAAAAAGCCCGTGAAACCATGGATATCTATGCGCCCCTCGCAGGTCGTATGGGTATGCAATGGATGCGCGAAGAACTCGAAGACCTCGCGTTTCGCGTCCTCAACCCCGAAGGGCGCAATTCCATCATCCGCCGTTTTATCACGCTGCAACGGGAAACCGGCGACGTGATCGAAAAAATCCAAACGGATATGGAACTTGAAATGGACAAGGCGGGCCTTGCCGTCAACATCTATGGCCGCGCCAAAAAGCCCTATTCGATCTGGCGCAAGATGCAGGAAAAGGATCAGGGGTTCTCGCGGCTGTCCGACATCTACGGCTTTCGGGTCATCACCCAGACCGAAGCGGATTGTTACGCCGCGCTCGGTGCGATCCACCAACGCTGGGCCGCCGTTCCGGGCCGGTTCAAAGACTACATCAGTCAGGCGAAAACCAACGGCTACCGGTCCCTTCACACCACCGTGTCGGGGCGTGACGGCAAGCGCGTCGAAGTCCAGATTCGCACCGTCGAAATGCACGAAGTCGCCGAAGCAGGGGTCGCCGCGCACTGGTCTTATCGTGACGGCATACGCGTCGAAAACCGCTTTGCTGTCGATCCTGCCCGCTGGATCGCGCAACTGACCGAACGCCTCGACGAAGACCATGATCACGACGAATTCCTCGATATGGTCAAACTGGAAATGTATCAGGATCAGGTGTTCTGCTTCACCCCTAAGGGTGATGTCATAAAGTTACCACGCGGCGCCACCCCGATCGATTTCGCCTACGCCATTCACACCCGAATCGGCCACGCTTGCGTTGGGGCCAAAATCGACGGAATGCGCGTGCCACTTTGGACCCGCGTGAAAAACGGCCAATCCGTTGACGTCATTACCGCCGAGGGTCAGACCCCTCAAGCCACATGGATCGACATCGCCGTCACAGGCCGCGCCAAAACCGCGATTCGTAAGGCGCTGCGCGAAGAAGATCGCGAACGCTTTATCCGGCTGGGCCGCGAACTCGTCCGCGTCGCGTTTGAACATATCGATAAGAAAGCCACGGACAAGGCGCTCAAAACGGCCGCCAAATCTCTCGGCCTAAGCGATCTGAATGACCTTCTTGAACGGGTCGGATCAGCGGAAATCACATCGCGCGAAGTTGTCTCAGCAATCCACCCCGAGCTCGTCAAATCAGTCGGCCATGAAATCGAATCCCGCCGCGCCGTCGTCGGACTTGAGGTGGATCAGTCCCATCGACGTGCCCAATGTTGCCAGCCGGTCCCTGGTGAACGGATCGTCGGAATCACTTATCGTGGTCAAGGCGTTGTCGTCCACGCCATCGATTGCAGCGTCTTGGTGGATTACGAAGACCAGCCCGACCGGTGGATCGACCTGCACTGGCACGAGGGCACTCATTCGCCGACCAATACAATCACGTTAAAAATGACGATTACAAATGACGCGGGCGTTTTGGGCGGAATTTGCACACTTATCGGGGAAAAGGGCGCCAACATCTCCGACTTGGTGTTCATTGATCGCAAACCAGACTACTTCCGGTTGTTGATCGAGGTTGACCTGCGCGATGTAGAACATATGCACATCATAATGACCGCGCTTGAAGCTGACAGTCATGTCGCCGCAATTGAGCGGCACCGCGATCCTGGCCGTGCAGGGCAGATCGAACGTCAAGGGTAACGGGCGCAGGCCCGCAGTGGAAGTAAGGGAATCAGGTGGTCTTCAGACGCAGAGACAGGCGACCGCTTTGGCGTGTGCTGCTGGAACTGATCTGGCCACGCGGTGGCTGGGGCCGTGCAGCGCAATACGTCAAACACCGTGTGCGCCGTCTGCCTGACACTCCTGAAAAGATATCGCGCGGCATTTGGGCGGGTGTTTTCACATCCTTCACGCCCTTCTACGGCCTCCATTTCGTTATTGCGGCCTTTATTGCGATGGTCATGCGCGGCAACATCCTCGCCTCCTTGATGGGGACATTTTTTGGCAACCCGCTGACCTATATCCCCATCGCCTATTCCGCGCTGGCAACCGGGCACTGGCTGCTTGGCACGCCCCTTAACCACTCCCTATTAAAAGGGCCGCGCGACCCCGATTTTTGCAACATCGGCTGCCAGTTCAGCAACGCAGGCGGTGATTTATTGCACAATTTCAATGCAATGTTCACAGATGAACGGGCGGACTGGCACGGGCTGTTAGACTTCAACACCGAAGTTTTCTATCCCTATCTTGTGGGCGGCATCCTTCCCGGCATCATCGCTGCGACCATCACCTACTATGTTTGCGTGCCGATAATCCGCGCCTATCAAAACAGCCGTCGCAAGGCGTTGCGCGCGAAACTGAGCCAGCTAAAGAATCCGGCTGACGCGGAGTAAATCCTGCGCTAGTGTAATGCCAGTAGGAGGAGCATGTTATGTCCAAATTACGTTTAGGTGTGAACATCGACCATGTGGCAACAGTGCGCAATGCGCGCGGCGGCGACACCCCTGATCCGGCGCGGGCCGCGATATTGGCGCAAGACGCTGGCGCTGACGGCATCACCGCGCACCTGCGCGAAGATCGCCGACACATCGGCGACGCGGATATCGACGCCTTGATGGACGCACTTACCATCCCACTGAATTTCGAAATGGCTGCCACCGCCGAAATGCAAAAGATAGCCTTGCGCCACAAACCCCACGCCGTCTGCATCGTCCCCGAAAAACGCGAAGAACGCACCACAGAGGGCGGGCTTGAGGTCGCGCGCGAAGAAAACCATCTGGCCCATTTCATCGCCCCCCTGCGCGATGCCGGTTGCCGCGTGTCCATTTTCATCGCGGCTGATCAACGCCAAATCGAAGCCGCCCATCGCATTGGCGCGCAAATTATCGAATTGCACACCGGTGCCTATTGCGATGCTGATGCTAAATGGCGCGCCGGTGGGTGCGACGCAGAGGACGATTTGAAAACCCGCGACGCTGAACTCGAAAAAATGCGCGACATGGCCGGCCTCGCGCAATCGCTCGGACTCGAAGTCCACGCAGGCCATGGGTTGACATATGAAACAGTCAAACCCGTCGCGGCCTTTCCCGAAGTTATGGAACTCAACATCGGGCATTTTCTGATTGGCGAATCCATCTTCCGCGGCCTGCAACCTGCAATCGCCGAGATGCGTCGCCTCATGGATGAGGCGCGGGCGTAATTTAGGATGAATAGGGCAGGCGCTCTGCCCCGAATATTTTTGTACAGACCATGCAATAGGGGCCAATAGTTTGGTACAAAACCGTTAAAATTGCCTCGAAAGGCTCCAAATGATCCTTCACGCTGTCTATCTGTCCCTGATCGAAACCACCGATCTAACCGCCCTTGCAGAGGTCATGCAGGACCTCGAGAACTTGGTCGATAAGATCGAAGGTTTCACCGCCTTTCAGCACGGTCGCAACGTCGATCTCGAGGGTAAATCACCTGAATCGCCCTACGGTTATCACGCCACGTTTACAGACCGCGCAGCCCTTGCCCGTTACGCCCATGATCCACGCCACCAAGCCCTTGGTGCCCGACTTGTGGCCTTGTGCGGCGGGCCGGAAGCGATCAAGGTCTATGACATAGAAACGAACGATTGAATCCCATGCGCCTTATTTCATTGATGATATCAGGATTTTTGGCTGCTCCAGCAGCAGCGCAAACCGCCTTTCCATGCGACTGGGAGGCTCGCGCTGATGCCATTGTTGAACCGTGGGACGACAACACCGCGACCTTCGCCAATGGCGCGGTGCGCGTCGCCCTTTTGGACGTCATAGAACCCGCCGCTGGTGCATTCTATCTGCGGATCCTGCATCCCCCCTATGATGAACTCGGCAGTCGGGTCTGCACCGTAGTGGGGCTCAACGAAAGTATTGGATATGCTAACATAGATTTCAATGGCTTAGAGGCTCGTTATGACCCTGCAAGGGGCCTGACGTTTGAGGTTCCCGCGACCATTTATCTGCCAGAACAGAGCTTTCAAAACCCCGCACTGGTGTCGATCACGGTGAACCAAGCCACCGGTGCCGTCACCGTCAAGCAGGCCTTGGGAAATGAGTGATCTTCACAGAACAAGGCTGAACCCATGATCCTTGGTATTGGCACGGACCTCGCGAATATCGAACGAATTCAAGGCACTCTGGATCGGTTCGGGGATCGTTTTCGCAACCGCGTGTTCACTGATATCGAACAACGCAAAGCAGAAAATCGCAAAGACGTCGCAGGTACCTACGCCAAACGCTGGGCCGCCAAAGAAGCCTGCTCCAAGGCCCTCGGCACGGGTCTGCGCATGGGAATCGCGTGGAAAGACATGGCCGTGACGAACCTTCGGACAGGGCAGCCGGTGATGGCGGTCACGGGTTGGGCTGCGCAGCGGCTGACCGACATGACCCCCGCAGGTCACGAGGCGATCATTCACGTGACCCTAACCGACGATCATCCTTGGGCGCAGGCGTTTGTCGTCATCGAAGCCAGACCCCTTATCAATAAGGATACTGCGGGTTGACTTGACGCGACCTGACGCGCACATAGCCCCAACTTTTATTGACCTTATGACGCGAGGGACGACCTGTGTGGGCATCCATTAAAGAGACCGTTAAAACAGTGGTTTACGCCCTGCTAATCGCAGGAGTTTTTCGGACGTTGCTGTTCCAACCATTCTGGATTCCGTCTGGATCGATGAAAGAAACGCTGTTGATCGGTGATTTCCTGTTCGTCAACAAAATGGCTTACGGTTATTCCTACGCGTCCTGCCCCTCCATCGTCATCCCGCGTTTCGGAATTAATGTTGACGCCGAAGACTTCTGCGGCGTCTTCAAGGGCAGCAATGATCGTCTGTTCGGCTCAGAGCCGGAGCGCGGCGATGTCGTTGTGTTCCGCCACCCTGTCACGGGCCGCGATTTTATCAAACGCGTGATCGGCTTACCGGGCGATACGATTCAGATGCAAAACGGTATCATCTTGCTGAACGGCACTGCCGTTGCGCAATCTGATGCGGGTCTGTTCAGCGAAACGATGGAATATCAAGGCAGCTCAGGTAATCCTCCGCGCTGTGCAAATGGTGCCGTGGGTCTTGGCGCTGAATGTCTCAAGCAACGCTTCGTGGAAACACTGCCCAACGGCGTGGAATACACGGTGCTGAATATCGGCAATCGTGATCTTGATACGACCGGTATCTTTACCGTCCCTGAAGGCCAGTATTTCTTCATGGGCGACAACCGCGACAATTCATCTGACAGCCGCGTGCCGCAGATCACAGGCGGGGTTGGTTTCGTGCCATTCGAAGACATCGTCGGGCGGGCTGATCGGATCATGTTCTCATCCTCGGGCCGCTCACTTCTGGCGTTCTGGACATGGCGGTCGGACCGTTATTTCAAGGCAGTTGAATGAGCATTTCATGAAACTGTCTGGCGCACTTCGCGACTTTCAAGACCGGATTGGCCACACCTTCGCCAAGCCTGAACACCTCATCCGCGCGGTGACCCATTCATCCATGTCGACGCCCAATCGTGATGACAATCAGCGGCTCGAATTTCTGGGCGATCGCGTCTTGGGTTTGGTCATGTCAGAGGCCCTGTTGCAGGCTGACGTAAATGCCCCCGAAGGCCTGTTGGCCCCACGTTTCAACGCGCTTGTGCGTAAAGAAACTTGTGCGGATGTGGCCCGTCAGATTGACCTTGGTGCCGTGTTGAAGCTTGGTCGATCCGAGATGCTGACAGGCGGGCGGCGCAAGGAAGCGCTCTTGGCTGACGCAATGGAAGCGGTGATTGCCGCAGTTTATATCGACGCCGGATTTGACGTTGCCCGCGAACGGGTTGTCGCCCTTTGGGGCGACCGGATTTCAAACGTTGAAGAAGACGCGCGTGATCCCAAGACGGCCCTGCAAGAATGGGCCCAAGGGCAAGGCGAACCGCCACCCAGCTATATCGAAACGGCACGGTCCGGCCCCGATCACGCGCCGATATTTACCATAGAAGTGCGTCTGCATTCAGGGGCCACTGACACGGCGACAGCGCCCAGCAAACGCCAAGCCGAACAAGCCGCCGCCAAGTCCCTATTGGACCGCGTACAAGGAGAGACGACGTGACCGAAGGCACCCCAGACACCCAATCAATCACCCCGGACGTAGCGGTGCAACGCGCCGGATTTGTCGCCCTGATCGGTGAACCCAACGCGGGTAAATCGACTTTGTTGAACCGTATGGTTGGCGCAAAAGTATCCATCGTCACCCACAAGGTTCAGACAACGCGCGCCCGTATCCGCGGCGTTGCGATTGAAGGCGACAGTCAGATCGTGTTCGTTGACACGCCCGGCCTGTTTCAGCCCAAACGCCGTCTGGACCGCGCAATGGTCGCCGCCGCATGGAGCGGGGTTTCTGACGCTGACGTGGTCGTGCTGATGATCGAAGCGCACCGTGGTATCACAAAGGGTGTCGAGGCGATTTTGGAACGCTTGGGCGATGTTGGCAAAGGCCGCACAATCGCGCTGGCAATCAACAAGATCGACCGCGTCGAAGCGCCGGTTTTGCTCGGCCTGACGAAAGAAATGAACGAACGCTTCGCGTTTGCCGAAACGTTCCTGATTTCTGCCGAAAAGGGCCACGGCGCTGGAACTTTGCGCACTTGGCTGGCTGAGCGGATGCCCGTCGAGCCGTGGTTGTACCCCGAAGATCAAATCGCCGATCTGCCCCTGCGCATGATCGCTGCTGAAATCACCCGCGAAAAGCTGACGCTGCGCCTGCATCAGGAATTGCCGTATCAACTCACTGTTGAGACAGAAAATTGGGAAGAGCGCAAAGACGGGTCCTGCAAGGTCGACCAGTTGGTCTATGTCATGCGTGATGGTCACAAGGGCATCGTGCTCGGCAACCGTGGTGAAACGATCAAGTCAGTCGGCCAAGCTGCCCGTGCGGAATTGGTGGAATTTCTGGGCCGCAAAGTTCATCTGTTTATACAGGTTAAAGTGCGTCCAAACTGGCTCGAAGATTCTGATCGGTATTCCGAAATGGGTCTTAATTTCAAAGACGGAAACGAATGACGGGCCTGACCAAAATTCCTAAATTTTGGTGCGACCTGTGAGCGCACGCCTGACGAGCGAATTCTGGGTGTCCGCCTATTTGACGCGGTTGCGACTTGTTGAAATCCCCGTGTTTGTGACCCGTAAGGGCGACAAAACGGCGGGGTCCGTGTTGGTTAAACTCAACACGCTCGACGGGCAGGCAAAGGCCTTCCAGCGCCAGTTTGACATGATGTCAGGGGAACGTGAATGGGTCGTTTTTGCCGAAGGGCCTGAGGCAGACGTTGACTCATCCCTGAGCAAACAAGCTGGATTTGATCCCGACATCTGGGTACTTGAGGTTGAAGACCGTGATGGCCGTCATTTGCTAGACGATCCTTCGCTTGCCTAAGATCGGCTCTCGCCTAGACTATACAGATGATTGAATGGCGCGATGAAGGGGCTTTGATACGGGTCCGCAAACACGGCGAAAGCTCCGCTATTATTGAGGTGTTTACCCCGTCGCGCGGCCTGACCGCTGGCATCGTGCGTGGCGGCACCAGCCGTAAGATCGCGCCAACGCTGCAACCGGGTGCGCAACTGGATGTGACGTGGAAAGCGCGGCTTGAAGATCACCTTGGCAGCTTTACTGTTGAACCCATCCGCAGTCGCACAGCCCAAGTCATGCAGGATCGACTGGCGCTGGCAGGGCTGAACGCAGTGACTGGGCTTTTGTCATTTCTGTTGCCAGATCGCGAAGCCCACGCACAGCTTTATGCCCGCACTATCCAATTGCTGGACCTGTTGGGCCAAAACGACGTCTGGCCGTTGGCCTATCTGCAATGGGAGATCGCATTGCTGGATGAAATGGGGTTCGGGATGGACTTGTCAGCCTGCGCTGTGTCCGGCCTGAACGACGATCTGTTCTATGTATCACCGCGAACGGGGCGTGCTGTGTCAAGATTGGCGGCTGGCGAGTGGGCGGATCGTTTGCTTCCGTTGCCGCATGTCTTGTTGGGCAAGGGCGACGCAGATCTCAACGAAATTGTTCTGGCGCTGCGTACCACGGGGCATTTCCTCAACAATCACCTCGCTAAATCGCTTGGTAATTTGCCAATCCCCGAAGCCCGTCAGCGGTTGATTGATGCGATGAAACGGCTGGCCTAGCGCGCCACGAACACCATCTGGCGGCCATCAGAATTGGACAGAATCAACGTGTCACCTGACGCTTCGGATAATGTCATGTCTTCGAGCGCCTCAAAGAATGCAGTTTCTGCCGCCATTTCTGGGCAGGCCATGCGGGTCGCCCCGATCCCATCAAGGCTGAACCACGGGTAGGGCACTGTCTGGGTCGCAAAATAGCGATTGTACGGGGCTTGGCCGACGACCTCTCCCGCCGAAGGAAATGTGATCGTGGCCCTTAAATTGATCGCCTCACCGTCGATTTCGACCAAATCATACTCAGCCGACGGATCGACGTAACCTGCAATGCTCTCATCGCCAGCACAGGTGTTGAGAAAGGCGAGGGGTATCAGGAGGGGCATTATTTTCAGCATGTCTGCAACATATGCATCCGTTTTGATCAAAAAAAGGGGGGCGAATCTTTGCGGATGCGTCAACCCGTGATTGTCTAGGCGTATAGTTGGAGGACGTAATGATTTTAGATTTTGTGTTAACCCTTTCACTCACCCTGCCGAATTCGGTTTCAGATGTCGGGCCACTGCTGACACAGATCGACTTTGTCGAACCTGTGCAGCAGGTCCTGACCTACCCGCCTGCGGGTGTTGAGAATCGGCTGTCGGGGCTGCAATTGCCGGATGGGCCGCTCACCGCGTAAGAAACCGATTTTCTGGCTGACACCGTGTTTTTCGGGGCTTTTGCGATCACCAAGGACTTTGGTTACGGGTTTGTCACGGGCGCGAATTCCCTTGAGGCTGCACGCGAAATTGCCATTGAAGAGTGCCTGAAACAGGGGCCGATCTGTTTAGTCTATGCTGAAATCCTGCCGCAGGGCTATGCGCCGCTTGAGGCCGGACAGATCAGTCTCGCCCCGGAAGCAGCGGGATATTTTGACAATCCAGACCCAACTTGGGGCAGTTTTCGCGCCATGGCGGTGAGCGAAGACGGTGCCTATTCAGTCGTTTGGGGCTATGGATCGCCAAGCGAAGCATCCGCTGCGGCGCTTTCAGATTGCGGCGAATTTGTCATTGATGATTTGCCGAACTTGCGTGAAATGCCCTGCATTTTGGTGCCGTTTAAATAGGCGGGTTGGGCCAATAATTTATTATTATTGGCCGAATTTCGTCACAAGATACGTCGGGCGATGACCTGCGCCTGAATTTCGGCAGCCCCTTCAAAGATGTTGAGGATCCGCGCGTCACACAGGATGCGGCTGACCTTATATTCCAAGGCAAATCCGTTGCCACCGTGAATTTGCAGCGCATTGTCCGCAGCCGCCCAAGCGACGCGCGCGCCAAGAAGTTTTGCCATGCCGGCTTCGACATCGCAGCGCCGACCTTCGTCCTTTTCGAACGCTGAAAAGTAGGTCAGTTGGCGTGCGATCATGATCTCGACCGCCATCATCGCCAGTTTGTTGGCGACGCGGGGAAATTCGATCAGGGATTTGCCGAACTGTTTGCGATCTTGCGCGTATTGCATCGCCACATCGAGGGCGGAACAGGCCACACCGATGGCACGCGCTGCCGTCTGGATGCGCGCGCTCTCGAATGTTTCCATAAGTTGCTTGAAGCCCTTGCCTTCTTCCCCGCCAAGCAGGTTCTCCCCCTTAACGTGGAAGTTATCGAACGCAAGTTCGTGTTCTTTCATGCCGCGATAGCCGAGGACTTCGATCTCGCCGCCGGTCATGCCTTCGGTCGGGAACGGGTGTGCATCATCGCCTGGTGTCTTCTCCGCGAGGAACATCGACAGGCCCTTATAATCCGACGAATCGGGATTGGTGCGCGCCAGAAGCGTCATCACATGGGTGCGCGATGCGTGAGTGATCCATGTCTTGTTGCCGGTGACGCGGTAATCGTCGCCGTCTTTCACGGCCCGTGCGCGCAGCGCGCCAAGGTCGGACCCCGTGTTAGGTTCGGTGAACACCGCGGTCGGCAGTTTTTCCGCACTCGCCAAGGCTGGAAGCCATTTTTGTTTCTGCTCTTCGGTGCCGCCTGCGATGATCAATTCGGCGGCAATTTCGGTGCGTGTGCCCAGAGATCCAACACCAATGTAGCCGCGCGACAATTCCTCGGAAACCACACACATTGATGCTTTGGACAGGCCAAGCCCGCCGTATTCTTCTGGAATTGTCAGACCGAACACGCCCATTTCAGCAAGCTCATCGATCACCGACGTCGGGATCAATTCGTCCTTGAGGTGCCATTCATGGGCAAACGGTTCTACCTTTTCGACAGCATAGCGGCGGAATTGTTCGCGGATCATGTCCAGTTCATCGTCAAGGCCGGTGGCCCCAACGGTGACTTCGGCGCTGCGTTCTTGCATCAGATCGACAAGGCGCAATCGCGCCGCTTGGGTGTTGGCGTGCTGGGTCAGCGCCTTAACGCTCGGCTCCATCATTATGCGCATCTGGTCTTGGGTCAGGCCGATGTCTTGCAGGCGCAAAATCTCACCCTGATTCATCGGGATGCCGCCATAAATCTGCCAGAGGTATTCGCCGAACGCGATCTGGTGGATCAGTTGTTCGACCTCACCGAATTTGCTGTCCGCCAGTAGTTTTTCTGCCCAGACCTGCATCTGTGCCAGTGCTTCGACATAGGTGGCGAGCCACGCCAGACCGTGGGCCGCAGTCTGTTCCGCCTCAACCAACGCGCCTGAGGCACGGCCATCGACCATTACTTTGTCGCGCACACAGTCTTTGGCGGTCTCTAGCAAGGCACGCAGCGGCGCGATGGTCGCAGCAGTTGTGGCCAGCAAGTCCGGTAAGACGGGCGTGGATTTGGCGTTCTGGTCATGTGCGTCACGGGGCATGGGTAAATCCTTGATTGTGCAGGTTCAGAAATATCGCCTTCGCAGTGGCGGCGCAATAATAATTCGCTAAAAACCTATCCAACGAACGAAAATGACTGGGTGGAATTGTCGTGCGGCCAGCGTCGACGCAGTGTATCCCACGCAATATGGATCACTTTCTTGGATTAGACAGCTTTTATTCCGTCGTTTTCGTTCTGGCCGTCGCAGTGCTTGCGGGATTGGTAAAGGGTGTCGTGGGCTTTGCAATGCCGATGATCTTTATTTCGGGTCTGACGCTGGTTCTGCCCCCCGAACAGGCGCTGGCCGCGCTAATCGTCCCAACACTGGTTACAAACGGGTGGCAGGCGCTGCGGCAGGGCATTGGCAATGCGATCCAAACTGTCGTTCAATTTCGTCCGTTTCTTGCGTGTGGTTTGGTGATGTTGGTAATCAGTGCGCAACTCGTCCGCGTTCTTGACGCGCGTGTCCTGTATGGATTGATCGGCGCGCCAGTCGCGCTGTTTGCAGCACTGCAATTGGCCGGATGGCACCCCAAATTGGCGCAGCGATCTGCTCGCATTGAGGCCGCAGTTGGCGGCGTCGCGGGCTTCATCGGCGGCATGTCCGGTATTTGGGGGCCGCCAACGGTTGGCTACCTGACGGCGATCGACACGCCCAAGCAGGAACAAATGCGGGCACAGGGCGTGATCTATGGATTGGCTGCCGTCGCACTTGCGGGTTCGCATATTCAGACAGGGGTCTTGCGGGCCGCTTCACTGCCTCTAACGCTCACGGTTTTGCCGTTCGCGCTGGTGGGCGTGTGGTTGGGATTTCGCATACAGGACCGCATTCCGCAGGCGGCATTTCGGTCTGTTACGCTGGTTGTTCTTGTTCTCGCGGGGGCGAATTTGCTGCGACGTGCGGTGTTTGGCTAGCTGAGCAGGTCAAGGTAGCCGCAAACACCCGCAAGGTCCGGCAGCGCGCTGGGTGACACGACGGTGAATGTGGTTTCGTAAAGAGTATCGCCGTCCCGACTGGCCGTCATAACCCACTCGCCCAAGGCCAGTTCATATCCATAATCAAACTGATAAAACGTAACACTGGGGGCGGTGCTTGATCCGATGTTACTTATAAAACTCTGTTGTGTAACACCACTGCCGCCGAGCGGCGGGTGCGTGATTGTCATCAAAACACCATCTTGACCAAATTCGGTCGCAAGGCCAGATCGAACCCCGAAACCGATTCCCAACACCGCTGGAACGATGCGTCCTTCGCTGACAAACGGTGGCGCGTCTTCAATGACATGGGTACTGCCCGCTAAGGTGTCCGGCGCATCACGCACCACGTTGCTCGCCTGTGCGCAGATCACCCCAGCCTCAAAGAAGCCAACCTCTGTTGAGACAAAGTCGTCTTCCTCCGCAGACGCCACGTTGCCCCAAGCCATGCCCGCCGCCAAAGTCGCTGCGAGGTACAGAGCAAAGGCGCTGCGCGTTCGTGTCAGGCACATCTTCTTCATGCTGGCAGCCTAGCCAATCGCGCAGGCTTTGACATCATCATCAATGAACGGGACGTATTGCGCGAAATTGTTGGCGAACATATTGACCAGTTTAGTGGCTTGCGTATCGTAGGCCGCCGCTTGACCAGCAGCCTCGCCCCAGGTGTCGCGTGGATTCAGAAGGACAGCATCCACGCCATCGCACGCCACGGGCACATCAAAGCCGAAATTTGCGTCTTTGCGGAATTGCCCTTCTACCAGCGTCCCATTCAGCGCGGCCGTCAACAAAGCGCGCGTTGCCTTAATCGGCATCCGCGATCCGGTGCCATAGGCGCCGCCGGTCCAACCGGTGTTGACGAGCCAGCAGGTCGCGCCATGGTTCGCGATCTTGGCGCGCATTAAATTGCCGTAGACTTCCGGGCGGCGTGGCATAAACGGCGCACCAAAACAGGTTGAAAACGTTGGCTCAGGTTCCGTCACTCCGCGCTCGGTGCCAGCAACCTTGGACGTAAAGCCGGACAAGAAGTGATACATGGCCTGCGCCGGTGTCAGCCGCGCAATCGGGGGCAGCACGCCGAACGCATCGCAGGTCAGCATGATTATGTTCTTGGGATGTCCGCCCAAGGCTGTGTCACTGGCGTTGGAAATGTAGTGGAGCGGGTAGGCGCAGCGCATGTTCGCGGTCAAGCTGTCGTCGTTGAAATCCAGCTCCAACGTCTCAGGATCGAACACCATATTCTCAATAACGGTGCCGGGCATCTGGGTTGTGGCGTAAATTTCGGGCTCTGCTTCGGGGTTCAGACCGATGGTCTTGGCGTAACAGCCACCCTCAAAGTTAAAAATCCCGCGATCCGACCAACCGTGTTCATCGTCACCGATCAAGGTGCGATTAGGGTCGGCGGACAACGTCGTCTTGCCAGTGCCGGACAATCCAAAGAACACGGCGCTATCGACAGGGTTGTCTTTGGCGTGGTTGGCAGAGCAATGCATTGGCATGATATTTTGCTCTGGCAGCAGGTAATTGAGCAGTGTGAAGACCGATTTCTTATTTTCGCCCGCGTATTCAGTACCTGCGATCAGGATCATCTTGCGATCAAAATTCATCGTGATGACCGTTTCGGACCGACAACCATGGCGTTCCGGATCAGCAAAGAAGCTTGGGCAGTTGATGACGGTCCAGTCGGGTGCAAAACCCGCAAGCTCAGCCGCCTCGGGGCGGCGCAGCATGTGGCGAATGAACAACCCGTGCCACGCCAGTTCTGTCACGACACGCACGTCCAAACGATGCGCTGGGTCAGATCCACCAAACAAATCCTGTACAAAATAGTCCTTGCCGCCCATGTGCACGACCAGATCATCATACAGACGATCAAACGCATCTGGGGTCATCTCGGCATTATTTTCCCACCAAATGGTGTCCTCTGTGGTGGCCGACCGCACGACGTGTTTGTCTTTCGGCGACCGGCCAGTGAATTTCCCAGTGGTCACAAGCAACGTGTCGCCTCTGCCTAGCTGGCCTTCGCCACGCTCCAGCGCCTGCGCGATCAAATCGTCTTCGGAGGAATTGTAATAGACCTGACCCAGCCCATTGATGTCCTGATCGGACAGCTTCATGGATGGGTTGACCGTGCCGTGGTCCATAGTCTTGCTCCTAGGTTTGAGAGGCGCTTAGGCCCCGTACACAACGATCTAACATGACGGTTTTGTGGGTTAACACCCGCCTTTGTCACAGTTAGCGCAATCAATTGCACGTTAGCGCCACCAAGGTGGAGAACCGCCCACCTAAGTTAGGCGCGGATGCAATAAGTGAGACATTTTAGTCATTGGTTACCGTATGTAGGGGTACAAAGAGATGTTCATTGCCCGCCTTTTGCAAATTTTGATTGATTCGCGCCCCCTAAATGTGACAAAAATTAGGCAAAAGTAGCCAGAAAAACACGAGCAGTATAAAGGGCAGCATTATGTCACGAATCGCACTTGTCGATGACGATCGGAATATTTTGACATCCGTACAGATCACACTCGAAGCCGAAGGCTTTGAGGTTGAAACCTGTGCTGATGGTCAACAGGCTCTGGATGCGTTCACCAAGCGCATGCCCGAATTGGCGGTTCTTGACATCAAGATGCCCCGCATGGATGGCATGGATTTGTTGCAGCGATTGCGCCAGAAAACATCAATGCCAGTAATTTTTCTGACATCCAAAGACGATGAGATTGACGAAGTTCTTGGTTTGCGCATGGGCGCGGATGACTACGTCAAAAAGCCCTTTAGCCAGCGCTTGTTGGTTGAGCGCATTCGCGCGCTGTTGCGCCGTCAGGATGCGATCTCGGGGGAGATCATTGAAGAAACTGAAGAAACCAAAGTCATGATCCGCGGCGATCTGACGATGGACCCTTTGCGACATGCGGTGAACTGGAAGGGCAATGATGTGTCCCTAACTGTAAACGAATTTTTGCTTTTGCAGGCGCTTGCTCAACGTCCCGGTTTTGTAAAGTCTCGCGATCAGTTGATGGATGTGGCATACGACGATCAAGTTTATGTCG
The DNA here is from genome assembly GCF_000155735.2 of Octadecabacter arcticus 238. Lineage (GTDB taxonomy): Bacteria > Pseudomonadota > Alphaproteobacteria > Rhodobacterales > Rhodobacteraceae > Octadecabacter > Octadecabacter arcticus. The sequence goes on from NC_020908.1 coordinate 230,506, forward strand.
ACGACCGCACCATCGACAGCCATATCAAACGTCTGCGCAAGAAGATGCGGACGGCAGATGATGAATTTTCGGCGATCGAGACGCTTTATGGTATCGGCTACCGGTACAACGAAGATTAAGTAGGCATTCCATGACGGTTGCCCCAAAGATTGACGTAAGGGATCTAAAGTCTGTGCGCGACGCGGCGCACGGACACGATCAGGTCGTGCTTGGCAACGATTTTGTGGCACGCGCCGCGAATGGTGTGGCGGCACAGCGGCGCAAACGGCGCGGCATTTTTCACCTGCGTAAGTCACCGCTTGCACGCAAGATCATCACGTTCAATCTGTTGGGCCTGATCGTTCTGGTCGCAGGTGTGCTCTACCTTAACCCCGCACGCGACAATCTCGCCTATCAACGCGGCAGCGCGCTGGTCAACGAAGTTGAATTGATCGCGGACGTGTTTGAAGCGCAACTTCCAGTCAACGCCCCCGTCAATCTCATGAGCGGCGATGGTATGGACGCGCAAATCACGCTGGAAAACCTTGATCTTCGCGGCGGTATTGACGTGTACCTCCTCGATCCAAGCGGGACGCTTGTCCAAAAACGGTCCGATCCAAACCCGCAGGACGCACCTGTTCTTGGCCTTGAACTCGAAAGTCAGGGTGTTTTCCTTCCAAATGCGCTCAGCAGTTTGTTTCATAAGCTATCCAGCATTTTCGGCGCTGGCGACCAAGACGTGGCGCCGCTTGATCTCACGGCGGAACTGCAGGACGCGGTGCCTTTTACACTCGAAACCGGCACATGGATTGAAACAAAAGTGGACCCGCAAGGTCGATCCTACTTCAAAGTTTTGACGCCCGTTGTTCAACAAGGCGGCACGCCAGTCGGTGTTATCGCGCTGGTTTCCGCACCGGGTGAGCTTGACGCATTGGTTAGTCGTGACCGTGAACAGCTTTTGCAGATGTTTATTATTGGCATTATCGTGTCAATCGCCATGAGCCTTGCTTTGGCATCGACCATTGCCCATCCGCTGTCCGAACTGGCCCAAGCCGCCGAACTGGGACGCGACCGGAACGCGCGCAAAATGTCGCCACACCGCATTCACATTCCTGATTTGACAGGTCGCCCAGATGAAATTGGCCGTCTGTCGGGCGCCATTCGTGGCATGGTATCGGCCCTGTTTGAACGCATCGAAGGCAATGAACAATTTGCCGCTGATGTGGCGCATGAAATCAAAAACCCGTTGGCGTCGCTTCGATCCGCAGTCGGCACGCTGCGTAAAGTCACGCGCGAAGATCACCGCGAACGTATGCTTGAAGTGATTGAACATGACGTACAGCGACTGGACCGCCTTGTGAGCGATATTTCCAACGCGTCACGGCTTGATTCGGAGCTGGTCAAAGAAGAGGAAGAGGCGTTCAATCTGATCAATACACTTGGCAACCTGACCAAATTCCTTGGTAATCAAGCCAAGGAGCAGGGGGTTGATTTCATCTCAGATCTGCCAAAAGATCCGATTGAAATTATGGGTCTTGAAGGGCGTCTGGCGCAGGTTTTCGTTAATCTGATATCCAATGCGATTTCGTTCTGCGAAGAGGGCGATGCTATCCGTGTCTGGGCGCGAAAACGCGAAAACCGCGTTCTGATCGTCGTCGAAGATACTGGTCCCGGTATCCCGGAGGGCGCATTGCAAAAGGTATTCCAACGCTTTTACTCCGAACGACCCGAAACGCAATTTGGCGATAATTCAGGCCTTGGACTGGCGATTTCAAAACAGATCGTCGAAGCGCACGGTGGTGTTATCTGGGCTGAAAATATCCGCCCGACAGACGCCGACATCGGGTCAGAACCGCTTGGCGCGCGCTTTGTGGTTGGCCTTCCCGTCTAGATGCTGTCCGAGCCGCCCAAAATTGGGCCCGAAGGCCACCTGCAACTTCACGCAAGCACCGTTGTAATACACGGAAAAGCCGTTGCAATTGGTGGCCCGTCAGGGTCAGGAAAATCTACACTGGCGCTCAAACTTATGTCCCTTGGCGCGACCCTTTTGGCCGATGACATCACATGGCTAGAGGCAATACAGACCACCCTGATGGCCAGTTGCCCGCCAACCTTGTCCGGTCGCATCGAAGCGCGCGGCGTTGGCATCCTGAATGCCGTTCCTGCGCCAGCTGCACCGTTGCATCTGGTTGTCGATTTGGGCATCGATGAAGCCGCGCGATTGCCGGTCCGCAAGACGATCACTCTGCTTGGACATGACATCGCGCTGCTTCACACCGTCGCGACCCCCCATTTTGCCGATGTTATCCTGCACTATATGATGCATGGTCGGGCAGAACGACCTGTCTAGTCGAGGACCGAAATGAGCAACGACACTCCGAAACCGCAAAAACTGATCGTCGTAAGTGGCCCGTCCGGTGCGGGGCGATCCACAGCGATCAATGTGCTCGAAGACCTTGGGTTCGAAGCGATTGATAACGTTCCGCTGACGCTGATTCCGCGATTGACGGATGGTGAACTCACACGTCCGCTGGCGATTGGTTTGGACGTTCGCAACCGTGACTTCACCGTGTCTGGCGTTTCAGATTTGATGACACAGTTGCACCAACGGGCAGATATCGACGCACAATTGCTATTCCTTGAAGCAGGGGAAGACACTCTTGTTCGGCGTTATTCCGAAACGCGTCGCCGTCATCCGCTTGCCCCTGATGAACCAGCGATTCAAGGGATCAGGCGTGAAGCAGATTTGCTCACGCCGTTGCGCCAACAAGCGGAATTTCTTCTGGATACGTCTGACATGTCGCCACACGACCTTAAGGCGCACCTGACTGATTGGTTCGGGGATCGCGGCGCTGCGCTGTTCGGAATTAGCTTACAGTCGTTTTCGTACAAACGCGGAACCCCGAAAGGGGTGGATATGATGTTTGATTGCCGGTTTCTTAAGAATCCATACTGGGACTCGTCGCTGCGTGCATCAACCGGCCTCGATCCTGCTGTGGGGGCGTATATTGAAACGGACGCGCGGCTTGCAAAATTCTTGGCCAAGGTTGCAGATCTGCTTCTTATGCTGCTGCCCGCCTTCAGAGATGAGGGGAAATCCCATCTCAGCATTGGATTTGGCTGTACCGGTGGGCAACACCGATCCGTTTACGTAACCGAACAATTGGCCTTGGCCCTTGCGAAACAAAGTTGGCAGGTGTCTAAACGGCATCGAGAAATGGACCGGACTCGGATGAGTCCACTGCCGTAAGGCGGATCAACGGGTGGCGGATTTGATCGGAATTGTGATTGTTGCACATGGCGGGTTGGCGGCAGAGTACCTGTCGGCAGTAGAGCATGTTGTCGGCAAGCAGACCGGAATTCACGCCATCGCCATTGCACCCGATGATGATCGAAGCCTCAAACAAGATGAAATTTGCGATGCGGCCGATTCCGTAGATACCGGCGATGGCGTGGTGATTGTGACGGATATGTTTGGTGGGTCGCCGTCCAACCTGTCGCTACGGGCCTGTCGTCTCCAGAACCGTCGCATTTTATATGGTGCGAATCTTCCGATGCTCGTAAAGCTCGCCAAGTCGCGCAACAAGACCGTCATCGACGCCGTGAACGCGGCGCTGGATGCTGGACGAAAATATATCGACAGCCACGCTGTTGAATTGGACACCTAAGGGCAGAAAATGGCGCTACGCACCCTGAATATTACCAATATCAAAGGGTTGCACGCGCGCGCGTCTGCCAAGTTTGTCGAAACCGTTGAGAAATTTGACGCCCAAGCCGAAGCATCCAGAGATGGGATGTCTGCCGATGGCGACAGTATAATGGGGCTTTTGATGTTGGCAGCTTCCGTTGGAACCTCTATTGAGGTTGAAACAAAAGGCCCGCAGGCCGATCAGCTCATGGATGCGCTGGACGCACTTGTGGCCGACAAGTTCGGGGAAGGGGATTAGCGTCCCGCCCCTCGAAAGGCTAGGAAACTGCGCTTGACCGACATGTCGACAAGATCACAAACGTCGCGCGACGAGGCCGAGGTGCCGCGCGTCTATGATCGCCGTTCCCTTACGTATTCTGAAACCTTTGATAGCAACACAAAGCGTTGGTTTATCAAGGCAATGGAATGGATGACCGGCAAGATTACGATCGTGCGCCGCATCCGCGCCTTTGAAAAAAGTGGACAACCCTCCGGTCAGGCGTTCTGGCCTGCCACCATGAAGGTCATGGGAATAGATGTCCAAACCCCGCTAAACCAGCTTGAAAACATCCCCGAAAAGGGTCCTGTGATGTTCGTTGCGAACCATCCTCATGGTTTGATTGATGGCATGATTTTGGCGGACTTGATTGGCCGCCGCCGCAATGACTATCGCATTCTGACGCGGTCCTTGTTGACGGGAATCGACGAAACGGCGTCGAGTTACATGATTCCGGTTCCGTTTGTGCACCAAGTGGATGCGCAAGAAAAAATGATCGAAATGCGGGCGAAATCGATGGAACATCTGGGCAATGGCGGGCTCATCGCGCTGTTCCCGTCCGGAGTTGTTGCATCATCCAAAACGATGTGGGGGCCCGCCATCGAAGAAGAATGGAACGTTTTTACCGCTAAAATGATCCGTCGATCTGGCGCCACGGTCGTTCCGTGTTTTTTTCCAGGCAGCAACTCGCGGGCCTATCAAATTGCCAACCAGATAAGCGCGACGCTGCGTCAGGGTTTGTTGATCCACGAAATCGCCCATGCCCTCGACAAGCCGCAAAGCCCAATCATCGGCAAGCCGATCACACCCGAAGAAGTCGCAGAACGAGGCGATGATCCACGGGCGTTTATGGCGTGGCTGCGCGAACACACCTTGGCGCTGAAAAACTAGCGCGTGGGAACCGGAACCTCACCGCGATAATCATAAAATCCGCGATCTGTTTTACGACCCAACCAGCCAGCTTCGACGTATTTTGTCAGCAGCGGGCAGGGGCGGTATTTGGTATCCGCCAGCCCATCGTGCAGCACGTTCATAATCGCCAGACAGGTGTCCAGACCGATGAAATCTGCAAGTTCCAGCGGGCCCATTGGATGGTTCGCGCCGAGTTTCAGTGATGTATCAATGGATAAAACACCGCCGACACCTTCGTAAAGCGCATAGACAGCTTCGTTGATCATCGGCATCAGGATGCGGTTAACGATGAAGGCCGGAAAATCTTCGGCTGTGGCGGATGTTTTCCCAAGCCGATCAACCACACCTTTGCAGGCATCATACGTCGGCACATCCGTCGCGATGCCGCGGATCAATTCGACCAGTTGCATGATCGGGACGGGGTTCATGAAATGAAACCCCATGAATTTTTCAGGTCGGTCCGTACGGGATGCAAGCCGTGTGATTGAAATCGATGATGTATTGGACGTCAGAATCGTATCTGGCGTTAGATGCGGCAGCAGATCCTCGAAAATCGCCTGCTTGACGGTTTCGCGTTCGGTCGCGGCTTCGATCACCAAATCGGTGGGACCAAGATCCTTCAATTTCAATGTCGTGTCGATGCGGCGCAGGCCTTCGTCTTTGTCGGCTGCCGTGATCAGGCCCTTGGACACTTGGCGGTCCATGTTGCCGGATACTTTTTGAACAGCAGTGGCAAGGGCGTCTTCGCTGACGTCTGTTAATAACACGTCATAGCCTGCCAAAGCGCAGACATGCGCGATGCCGCTTCCCATCTGCCCTGCGCCCACGACGCCGATCCGTTCAATGCCCATTTTTGTCAGCCCTGTGTTGCTTGGTGTCACCATAGGCGTGCGCAGGGACACTCTCAAGCGCAGCAAATCGCAACAAGTTTAGTCTATTGCACACTTTAGGGATTTAGCAACAGAATCGGCAGAATGTGGGCCGTGGTGAGTGTAAATTAAGAAGGGTGGGACCCATGAAGACCGATATGATTCCGAGGGGCGTTTTACGCCTAACGCCGTGCAACTATGGCCTGTCGAAACTACCGTTTCGTGGACCACGACGACCAACAGATGGCCGCTACGTTGCCTTTCTTGGCGGATCAGAGACGTTTGGAAAATACATTCCAAAACCGTTTCCAGACCATGTCGAAACCGAAATTGGTGAGGTTTGTTTGAACCTTGGCTGTCAGTCAGCCGGACCAGATGCATTCTTGCACGACACAGCGATCCAATCGTTGTGTTACGATGCGGCTGCAACTGTGATCCAGTTACCCGGCGCGACGGGCCTTAGTAATGCATTCTACAAGGTGCATCCGCGCCGCAATGACCGCTTTATTGCTCCGACAGACAAACTGATCGCGCTTTATCCTGAAATTGATTTTGCTGAGATTTCTTTCACAGGGCATCTGATTGCGCGGTTGTGTGCCGTGGACGGTGATCGCTTTGAACTGGTCCGTAAGCAGCTTGCGGTGACCTGGACACGGCGCATGAAATCGCTCGTCGGGCAGGCCAACGGGCCGGTTATACTGCTGTGGCTTGCATCACGGGCACCGCAGGATGTCAGCACTGGCATTCGCTCAGCCAGTCACCCCGCGTTTGTGAACCGTAAAATGATCGAGGGTCTGCGCCCCTACGTCAGCAATATCATCGAAGTTGTTGCAGAACGCGGAAGGCTAGACGGTATGCAGTTTGCCCCGCTCGACGCGCTCGCGGCACAGGGAATGCTAGGGGTCGCAGCGCATGAGGCTGCGGCGAAAGCATTGCGCAGGCCACTGATCCGCGCGCTTGGCTGAAATCTACCTCAACCAAAAAAGGCCCGCCGATTGGCGGGCCTTTCAATCTAAATAGCCATTCCAGACTAATGCGACCTAGCCGAGCTTTTCAGTCAACTCTGGCACAGCATCAAACAAGTCGGCAACGAGGCCGAAATCAGCGACCTGAAAGATCGGAGCCTCTTCGTCTTTGTTGATCGCGACGATAACCTTAGAATCTTTCATGCCGGCCAAGTGCTGGATCGCACCGGAAATACCAACGGCAACATATAGATCAGGTGCAACGACTTTACCGGTCTGACCAACTTGCCAATCGTTCGGGGCATAACCGGAATCGACCGCAGCACGGGACGCACCAACGGCAGCACCCAGTTTATCGGCCAAGCCTTCGATCAGTTTGAAATCATCCTCGGAGCCAACGCCACGACCACCGGACACAACGATCCCTGCGGACGTCAGTTCAGGGCGATCAGACGTTGCGACCTTGTCTTCGACCCATTCAGACAGGCCGGAATTGCCAGCGCTTGCAATTTCTTCAACGGTTGCAGAACCACCCATCCCAGCGGCATCAAACGTCGCCGTGCGGATCGTCATGACCTTTGTCGCATCTGTTGATTTTACAGTTTGCAACGCGTTGCCTGCATAGATTGGACGCACGAAAGTGTCGGCGTCAACCACTTCAACCACCTCGGAAATGATCATCACATCGAGCATCGCCGCAGCACGTGGCATGATGTTCTTGGACGCGGCGGTTGAGGGCGCAACAATGTGGGAATAATCGCCCGCCAACGATACGATCATATCGGCCATTGGTTCGGCCAAATCATGGCCATAGGCGTCGTCGGATACACACAGAACTTTGGACACGCCGTCCAATTTGGCGGCCTCTGCTGCCGCACCTTGGCAACCGGATCCGGCGCACAAAACGGTGACGTCACCCAATGACTTTGCAGCCGTCAGCGCCTTTGCCGTGGCATCCACAGACAATTCACCATTCACAACTTCAGCAATTAAAAGAACAGCCATTTAAACAGCCCCCACTTCTTTGAGTTTCTCGATTAACTCATCAACTGAACCAACCATGATACCAGCGGCGCGGGTTTCAGGTTCTGCAGTTCCGACAATGGTCAGACGCGGTGTCACATCGACGCCGTAATCGCCCGGTGTTTTTTCATCCATCGGCTTTTTCTTGGCCTTCATGATGTTGGGCAGCGATGCATAACGTGGCTCATTCAAACGCAGATCAACCGTGATGATCGCAGGCATCTTCAGCTTGATCGTCTGCAAGCCGCCGTCCACTTCGCGGGTGACTGTGGCCGTGTCGCCATCGACTTCAAGTTCGGATGCAAATGTGCCCTGCGCCCAACCTGTCAACGCAGCCAGCATCTGGCCCGTCGCATTCATGTCGTTGTCGATCGCTTGCTTACCGGCCAATACGATGCCTGGCTTTTCCTCGTCGATGATACCCTTAAGAATCTTCGCAACAGCAAGCGGTTCAATGTCGTTGTGCACGTCGTCGGTCGCAATGACCAAAATCGCGCGATCAGCCCCCATTGCCAGTGCAGTGCGCAGGGTCTCTTGGGATTGCCTAACACCGATAGACACGGCGATGACTTCGTCAGCCTTGCCAGCTTCCTTCAGACGGATCGCTTGTTCGACAGCGATTTCGTCAAACGGATTCATCGACATTTTAACATTCGCCAGATCAACACCGGTTCCGTCCGCTTTGACACGAACTTTCACGTTATAATCAATGACGCGTTTGACGGGTACGAGGACCTTCATCGGTGGTTTCTCCCAGGTTGGATTCTATTGTCTAGAAGTTGGTAGCGTGGCTGACATGATCAAAACAGCACAAAATCGACCCGTAAGCGCCATGTGACGCCAAGTTTTTTGCCGATAGCGGCCTAACGGTTCGCGCCCGGAACCCACAACACATCACCTTTGCCGTCATTGTTGGCAATACGTGAGGCGTTGAAGAACCAATCAGACAGGCGATTCAAATACTTCACCGCTGACGCGTTCACCGTTTCCACGGTGGCCAATTCCACTGACAGCCGCTCGGCGCGCCGCGAAACGGTGCGGCAAAGGTGCAGATGTGCGGCCAATGCTGACCCGCCGGGCAGAATAAAGCTGCGCAAGGGCGACAGCACATCATTCATCGCGTCGATTTCATGTTCGAGCCGCGTAACCTGCGTATCGGTCATCCGGAGCGGGGGATATTCAGCGTTGGCGTCTTTTTCCATGTCGGGACGGCACAAATCCGCACCCAGATCGAACAGATCATTTTGTATCATCGCCAATTGCGCGTCCATGTCATCGCTTGCGTGCAGTCGGGCCAGACCAACCGTCGCATTGGTTTCATCAACCGTGCCATATGCTGTCACGCGCTTTGAATGTTTCGCCACACGGCTGCCGTTACCCAACGCCGTTTCGCCGCCGTCGCCGGTCTTTGTGTAAATCTTGTTTAGAACGACCATCAATTGCCCCCCATGGATCGGAAATAGGCGAAGCCTACGATTAAAATGACGGCCACGAATTGTGCCGCGATGCGCAACTGCATAATCTTGTTTGACTTCTTGCCGTCGCCGCCTGCCTGAAACGATGACAAGCCCCAAGCCAGAACACCCGCCACAACAAGGCACGCGATTATGATCATATAGAAGAACGAATTGTCAGTCATCATCTCGGCTCCTTTATATTTTGATGCGACAGGTAGCAGGCGATGCGCAAAAGGGAAGGGTCAGCCCCTGCGCAACACACGATCCAGGCCGCGTGACGTCAGGATTCGCCGTAAAAAACCCATCAGGTAGGTTGGGGTTGTGACATAATATCGCGGCTTAGGGTTACGGTGTGTGACAGCCCTGAGCAGCTTTGCAGTCACCGCAGAGGCGGGCAATTCAAATTTATCTGGCCCGCTGTCTTCGTACAAACGTCTCCGCAGGCCTGATTCGTATTGCGCACGTCGGGGTGAATTTTCCCAATCGACCCACTTCTCAAAGTGCGGGATCGATTTTTTGCGGATCTCGGAGGTCACTGGCCCTGGTTCGATCGTGATGATCTTGATGTTGGTATCTGCCATCTCAAGCCGCAGCGTGTCCGTTAGCCCCTCAAGCGCAAATTTTGTCGCGACGTAGGCCGCACGCCAGCGCATCGCGACCAGCCCGAGAACCGATGAATTTTGCACAATCCGTCCATGGCCTTGGGCGCGCATGACGGGAATGACGCGGATTGTCAGATCATGAACGCCGAACACGTTCGTTTCGAAAATCTCGCGCAGCGCAGCGCGCGGCAGGTCTTCAACGGCGCCGGGGGTGCCAAATGCGCCGTTGTTGAACAAGGCGTCAAGTGTTCCACCCGTTGCGGCCAACACCTGCGCCAGTCCGGTCTTAATGCTGGCAGAAACGGCGTAGTCAATCAGCGGCGCGTCGAACCCTTCGGCCTTGAGCCGGTCACAGTCGACCTGCTGGCGGCACGACGCAAAAACGCGCCAGCCTGCGGCGCGCATCCCGTGGGCTGCGTCATAGCCGATGCCCGACGAACAGCCAGTGATGAGAATGGATTGTGTCATGCGCAGTTGATGCCCGCTGCGGGGGGCGGCGGCAATCAGGTTTCTGGATCGCTCAGCAGACGTTCGGCCATCCACCCCTCAATGCCGCGATCCACAGTGCTGACATTCGCCCAACCGTCGGCATCAACGTCCAGCACTTCAATCTTGGTGCCGCCATCCAGCGTGGTGATCACTTCAAATCCGGTGCCAGGCCCCATGTGCAAGTTCACGCGCGATCCGGCGACTGCTCGGATGTCCAATTCTGGTTCCACAACGGTCTCAACCACCGCGATAACGTCCGGCTCTACGGTATCAAGCGCCACCACTAGCGCGACCGCTCGCAAAACGTCCGCATCGGAAACCTCGGGCTGGGCGACAGTGTTGGATGATGAAACAGACATCAGCGTTGCGGTGTCAGCACGGGCAACGATTTCAGGTACTTCCAGTTCGACAGCCGCGACCTGATGTTCATTTGGCGCAAAGTCCGAACCGTCCGACATTTCGTAGTAGATCCAACCCATAAGGGCGAGTGTTAGCCATACATAGCGTTTCATAATCGCGAACCCCCAGAGATTCTGATACTGTTTACGCGACAACTATACCAAATCCGCGGTGTTCCGTCAGGGGCATAATCCGAAATCTGCGGGGAAAAATTCACACAATGCATCTGATTTCGCCGTTGTCGCGCAAATGCGGCTTGGATACACACGATCCATGAATGATGACGCACTAGACCCCAAGATGAACCCGACCGAAACGCTGCGCCGTGCGCTGGGTGATCGGTATCTGACCTATGCGCTGTCAACGATTATGCACCGCGCGCTGCCTGATGCCCGCGACGGGCTGAAACCTGTGCATCGGCGAATTCTTTATGCGATGCGCGAACTTAAGCTCGCCAGCAAGGGAGGTTTCCGAAAATCTGCCAAGATTTCTGGTGACGTGATGGGCAACTATCACCCCCACGGTGACGCTGCGATTTATGATGCGATGGCGCGATTGGCGCAGGACTTTAACGTGCGCTACCCGTTGGTTGATGGCCAAGGGAACTTCGGCAATATCGACGGTGATAACCCTGCGGCGGCGCGATATACAGAAGCGCGGATGACCGCCGCTGCTGAGGCACTGCTTGAGGGGCTGAACGAAAACGCCGTTGATTTCCGCGAAAATTATGATGGCACGCTGGAAGAACCTGTTGTCTTACCAGCCGCGTTCCCGAACCTTTTGGCCAATGGATCAAGCGGCATCGCGGTGGGCATGGCGACGAATATCCCGCCCCACAACCTCGAAGAACTGATCGGCGCCTGTTTGCATCTGATCAAATCGCCGAATGCGCGGGATGAAACCCTGCTCGATTATATCCCAGGCCCCGACTTTCCCACTGGCGGCGTCATCGTTGAACCAAAAGAAAACATCGCCGAAGCCTATCGCACAGGTAAGGGCGGTTTCCGCCTGCGGTGTAAGTACGAAGTCGAGGATCTCGGTCGGGGCCAGTGGCAGGTCATCATCACCGAAATCCCTTATCAGGTGCAAAAATCACGACTGATTGAAAAATTGGCTGAGATTATTGAGCTTAAAAAGGTCCCGATCCTTGCGGACGTGCGTGACGAATCTGCCGAAGACATCCGCATCGTACTGGAACCGAAATCCAAGAACGTCGACGTCGAAGTTCTGATGGGCATGCTGTACCGCAATTCCGAACTGGAAACGCGGTTTAGCTTGAACATGAACGTTCTGATCGATGGTCTGACGCCAAAGGTATGCTCGCTCAAGGAAGTATTGCGCGCCTTCCTTGATCACCGCCGCGACGTGCTGATCCGCCGCAGTACACACCGGATGGTCAAGATCGACCACCGCCTTGAGGTCCTCGAAGGTTTTATCATCGCCTTCCTGAACCTTGACCGCGTGATCGATATTATCCGCTATGACAATGATCCTAAAAAGGCGCTGATGGCAGAGGATTGGGGCAAAACCCACGCCCGTGCCATGGACGAAGCGGACTACGTGTCGCCCCTGACTGGGCTGGTCAGTGAGCCCGAGATGGGCCTGACCGACGTGCAGGCCGAGGCCATTCTGAACATGCGGCTGCGGTCTTTGCGCCGCCTCGAAGAAATCGAACTCGTCAAAGAACGTGATGCTTTGATGCTTGAACGCGCTGGGCTCGAAGACCTTTTGGACAGCGAAGACCTGCAGTGGAAAACTATCGCAGACCAACTGCGTGAGACTCGCAAATTGTTCGGGTCCAATTCCGAAGGTGGCGCGCGGCGCACGGCATTTGCCGTCGCTGGCGTTGTCGAAGATGTGCCGCTTGAAGCGATGATCGACAAAGAACCTGTCACTGTTGTCTGTTCCAAGATGGGTTGGATCAGGGCGTTGACGGGCCACATTGATCTGGCGCGCGAATTGAAATTTAAAGACGGCGACGAAGGGCGGTTCGTGTTCCATGCGCAAACCACCGACCGTTTGTTGGTCTTTGGTTCAAACGGGCGTTTCTACACGATGGGCACATCGACCCTTCCGGGTGGGCGCGGCATGGGCGAACCGTTGCGCTTGATGGTGGACCTGCCAAACGAGGCTGAAATTGTCGCGCTCTTCATCCACCGCGCGGGCAATAAATTGCTGGTCGCGTCGTCCGCTGGCGACGGGTTCGTTGTGCCCGAAGATGACGTCATCGCGCAGACCCGTGCGGGTAAACAGGTGTTGAACGTCAAGGGCGACGTGCGCGCCAGGGTTTGTTCGACAGTGACGGGCGATTACGTGGCCTGCGTCGGCGAAAACCGCAAAGTGCTGCTGTTCCCGCTGGATGAGCTGCCCGAAATGGGCCGTGGCAAAGGTGTGCGATTGCAGAAATACAAAGACGGCGGATTGTCGGATGCCACGACATTCACGCTCGCAGATGGTCTGTCGTGGCTTGACCCCGCAGGACGCACCCGCACGCAAACCGAACTGGCTGAATGGGCCGCGAAACGTGCGGGCGCTGGCCGCATGGCGCCGCGTGGTTTTCCAAGGGACAACCGGTTTACGTGACAGGCCCGCCCCTCGATCCCCACCGGTCTTCGGACTGAATTCGTGGGCACACGGGGCCAGCTGTTCAAGCTCGCGTTGATCAGCGGAATTTGGACCATCCTAACATTTGGCTTCTATTGTTTCTGGATGAAAACGCGGCTGCGGCGCTGGTATTGGTCGTCAACCCGCCTCGGTGATCATGGCGTTCTACATTGGCGGCGTGAACCTGATCGGCGTCGCAACGATTGAGGTCGCGATCATACTACACGACAGTAGGGTGGTTGAGGGTGTCAGAAGGTGATTTAGGAGCGGACTCTTATCGCTAAAAAAGGTTCCACTGATGATCACGAAAGCCCTGACGACCCGCAAGAAGAGGTTATCCCCCCATTTAGAGTTGAGCAACAGTCGCCTTGAAACGATGTGCCTCTTGATCATGGGAATGGTGAATGCCCGGACGGTAAATTTGAGCCATCTGGCCTGTGAGTTTCCTACCGATGGCAAGGTTGAAAGCACCTACCGTCGCCTACAACGCTTTTTCCAGCATGTTGATCTTGGCTCGGATTGGGCGGCCCCCTTGCTTGTTAAAATGATTGGTTCTGGCCCCACCTGGCATTTATGCTTGGACCGAACAAATTGGAAAATTGGCCAACGCCATGTCAACTTCTTGGTCTTAGCCCTTGTCACACGCCGCCACCGTATTCCGTTGATGTGGAGCGTTTTGGGGCGTGCAGGGAACAGCGATACTGCTCAGCGCATTGCCTTGATGAAACGTTATCTGTCGGTGTTTGAGGTCTCCACCATCAAGTTCTTGTTAGCGGACCGGGAATTCATTGGAGCACAATGGTTGGATTTTCTTCATAAAAACAACGTCCCATTTGTCATCCGTATCAAAGCAAACCAACTTGTGACCACACAGGACGGGAAAACGCAAAATCTAAGCACCTTGTTGCGCACCTGTCGCGGTAAGCGCAACTTTGATGCCCGATTTGGAGGCAACAATTTGGGGGAGGCCACGTGGTTTAGCTTTGCTGCAAAGCGCATCAAGGGGGGTGAGCTTTTGATCGTCGTCTCTAACCGGCCCGCACATCGGGCCCTCGCCACCTACAAGAAAAGATGGGCCATTGAGAGCCTCTTTGGCGACACAAAGACACGCGGCTTCAATCTTGAAGACACACGACTGACCATCTCCAAAAAACTTGAGCTTCTTTTAGGTCTCGTTGCGCTCGCGGTTGCATGGGCATCTAAAACCGCCACAAAGCTTATTGGAGGCGGGAAAATGAAGCGGAAAAAACACGGATATTTTGCAAAGTCATTCTTTCGAATTGGCTTCGATCAGCTCCGTAAACTGCTCAGGTCAGACCCAAACGCCGCTGTCTCACCGTGGATACTAATTCCACCCATAATCACAAGAGTCGTGTAGTATGGGTCGCGATAGGACTCACCCGTGTTGGGATGCTCTATGGGGTCGACGTTCCGTGGTTCGTTGGCGGGCTGATATACTACAACGTGAACGCCACGCGGCTGTTGGAATTCATAAATCTGCTGGTGAATTGGGGCTTATGGCGAGACCACGCACAGGTGCAATTGCGCTAATTTATGGGTTTGGCTACATTGTGACGGGTCTTGTTGCGCTGCTGCTGATCGCCAGTTGATCCCATCACGCGCCAAGAAATTGAATGGCTATTTTGCAAAAAAATCGAAGACCGCCTGACCGCAGGACTGGACCTTTCGACGCCGTTGACGGTTTATGTGCTGGATCCAGACCCGTCAGCGCCTTTGCACTGCTCGGCGGATATGCGGGTATGTGGTGTTCTTTCGCGGCTTGATTGACACGACTGAATGCCCCGAGGAACTTGCCACCGTGTTCGCCCATGAAATTGGTCACGTGGAAGCCCGCGACCCGACACGAATTGGCCTGCGTTCAGCGGGCAGCATCGACGTGCTGGGGCTGTTGTTTGGGGGGCGCGGTGGCGCACTGGTGCTGTTGTTGGCGAACGGATTATAAAAGGCGACGACACCCAAGACGCCGAGGCAGCTGCCGATGCATTTGCCTATGCCGCCTTGCTGGACGCAGACTTGCCGCCATCTGCCATTGCCACATTGTTTTCGCGACTGGCGCTGCAAAGCTGTGAAGATGCGGGCATTATGGAGCACCTGATGTCACACCCCGCACTTTGGGGGCGAATCGCAGCAGCACGTGCAGCAGAATCCGAAGGCGCGAAATTCCGCCCAGTGTTGAGCGAATCAGAGTACGATGCCCAACGCGCGATTTGCTATTGATTGCGGGATCGGTAGCGCTGCGCTAGTTAAGGGAAGTAATTTAAAGGAAGTAATATGCGAAATTTTGTGGTTTTGATCGGACTGGCGCTGCTGACCGCCTGTGGTGGAGTTCGAGATGATCTGGCCAATGTACCAGATCCCGTTGGTGCATTCCGGCTTGGTCACAACATCGCAGTGGTAGATGAACCGCTTCAAGGCCCGTTTTCGCGCACAGTTGAAGACGCGGAATGGCAGGCCGCTATGGTCACAGCCGTTGAAGACCGTTTGGGCGAGGCGCGCTTTTTTGGCGATAAATATTACCATGTCGGCGTTGCCGTCGAAGCCTACGTGCTGGCCTATCCTGGCGTCCCGCTGGTCTATTCGCCCAAGTCCGTGTTGATCTTTTCGGTTAATTTCTTTGAGGATTCGACGCAGACAAAACTGAATGACGAACTGATCCAGATCACCGTATTTGAACCATGTTGTACGATTCCGCTGCTCGGTTCGGGTTTTACCCGCGGCAAAGCCGAACAAATGGAGGGGCTGTCGTTCAACGCGGCCCGCGCAATTGAACGCACCATGCGCAAGAATGCCGATTGGTTCGGCGGCACGCCTGAAAATCTTGAAGCCGATAACACGATCCTTGAAGGTAATGTTCTGATCGACAATCCAGAATTGGTCGCGCCGCAGCAGGAACCGCCCGCTGAACTGATCGCCATAACGAACCCACCCGGTACAATCGGTTTGCCATAAACCGCACGCCGCCCTTGATCTTGCGATCATTCCGCAATACATCGCCCGCGATGTTGAACTGGGCTGTCTATGGCCCCCGAATGACAAGGCGCCTCGATCATGGCTAAGGCAAAGTTTGAACGTAATAAACCGCACGTAAACATCGGCACGATTGGTCACGTTGACCACGGCAAGACGACGTTGACGGCAGCGATCACCAAGTATTTTGGCGACTTCAAAGCGTATGACCAGATTGACGGCGCGCCAGAAGAAAAAGCCCGTGGGATCACGATCTCCACGGCCCACGTCGAGTATGAGACAGAAGCGCGTCACTACGCCCACGTCGATTGCCCAGGTCACGCCGACTACGTCAAGAACATGATCACCGGTGCCGCCCAGATGGATGGCGCAATTCTGGTTGTGAACGCGGCTGACGGCCCAATGCCCCAGACCCGTGAGCACATCCTGCTCGGTCGCCAGGTCGGCATTCCCGAGATGGTCGTCTACATGAACAAGGTCGATCAGGTCGACGACGACGAGCTGCTTGAGTTGGTTGAAATGGAAATCCGCGAATTGTTGTCAAAGTACGACTACAATGGCGACGACATTCCAGTGATCCCGGGGTCTGCCCTGCACGCGATGAACGGCACGATGCCTGAAATCGGTGAATCGTCAATCCGCGCGCTGATGGAAGCTGTCGACTCGTTCATTCCGACGCCTGAGCGCGCCATTGACCAGCCGTTCCTGATGCCGGTCGAGGACGTGTTCTCGATTTCGGGTCGTGGTACTGTTGTGACGGGCCGCATTGAGCGTGGCGTGATCAACGTAGGCGACGAAATCGAAATCGTCGGCATCCGCGACACGACAAAGACCACGTGTACGGGCGTTGAAATGTTCCGCAAGCTGCTGGATCGCGGTGAAGCTGGCGACAACATCGGCGCATTGTTGCGCGGTGTTGATCGTGAAGGCGTCGAGCGCGGCCAGATTTTGTGTAAGCCAAAGTCGGTGATGCCACACACCAAGTTCGAAGCTGAGGCCTACATCCTCACCAAGGACGAGGGCGGCCGTCACACGCCATTCTTCGCGAACTACCGTCCACAGTTCTACTTCCGTACAACGGACGTCACTGGCACCGTGAACCTGCCCGAGGGCACTGAAATGGTTATGCCAGGCGACAACCTGAAGTTCGAAGTTGAACTGATCGCACCGATCGCCATGGAAGACGGCTTGCGCTTCGCGATCCGCGAAGGCGGCCGCACGGTTGGCGCGGGGGTGGTCTCCAAAATCCTCGCGTAAGCGCAGATTTAGGAACACACCCAAGCCTGCATCCGTGGCAGGGGCTTTGCCCCGGCAAAGTGCCCGAGAGCGGATGAACGCTAACGGTTAGAAGCAAAAAAGGGCCCTCGCAGAAATGCGGGGGCCTTTTATTTTGCCGCACCCCGAATTATCCTGCCGCAAACCAACGGAGGCACCGATGATTTCGTAACTTTGATCTTTGTTCCAACCGCAACACTGACCAAAGGAGGCGCATCATGCCCCCACTTCCACCACGTTCGTTTCCAGACGCGAACACCTTGCATCCTGTGGTCCTGCCAGATGGCACCCATCACAAAGGCACGGTGTTCTTGAATACTGCGATCGATCATCCTCGGATGACAGTCGGCGATTACAGTTACGCCAGTGCGCATGTTTCACCCACCGACTGGGCGTCGCATCTTGCGCCGTACCTGTATACCCAAAGCCCCGAAATACTGACCATCGGCAAGTTCTGCCAGATTGCGGACGGTGTGACGTTCATCACGTCCTCGGCCAATCACCGTTACGACGGGTTTAGTAGTTTTCCCTTTGCGGTCTTCCTCGATATGGAACTTAGCCGCCCGTCGATGCCTGACGCTGGGCCTGATACCACCATCGGCAATGACGTTTGGATCGGTCAGGGGGCGACCATCCTGCCCGGCGCGTCGATCGGTCACGGCTGCATCATCGGCGCGAAATCTGTCGTTGCGGGAACCATTCCACCTTACACAATCGTCGCCGGAAACCCCGCCAAACCATTGCGCAGCCGCTTTGACACAGCAACAATCGCCGCCCTGCTAAAGATCGCATGGTGGCATTGGCTAATTGACGCTGTAGTGTCCCATGAAGCCGCCATTTCCGGCGCTGATTTGGACGCTTTGAAAGAGGCCGCGAGCACGCACATATGATCCTGAAAACCCTCCTCCTTCCGTTCCGGCTCAACTGGACGATCTATTTGGGTCTTGCTCTTGGCGCGGGCTATCTCGCCAATCAGGACTGTCAGACCTATTTTTCCAACACGATTGCGGCTGAAATTCAGGTGGCAGACGGCCCACCTGATCCGTCACCCCTCTCGAAATGGGATGCCAACAACGATGCTTCCGCCAATGGTGAGGTAAATGTCGCCGGGGTCTATTTTATGGCTCTCGCCAGCGGCAGCTTTGATCCGCTCGGATCTGAACGCAGCTTTGTCCTGCTGGCCGACGATCAGGGTCGTGAGATCAAAGCGGTGCTTGTGGTAGCGCCCGAAAATATTGCACTGCTGGAACAACAACTGGTGGCGCAGGGCAGCGGTGAGCGCATCCCTGTCACGGTGAATGGCACGTTAAATCAAAGCGGTGAATGGGCGGGCCTGATCGGGACAGAACTGTTCGCAACGGACATCCCCAGCTCTGACGACTTGGTGGTGATCGAACCCTTCTTGGGAAATCGCGCCGCGTCGATTTATGCTGCGGCTGAAAGGACGATTGGAACCGTGATCATTCTTGGCGGTTTGGCAGGCTTTCTTGTGCTTTTGGCTCTGGTAAAGCTGCTGTCAGGGCGCAGATCATCCGCGACGCAATCGCAGTTGTCAGGGCGCGAAGCTTTGGCCGCGCGCCAGAAAAAACGGCCAAGTCGGCGATCATTGCCATCCAATGGCACAGATAAAACCTCTCCGTGGGGGGCACCGGATGCGCAGGCGGCCACGCCGCCGCCGATGCCTAAAAACACATCGTTGCAATCGAATTCAAATGGTGAGGCCAGTTTACAGAATAAGACCGCCCCAAGTCGCCTGCAAATCGCCGAATTAGAGGTCCAGCCGCCGTTCACAAGCGTCTTCCCCGGCGGTGGGTCCAGCTTCCGGTTCAAGTCCGCTGATGAGATCATTCGCCAGTCGTTTGGCACCCTCAGAACGCTCAAGCCGCTAAAGCGTGACGACTAGCGCGGTTTGCGGTTGCCAAGTGCTGTAGCCCTCGCTATCTCAACGCTCGGCTTAGGGGTTTAGCTCAGTTGGTAGAGCGACGGTCTCCAAAACCGTAGGTCAAGAGTTCGAGTCTCTTAGCCCCTGCCAAGCCACTCGTCGTCGCGGCGTTTCAAACGTGCCTGAACGGGAGATGAAATTGCCCCGACTGCCGCAGTCCATTGCCTTGCACATCGGGGCACATAAGACCGGGTCATCGCATCTCCAGAAGGTGATTTACGAAAATAGAGTCATGCGATCTGACGCGGGTATCCGCTGTTACGGACCTGGTTTTTTGCGCAAGCGCGGTCGCAATATTGCTGCGATGTTTGGGATGTCATGGTCGAAAGGTCCTCTGCCGAATCGGACGGCGCATGAGCAGTTGGCGTATCTGGCCAAAGGCAATAGTCGGCTGGTATTTTCCGAAGAGAATTTTGTCGAAACGCTTTCGGATAAGGACGGGCGTGTCAGCCTACCGATTTATCCTCTTGCAATCGAACGCGTGACGGAATTGGTCGCAGCATGGGCGCCGATCAAACCGCAATTGTTTTTGGCAGTGCGCAATCCGGCGACGTTTTTGGCGTCGGCCTATAGTCAGGTGCTTTTCGGGTCCGTATACATCGAACCGCGCCAGTATCGCGCCCGCAACGATTGGCGCAAAATTGATTGGGCCGATTACATTACCAAATTGCGCACAATCACTGGTGTCAGCGACATCTACGTTTGGCGACAAGAAGATTACGACCTGACACATCGCCTGATCCTGCGCCGCATGCTGCGGTGGCAGGCTGGCGGCAGGATTGAGCGATCAAAGGCCGCGTCCATCAAAGCCTGTCGGCGCACGCCGTTCGCCAAACGCTTGCGTGGGCGCAAGACGGCGAGACTGGCCAGCTCGCCTCGAAATCGCGCAAATTGTTTCCGATCAGCGCCGACAATAAAGTTTTCGGGCTTTATGCGGCAGAAACATTGGTGCGGGCGGGGCAGGTTTACGATGCACAAATGGCGCAAATCGAAGCAATGGACGGGGTCACAGTCCTACAGCCGCCAAAGCGCAAGCAGGAAGGGTTGAAAAGCCCCTCCAAGACAGTTACCTAGTCAGCGTTTCCAGTCTTTAAGGATAGATCATGGCCAGAACCAACCCAGTACAATTTATCCAGCAAGTCCGTGCTGAAGTCGGCAAGGTCGTTTGGCCGTCGCGCCGTGAGGTCACATTGACCACAATCATGGTGCTGATCATGGCGACCGTTATGGCGCTGTTCTTTACGGTGGTAGACATGTTTATCCGTTTTGGGCTCGAAGGCGTACTCACCGCGTTCTGATCCTGTGTCGGATTTGCAGTCAGCCCCCTTGAATTGAACGGGGTTGCGCGGTAATGGACGCGAACTTCTTGGAATGGCGTGCTGCGAATCGTGCTGCACGCCGCTTTTATTTCCGGGACTTCCGTGGCAAACGCCACGAACAGATTGAAATTTCTGCGCTGATCTATTTTAGAATGGCAGTGCATGACGACAAGGTGGCGAGCAACATGGCGAAACGGTGGTACTCTGTCAGTGTCCTGTCGAACTTCGAAAAGAAGATCGCAGAAAGTATTCGTGCCTCCGTTGAGGAGCATGGGCTGGAAGAACAGATCGGCGAAGTGCTGGTTCCGACTGAAGAAGTGATCGAAATCCGTCGTGGCAAGAAAGTCACGGCTGAACGTCGCTTTATGCCCGGCTACGTGCTGGTCCATATGGAAATGTCGGACGATGGCTACCACCTGATCAACTCCATCAACCGCGTCACCGGTTTTCTGGGGCCACAGGGCCGTCCGATGCCGATGCGCGACGCCGAAGTACAGCAGATTCTTGGCCGCGTTGAAGAAGGCCAAGATGCACCGCGCACGCTTATCAACTTTGAGATCGGTGAGAAGGTCAAGGTCAGCGAAGGTCCGTTCGAGGACTTCGATGGCATGGTCGAGGAAGTGGACGAAGAGAACCAGCGCCTTAAGGTGACTGTGTCGATCTTTGGCCGCGCCACACCGGTCGAACTAGAATTCACTCAGGTCTCTAAACAGGTCTGAGTGCGTCAGAGGTGGGAGGTTGCGGACCGCAAGGTACGCACTGAACCACCGCAAGCCGACCCTTGGGGGTCATTGTAGGGTGGGTTTTTTACCCATCGCTGAAAAGGAGAAGCCGAATGGCTAAGAAAGTCGCTGGCACCATGAAGCTGCAAGTCGCAGCTGGTAAAGCCAACCCATCCCCACCCGTCGGTCCAGCATTGGGCCAACGTGGTATCAACATCATGGAATTCTGTAAGGCGTTCAACGCCAAGACTGCAGACCTTGAGCCCGGTGCGCCGTGCCCAACCGTGATCACATACTACCAAGACAAATCCTTCTCGATGGAAATCAAGACGCCACCTGCGTCCTACTTCCTCAAGAAAGCTGCCAAGGTTAAGTCCGGGTCCAAGACACCATCGCGTGACACTGTGGGCACGGTTACGACCAAGCAGGTTCGTGAGATTGCAGAGGCCAAAATGAAGGACCTCAACGCAAACGATATCGAAGGCGCAATGAAAATCATTCTGGGCTCTGCTCGGTCTATGGGCATCGAGGTTAAGTAAGATGGCAAAGCACGGAAAACGCACAACCGCCGCACGCGAAGCCTTCGCTGGCAAAAATCTCGTCACCGTCGCTGAGGCAGTGGCCCTCGTCAAAGGCAACGCAACAGCGAAGTTCGATGAAACCATTGAAATTGCAGTTGTTCTTGGTGTTGACCCACGTCACGCAGACCAGATGGTTCGCGGCAAAATTGCTCTGCCAAATGGCACAGGCAAAACCATGCGCGTCGCTGTGTTCGCACGCGGTGATAAGGCTGATGAAGCAACGGCTGCCGGTGCTGACATTGTCGGCGCAGAAGACCTGATGGAAATCGTGCAAAGCGGTAAGATCGAATTCGATCGCTGCATCGCGACACCTGACATGATGCCTATCGTTGGTCGTCTCGGTAAGGTTCTTGGCCCACGTAACCTGATGCCAAACCCTAAAGTTGGCACAGTCACGATGGACGTCAAAGCGGCTGTCGAAGCTGCAAAAGGCGGCGAAGTCCAGTTCAAAGCTGAAAAAGCCGGTGTTGTTCACGCTGGTCTTGGCAAAGCGTCTTTCACAGCTGCGAAGCTGGAAGAAAACGTTTTGGCATTCGTCGGCGCGGTCCAGAAGGCAAAGCCTGCTGGCGCAAAAGGCACATACATGAAGAAGATTTCACTGACATCTTCCATGGGCCCAAGCGTAACGGTCAACATCGACAACGCAACTGGGAACTAGGGAGATAGCCGCGCAAGCGGTTACACCCAGCCGGACGAAGCGAATGCAAAGCAATCGCGTTCCGGTACCGGTCCAAATTAAACGACCAAAGGCGTCCCAACTGGGGCGCCTTTTTCAATTGAAATTCTGCCAAGATGGGCAAGGTTTGGCTTTGCGGACTTTGCTGCCGCTAACCTTTGTGGCCTGAAGAACAAATTCAGGCTTGAATCAGTCACTGGCCGATGGATCGGCTACTATCACCAAGTCATGTATTTAGCGCGATTTGTAACACCGCCCCACGTGTCTATCTGCGTAATGAAACGGCGAAGAGGTACAAAACGATGACAATTACCAGGCTGGCGGTTGGAAGTCTCATTGTTGGCTTTGCTGTTCTGGGTTTAAAAACCCTTGCCTATTCGATGACTGGTTCGGTCGCGCTTTTGTCTGACGCGCTGGAAAGCACGGTCAACGTCGCAACAGCGTTTGCCGCATTAATTGCAATTCGTATTGCGGCCAAACCCGCTGATGACAACCATCCCTACGGCCACCACAAGGCAGAATTTTTCAGTGCCGTCCTCGAAGGTGTGATGATCATCGTCGCCGCGCTGCTGATATTGAGAGAGGCCTATGCCGGCTTCATGCATCCCCTTTTTCTTGACGCGCCCATCGCCGGGCTGCTGGTCAACCTTGCGGCGACCTCAATCAATGGATTTTGGGCCTTCATACTGATTACGCGCGGAAGACGGTTAAAATCTCCTGCGCTGGTGGCTGATGGAAAGCATCTTATTACTGACGTCGTCAGCTCGGTTGGCATCGCCGTCGGCATCGTTCTGGCGATTGCAACCGGATGGTGGATACTTGATCCGCTATTGGCGATATTCGTCGCGATTAACATCCTTTGGTCAGGTTCGAAATTGATCAAGGAGTCGCTGAGCGGTCTCATGGATGAGGCCGTGTCGGATGAAATGTTGATTGCAGTCCGAGAGATAATCACGACAGAGGCGGATGGTGCAATGCAGGCGCATGATCTGCGAACGCGTCACGCCGGACCCGTGGTCTTCATTGATTTTCATCGTGTTGTGCCCGGCGACATATCAGTGTTCCGATCGCATGAAATCTGTGACCGGATCGAAAATGCCTTGAAGGCTAGGTTTGGCGACGCACGAATTGCGATACATGTCGAACCAGAACACAAATCAAAGCAGTCCGGAGTCATTTTTCCTGTAGAGTAATCGGTCATCATTCGCTCTGATGTGCCAAAGGTCAAAATCACCCCTCAAACCTGCCATTTTGGTTTTGAATCGGGTCTCGCACCACTCTAGGCCAAAATGGCACTTCACAATCCCGCCCATCCCGACTAATTAAACCTCAGTTTGATAGCGCGCGATTCGTCACGCGCTATTTTGCATTCGTCCAAGACGGTGGGTTGGGGGTTTTGCCTCCGTTAATTCCTGCCTGAGGCGGGTAGGCCAAATTGACCTCAGGCGAAAGCTTTTGGCGGTTCGGGCGTCCCGTTTGATGGACCCAACCGCCGGAGCAATCCGGTAAGACTGAGCCGGGTAACCAGATTTAGGTCTGGCCCCGATATTGGAGTGAAACTGTGGATAGAGCACAAAAAGAACAATTGGTCGAGGATCTCGGCCAAATCTTTGAAAGCTCTGGCGTCGTTGTGGTATCCCACTACGAAGGCCTGACAGTTGCAGAGATGCAGGACCTGCGCGCACGCATGCGTGAAGCGGGTGGTTCTGTACGCGTTGCCAAGAACAAGCTCGCCAAAATTGCCCTCGAGGGTAAGCCATGTGCAAGCATCGCCAAGCACCTCGATGGTATGACCGTTATGACCTTTTCTGAGGATCCTGTGGCTGCGGCCAAGGTTACTCAGGGGTACGCCAAAGATAACGAAAAGCTCGTTATTCTTGGTGGTGCTATGGGTGATATCGATCTTGACCCCGCTGGTGTCAAAGCTGTGTCCGAACTGCCGTCGCGTGAGGAGCTTATTGCTTCCATCGTGGGCTGCATTGCGGCACCTGCTTCGAACATTGCTGGGGCCATTGGCGCGCCTGCTTCTAACATCGCGAGCATTCTTTCGACTATCGACGAGAAGGCTGCTGCCTAAAGCAACTTGATTGGCTGACGTAGGGATACCCCCTGTCGTTGGAACACAACCTTAGAATGGAAAAGCAAATGGCTGATCTGAAAAAAATGGCTGAAGACATTGTCGGTCTGACACTGCTCGAAGCACAAGAACTGAAAACCATCCTCAAAGACGAGTATGGCATCGAACCAGCTGCCGGTGGCGCTGTTATGATGGCTGGCCCTGCTGACGGCGGCGCTGCTGAAGAAGAACAGACTGAATTTGACGTCATCCTCAAGAGCCCAGGCGCTTCCAAGATCAACGTGATCAAAGAAGTCCGCGGCATCACTGGTCTTGGCCTCAAAGAAGCAAAAGACTTGGTTGAAGCCGGTGGCAAAATCAAAGAAGGCGTTTCGAAAGAAGAAGCTGAAGACGTTAAGGGCAAGCTGGAAGCAGCTGGCGCTGAAGTCGAAGTGGCTTAAGCCCTCTTATAATGGCGGGGCAGGGCACATATATCCCTAACTTGCTATTAACAAAATCTGGCTGGATCCGCTGAAAATGCGGGTCCAGCTTAACCCGTCTTAACAAGGGCTTTTATCGAAAAGTGTTTGTTTAGATCGGTTCAATGGTCGGGAGGCACCCAGTGGGATGGGCGCCAAGAATTGGCCGAAACGATCTGTTCTCAGGGTTCGTCCCCGCCGCCCATCGGTGACGCGCTCATAGAGATTTTGAAAGGTGACAACGCACATGGCTCAATCCTTCCTCGGCCAGAAACGCTTGCGCAAATACTACGGTAAAATTCGCGAAGTTCTCGAGATGCCGAACCTCATCGAGGTTCAGAAATCGTCCTATGATCTGTTCCTGCGCTCCGGCGACAGCGAAACGCCGCTTGACGGCGAAGGTATCAAGGGCGTCTTTCAGTCGGTTTTCCCGATCAAGGACTTCAATGAAACGTCCGTTCTAGAGTTCGTTAAGTACGAGCTTGAAAAGCCGAAATATGACGTCGAAGAATGCCAGCAGCGCGACATGACATATGCCGCACCGCTTAAGGTTACTCTTCGTCTTATCGTGTTTGATATGGACGATGATACCGGCTCAAAGTCGGTTAAAGACATCAAAGAACAAGACGTATTCATGGGCGACATGCCCCTGATGACGCCAAACGGGACGTTCGTTGTGAACGGTACCGAGCGTGTGATCGTTTCCCAGATGCACCGCTCCCCTGGCGTGTTCTTTGACCACGACAAAGGTAAGTCGCACAGCTCGGGCAAATTGCTGTTCGCTTGCCGCATCATCCCGTACCGCGGCTCATGGCTCGATTTTGAATTCGACGCCAAGGACCTCGTGTTCTGCCGCATCGACCGTCGCCGTAAACTGCCAGTAACAACGTTGCTGTATGCGCTGGGCCTTGATCAAGAAATGATCATGAACGCGTATTACGACCACGTGGATTACACTTTTGACGCGGAGGCGAACAGCTGGAAGACAAAATTCTTCCCTGAGCGTGCGCGCGGCACCCGCCCATTGTTCGATTTGGTTGACGCCAAAACTGGCGAAGTGGTTGCCGAAGCTGGCAAGAAAATCACGCCACGTGCCGTCAAGGCCCTGATCGACGAAGGCAATGTCAAAGATTTGCTCGTCCCATACGATCAGATCCTCGGCAAGTTCGCGGCCAATGACATCATCAACGAAGAAACTGGTGCGATTTACGTCGAAGCCGGTGACGAGTTGACGCTGGAAATGGACAAAGCTGGCGATGTTATCGGCGGTACTTTGAAAGAACTCGTCGACGCGGGCATCAAGACTATTCCCGTTCTGGACATCGACAACATCAATGTCGGCCCCTACATGCGCAACACGATGGCGGCAGATAAAAACATGGGCCGCGAAACCGCGCTTATGGACATCTACCGCGTCATGCGTCCGGGTGAACCTCCAACCGTGGATGCAGCGTCCAACCTGTTTGACAGCCTGTTCTTTGATTCCGAACGCTATGACCTCTCTGCTGTTGGTCGCGTAAAGATGAACATGCGTCTTGCACTGGATGCCGAAGACACCATTCGCACCCTGCGCAAAGAAGACATCGTGTCCTGTATCAAAGCGTTGGTTATGCTGCGCGATGGCAAGGGCGACATCGACGACATCGACCACCTCGGCAACCGTCGTGTTCGTTCCGTCGGTGAGCTGATGGAAAACCAGTACCGCGTTGGTCTGCTCCGCATGGAGCGCGCCATCAAGGAACGCATGTCATCTGTTGAGATCGACACGGTTATGCCGCAAGACCTCATCAACGCGAAACCTGCCGCTGCTGCGGTGCGTGAATTCTTCGGCTCCTCGCAGCTGTCGCAGTTCATGGACCAAACCAACCCGCTCTCGGAAGTCACGCACAAGCGTCGCCTTTCCGCGCTTGGGCCAGGTGGTCTGACACGCGAACGTGCCGGTTTTGAAGTCCGTGACGTTCACCCAACACACTACGGCCGCATGTGTCCGATTGAGACACCGGAAGGCCCGAACATTGGTCTGATCAACTCGCTGGCAACGTTTGCGCGCGTCAACAAGTATGGCTTCATCGAAACACCGTACCGCGTTGTCACTGATGGCGTCGTTACGGACGAAGTGCACTACATGTCCGCGACTGAAGAAATGCGTCACACAGTGGCGCAGGCCAACGCGAACCTTGATGAAAACATGCGTTTCGTGAATGATCTGGTGTCGACCCGTCAGAACGGCGAATACACGCTTGCGCCTAGCGAGAATGTAAACCTGATCGACGTTTCGCCAAAGCAGCTGGTCTCTGTTGCTGCGTCCTTGATCCCGTTCCTCGAAAACGATGACGCAAACCGTGCCTTGATGGGTTCGAACATGATGCGTCAGGCGGTTCCACTGCTTCAGGCAGAGGCCCCGTTGGTTGGTACTGGTATCGAAGAAGTTGTTGCACGTGATAGTGGCGCTGCGATCTTGGCAAAACGTGCTGGTATCATCGACCAAGTCGATGCGACCCGTATCGTTGTGCGTGCAACGTCCGATCTAGAGATCGGCGACCCCGGCGTTGACATCTACCGCATGCGTAAATTCCAGCGTTCTAACCAAAACACCTGCATCAACCAACGTCCGTTGGTCAAAGTTGGTGATACGGTCCTGAAAGCCGAAGTCATCGCCGACGGTCCATCTACGGACATCGGTGAATTGGCGCTGGGTAAGAACGTCATCGTCGCGTTCATGCCGTGGAATGGCTACAACTACGAAGACTCGATCCTGATCTCAGAACGGATCACGCGTGATGACGTGTTTACATCAATCCATATTGATGAATTCGAAGTCGCAGCACGTGACACGAAGCTCGGCCCAGAAGAAATCACACGCGATATCCCTAACGTCGGTGAGGAAGCCCTGCGCAACCTCGACGAAGCGGGCATCGTGTACATCGGCGCCGAAGTTGAGCCGGGTGATATCCTCGTGGGTAAGATCACACCAAAAGGCGAAAGCCCGATGACACCGGAGGAAAAACTCCTCCGGGCCATCTTTGGTGAAAAAGCATCCGACGTGCGCGACACATCGTTGCGCGTTAAGCCGGGTGATTTTGGTACGGTCGTTGAGGTTCGTGTGTTCAACCGCCACGGCGTTGAAAAAGACGAACGTGCGCTCCAGATCGAACGCGAAGAAGTTGAGCGTTTGGCCCGTGACCGTGACGACGAGATGACGATCCTTGATCGCAACATCTACGCCCGTCTGCGGTCCATGATCGAAGGCAAAACCGTCGCCAAAGGCCCACGTGGCATCAAGACAGGCGCGAACATCGACGCGGCTATGCTTGATGATATGCCCCGCAGCCATTGGTGGCAGATTGCCCTTAAGGAAGAAGACGACGCACAAATCGTTGAGGCCCTGAACGAGCAGTATGAGGCAGCCAAAAAGCTTCTCGATGCCCGTTTTGAAGACAAAGTCGAGAAAGTGCGTCGCGGCGATGATTTGCCACCAGGCGTGATGAAGATGGTCAAAGTCTTCGTGGCTGTGAAGCGTAAGCTGCAGCCCGGTGATAAAATGGCTGGTCGTCACGGCAACAAAGGCGTCATTTCCAAGGTCGTTCCAATGGAGGACATGCCGTTCCTCGAAGACGGTACTCCGGTGGACTTCTGTCTGAACCCGCTGGGCGTGCCATCGCGTATGAACGTCGGTCAGATCCTTGAAACCCACATGGGTTGGGCAGCACGTGGTCTGGGCATTGAAATTGACGAAGCCTTGGGTGCTTACCGCCGTTCCGGCGATTTGACCCCTGTGCGGGAAGCGATGAAAATTGCCTATGGCGACAACGTCTATGAAGACGGCATCAAAGACATGACTGAGGCCGAATTGGTCGAAGCAGCTGGCAACGTTATCCACGGCGTTCCAATCGCGACACCTGTTTTTGACGGCGCTAAAGAAGCGGACGTGAACGACAGCCTGACGCGTGCTGGTTTTGACACATCTGGTCAGTCGATCCTGTTTGATGGTCGCACGGGTGAGCAATTCTCCCGTAAGGTCACTGTTGGTGTGAAGTATCTTCTGAAACTGCACCACCTTGTCGACGACAAGATCCACGCCCGTTCCACGGGTCCGTACTCCCTCGTCACACAGCAGCCGCTGGGTGGTAAGGCACAGTTCGGCGGTCAGCGATTTGGTGAGATGGAAGTTTGGGCCCTCGAAGCCTACGGCGCCGCCTACACCTTGCAGGAAATGCTGACGGTGAAATCGGATGACGTCGCAGGCCGTACCAAGGTCTACGAAAGCATCGTCAAAGGCGAAGACAACTACGAAGCTGGCGTGCCAGAATCGTTCAACGTTCTTGTCAAAGAAGTACGGGGCCTCGGCCTTAACATGGAACTCCTGGATGCGGAGGAGGACGAGTAAGGCCAACAGCCGAAGCTCAGGGGCCGGTGAAAATCCGGCCCACTCTCCCCTCCCGCCATACTGAAAAGGTATCGATATGAACCAGGAACTTACAAACAACCCGTTTAACCCGATCACACCGGCGAAAACGTTTGACGAAATCAAGGTCTCTCTGGCCTCCCCCGAACGGATCCTGTCGTGGTCCTTCGGTGAGATCAAGAAGCCCGAAACCATCAACTACCGCACGTTCAAACCAGAACGTGACGGCCTGTTTTGTGCGCGTATTTTTGGACCGATCAAAGACTATGAATGTCTGTGCGGCAAATATAAGCGGATGAAATATCGCGGCGTCGTCTGCGAAAAATGTGGTGTGGAAGTCACGCTGCAAAAAGTGCGTCGCGAACGCATGGGCCACATTGAACTGGCAGCGCCGGTTGCACACATCTGGTTCCTCAAGTCATTGCCAAGCCGTATCGGCCTGATGCTGGACATGACCCTGCGCGACCTCGAACGTATTCTGTATTTTGAGAACTACGTCGTGATCGAACCGGGTCTCACAGACCTGCAATACGGTGCCCTGATGACCGAGGAAGAATTCCTTGACGCGCAGGACGCCTACGGCATGGACGCCTTTACTGCCAACATCGGTGCTGAAGCGATCCGCGAAATGCTGGCAGCGATCGACCTTGAAGGCGAAGCTGACTCTCTGCGTGAAGACCTGAAGGTCGCTACCGGTGAGCTGAAGCCAAAGAAGATCATCAAGCGTCTCAAGATTGTCGAAAGCTTCCTCGAATCCGGCAACCGTCCGGAATGGATGATCCTGACGGTCGTTCCCGTGATCCCGCCAGAGCTGCGCCCGCTGGTGCCGCTGGATGGTGGCCGTTTCGCGACGTCCGACCTCAACGATCTGTATCGCCGCGTGATCAACCGTAACAACCGTCTGAAGCGTTTGATCGAACTGCGCGCACCTGACATCATCGTGCGCAACGAAAAGCGCATGTTGCAGGAATCCGTCGACGCATTGTTTGACAACGGCCGTCGTGGCCGCGTGATCACGGGTGCCAATAAGCGTCCGTTGAAATCGCTGTCTGACATGCTGAAGGGTAAGCAGGGTCGCTTCCGTCAAAACCTTTTGGGTAAGCGCGTCGACTTCTCTGGTCGCTCGGTCATCGTAACCGGTCCCGAACTCAAACTACACCAGTGTGGTTTGCCGAAAAAGATGGCGCTCGAACTGTTCAAGCCGTTCATCTATTCGCGCCTCGAAGCGAAGGGTCTGTCTTCGACCGTGAAGCAAGCCAAAAAGCTGGTCGAAAAAGAGCGTCCAGAAGTCTGGGACATCCTGGATGAAGTCATCCGCGAACACCCCGTTATGCTGAACCGTGCGCCAACGTTGCACCGTCTTGGCATTCAGGCGTTCGAACCTGTTCTGATCGAAGGTAAGGCGATCCAGCTCCACCCGCTCGTGTGTTCCGCGTTTAACGCTGACTTCGACGGTGACCAGATGGCTGTCCACGTGCCGCTCTCGCTTGAGGCGCAGTTGGAATGTCGCGTTCTTATGATGTCCACCAACAACGTGCTGTCGCCTGCCAACGGCGCGCCAATCATCGTGCCGTCCCAGGATATGATCCTCGGTCTGTATTACACGACGATTGAACGTGAAGGCATGAAGGGCGAAGGCATGGTCTTCTCCAACATCGAAGAAGTCGAGCATGCTTTGCAGGCTGGTGAAGTTCACCTGCACGCCAAAATCCAAGCGCGGCTTCCGCAGATTGACACCGAAGGCAACGAAGTGTTTGAACGCTTTGAAACCACTCCGGGTCGTGTTCGTCTTGGCGCGCTTTTGCCAACGAACAACAAAGCACCGTTCAGCCTTGTGAACCGTCTTTTGCGTAAGAAAGAAGTTCAGCAGATCATCGACACGGTCTATCGGTATTGCGGACAAAAAGAATCCGTTATCTTCTGTGACCAGATCATGACGATGGGCTTCCGCGAAGCGTTCAAAGCGGGTATTTCGTTCGGTAAAGACGACATGGTCATCCCCGACACCAAATGGCCACTGGTTGAAGAAACCCGCGGTCTGGTGAAGGACTATGAACAGCAATACATGGACGGCCTGATCACTCAGGGTGAAAAGTACAACAAAGTTGTGGATGCTTGGTCCAAGGCCAACGACAAGGTCACCGAAGCGATGATGACAACGATTTCGACCACGGCGCGCAATGCCGACGGGTCCGAATCTGAGCCAAACTCGGTCTACATGATGGCCCACTCCGGTGCGCGTGGTTCTGTGACGCAGATGAAACAGCTGGGCGGTATGCGCGGTCTGATGGCGAAGCCGAATGGCGAAATCATCGAAACGCCGATCATCTCGAACTTTAAAGAAGGTCTGACAGTTCTGGAATACTTCAACTCCACCCACGGTGCCCGTAAGGGTCTGTCGGACACGGCGTTGAAGACTGCAAACTCCGGTTACCTCACACGTCGTCTGGTTGATGTTGCGCAAGACTGTATCGTCCGTGAGGTCGATTGCGGAACGGAACGTGCGATCACTGCAGAAGCGGCCGTAAACGACGGTGAAGTTGTATCGTCGTTGTCTGATCGTGTGCTTGGTCGTGTGTCTGCCGATGACGTGCTTAAGCCAGGCACAGAAGAAGTGCTGGTAAAAGCCGGAGAGCTGATCGACGAACGCTCTGCTGATATCATCGAAACATCTGGTGTCGCCAAGATGCGCATCCGCAGCCCGTTGACGTGTGAGGCCGAAGACGGCGTCTGCGCAATGTGTTATGGTCGTGACCTCTCACGCGGTACACGGGTCAACATCGGCGAAGCTGTCGGCATCATCGCCGCGCAGTCCATCGGTGAACCTGGTACACAGCTGACAATGCGGACGTTCCACATTGGCGGCGTTGCCCAAGGTGGTCAGCAGTCATTCCTTGAAGCATCTGTCAGCGGTATCGTGGAGTTGCGCAACGAGCAGATCCTCGAAAACGAGATGGGTGAGCAGGTAGTTATGGGCCGGAATATGGTCCTCGCGATCATGGACGAGAACGGCGAGGAGCGTGCGAACCACAAGGTTGGCTACGGTTCCAAAGTGTTCGTCAAAGCTGGTTCCAAGATTACCCGTGGTGACAAGATGTTCGAATGGGATCCCTACACTCTGCCGATCATCGCAGAGAAGGCGGGTATGGTTAAGTTCGTCGACCTCATCAACGGTATCGCAATTCGCGAAGACACCGATGATGCGACAGGCATGACCCAGCGTATCGTGACCGACTGGCGTTCCGCGCCAAAAGGCAACGAGCTGAAGCCCGAGATCATGATCCTGAACTCAAATGGTGAACCTGTTCGCAACGATGCAGGCAACCCTGTGACCTACCCGATGTCTGTCGACGCGGTTCTGTCCATTGAAGACGGTCAGGATATCCAAGCCGGTGACGTCGTTGCGCGTATTCCGCGTGAAGGCGCCAAGACCAAGGACATTACAGGTGGTCTTCCACGTGTGGCCGAATTGTTTGAGGCACGTCGCCCCAAGGATCACGCCATCATCGCGGAAATCGACGGTTATGTTCGGTTCGGCAAGGATTACAAAAACAAGCGTCGTATCGCGATTGAGTCCGCGGAAGATGCGGACATCAAAGTCGAATACATGGTGCCCAAGGGCAAACACATCCCTGTGCAGGAAGGCGACTTCGTGCAAAAAGGCGACTACATCATGGACGGCAATCCAGCGCCGCATGATATCCTCGCCATCATGGGTGTCGAAGCGCTTGCGGACTACATGATCGACGAAGTCCAAGACGTGTACCGTTTGCAAGGTGTGAAGATTAACGACAAACACATCGAGGTGATCGTGCGTCAGATGCTCCAGAAATGGGAAATCTCTGACAGCGGTGACACGACATTGCTCAAGGGTGAAAACGTCGACAAGGCCGAGTTTGACGAGGCGAATGCCAAGTCACTGGCGCGCAAGGGTCGCCCTGCTCAGGGTGAGCCAATCTTGCTCGGCATCACTAAGGCGTCGTTGCAAACACGTTCGTTCATCTCTGCGGCCTCGTTCCAGGAAACAACGCGCGTTCTTACGGAAGCTTCCGTACAGGGCAAGCGGGACAAACTGGTCGGTCTTAAAGAGAACGTGATCGTCGGCCGTCTGATCCCCGCAGGTACTGGTGGGGCAACCCAGCAGGTTTCCAAGATCGCGACTGATCGTGACAACGTGGTTATTCAAGCCCGTCGCGAAGAGGCAGAGGCCGCCGCCGCATTGGCAGCACCCGAGCCTGTGTCCGAGGATGTCATTGGTGGCGACGTGTTCGACACGATGATCGCGGACACACCGGAAAACCGCGAAGAGTAAGCCAGCTTGACGTGAATATTTGAAAAGGCCGCTGGAAATTCCGGCGGCCTTTTTTGTTGGGGTGTCGAATTGGCTGCGCCAATCCGATCAAGAGGGGGCTCGCCCCCGTCCTTCGGACTCCCTCAGGATATTTATGAGACAAAGGCAGAGTACAAAAAAAACTGGGCGTCTAGAGCGTAATTGGTGCTGATTTACGTAAGATTTGATCGACCACGGACATCGCTGCCAAGGCCGACGTGCGCGGTGACTCTGGCAGGCTGTTACCTTTGATTGTGAACTCGAATGACCCAAATGCGCCTTTGGCCGTGATGATGTGGGTGTTACCGGTGGCATTCGGATCCGCGACCAACCTTGCCTGTGTGGCGTCAAGGCCAATGCCGGCCAAAGCCACCGCCGCTGCAACGTTTGCATTTTTAGGATAGCGAAGTGCGGCGTCTCGGGCGGTGCCGTCAAAATGCGTCGTGGTCGTAACCAGATTGTCCAGATCAAGGGTGTCTTCGGCAGGCGAGCCGCGCCAACCGACCGGGGGCTTGATGCCGGTGTAAGTCACCTCATCTAGGCCGCCGACCTTTGCCGCGGACAGGGCATCCAAGGCACCAATCGCACCAGAGGCAAGAAACAACTGGGTGCCACCGTGTTGCGCAGCGGCTGTCATCTGCGCTTGTATCGCGTCATCCGCCAGCGCACCGAGCGAAACTGTTACCAGCGGCAGCCCTTTGCGCAAAACACGTGCACCGTGTTCAATCAAGCCTGCGTGCCCCGCGCAGTCGACCACCAAGTCTGGCAGGGCCTCCAACCCATCAACATCGTTGATCACGTTTACCGCCGCGCCGAGCCGCATCCGCGCCACGTCTTCGCGCCCAGCCCGCGCGATGCAATGGCTGAGCGTCCAACCGCTTTGCCGCAAATGTGCAGCGACATAGCCTGCCATCGCCCCGTATCCGATCACAGCCACATTTGGCATCTATCTGTCCCCCAAAGGTTGCTCGCCGATCTTTGCAGAATTGTCGAAAACGAAGTCTTTCGCAATGATTGTGCGGTACAGTGAGGGAAGGCTGAAACATCCCCTCGGATGACGCGGCGACCTTTGTTGTAGTAACCCTTGCTGAGCCGTGGCACATCCGTCCCATGATCTTATCTGACAACATGCGCGCGGCGCTTATGATGGCGCTGTCGATGACGGCCTTCACCGTCAATGACGCGCTGATGAAACTCGCCGCGCCGAACCTGCCATTCTTTCAGCAAATTGTGGTTCGCGGCGTCTTGATCACGGTTGGGCTGTTCATTCTAGCGGCGCTTTGGGGGCATCTGGGATACAGGCCCAGCGGCAAAGACCGTGCCCTGACGGCTTTACGCACATTTGCTGAAATGTTCAGCACGATCTTCTTTCTGACGGCCTTGTTCAGCATCCCGCTGGCGAACCTCTCCGCTATTCTACAATCCTTGCCGCTTACTGTGACCTTGGCTGCAGCGATTTTCTTTGGGGAACCCGTTGGGTGGCGCCGTTTTGTCGCGATTGGCATCGGGTTTGTTGGTGTCACGATCATTATCCGCCCCGGCATGGACGGCTTTAGCGTCTATTCGCTGTATGGTGTGGCGGCG
Organism: Octadecabacter arcticus 238; assembly: GCF_000155735.2. GTDB lineage: Bacteria > Pseudomonadota > Alphaproteobacteria > Rhodobacterales > Rhodobacteraceae > Octadecabacter > Octadecabacter arcticus. The sequence goes on from NC_020908.1 coordinate 266,127, forward strand.
GTGATTGGCGTGACATTTCGCGATCTTGCGTCACGCAGACTTTCCAACACAATTCCGTCTAGTCGCGTGGCCCTGTCGGCGGCCTTTGGCGTCACTGTCATGGCTGGCGTTGGATCGCTGGTGATGCGCGAACACTGGGTGGCCCTGACAATACTTGATTGGCTCCTGATCAGTGGCGCGTCGGTGTGCCTGATGGCTGGTTACATCTCCGCAGTCGGCGCCATGCGTCTTGGCGAAATCGGCTTCGTCGCGCCGTTCCGCTACACGTCACTGCTGGTGGCGCTGTTTCTGGGCTATGTACTGCTTGATGAATGGCCCGACGGGTGGACATTGTTCGGGGCGGGAATCGTCGTCGCAACGGGTCTGTTCACGCTCTACCGTGAACGCAAAAATGCGTTAAAAACCCCAACAGGCCTGCGCATCCGTTAGACGCTGTTGACACCAAAATGGAGTCGACCTATAGAACGCGCATCTGCCCTAGGTTTGCCCTTGGTCAGGCATCATTATCGTCGTGGTCAAGATCCGACCTACTATTGGTCCGATCCTCTGTAACCCAACCGCTCCGTAGCTCCGGTAAGGCTACGACAGCGGGTTTGTTGTGCTTTTTGGACGCAAGAGGCGCTGAGAATTGAAAACTGCGAACCATAACGGTTCGCGACACATGTGTAAGAAGTGGGGACACAAGCCCAATGCCAACGATTCAGCAGCTGATCCGGAAACCCCGGCAGCCTAAAAGAAAAATCTCGAAGTCGCTTCACCTCGAAGGCAACCCGCAAAAACGCGGTGTTTGTACTCGTGTGTATACGACGACACCAAAGAAGCCGAACTCCGCTATGCGTAAGGTTGCCAAAGTGCGCCTGACAAATGGTTTTGAGGTCATCAGCTACATCGGTGGTGAAAGTCACAACCTTCAGGAACACTCTGTGGTTCTGATCCGTGGCGGTCGTGTCAAAGACCTTCCCGGCGTTCGCTATCACATCCTGCGCGGCGTTCTCGATACGCAAGGCGTCAAGGATCGTAAGCAACGTCGTTCGAAGTATGGCGCGAAAAAGCCGAAGTAAGGAAGAGATAGCATGTCACGTCGTCACGCCGCTGAAAAACGCGAAATTCTGCCCGATGCCAAATTCGGTGATCGGATTCTGTCCAAATTCATGAACAACCTGATGGTTGACGGTAAGAAATCCGTCGCTGAGCGGATTGTTTACAACGCATTTGATCGCGTTGAGGACAAACTTAAAAAGTCTCCGCTCGAAGTGTTCCACGAGAGCCTGGACAACATCAAACCAAACCTCGAAGTGCGTTCGCGCCGCGTCGGTGGTGCTACCTATCAGGTGCCTGTCGAAGTTCGCCCTGAGCGCCGTGAGGCATTGGCAATTCGTTGGTTGATCGCAGCTGCGAAGAAGCGCAACGAAAAGACCATGGAAGAGCGCCTCGCCGGCGAGCTCGTGGATGCGGTTCAAGGCCGTGGCACAGCCGTCAAAAAGCGCGAAGATACGCACAAAATGGCCGACGCGAACAAAGCGTTCAGCCACTACCGCTGGTAATAGGAAGCACTCGATATGGCACGCGACTACCCTCTCGACCGCTACCGCAACTTTGGTATTATTGCGCACATCGACGCAGGTAAAACCACCTGTTCCGAACGCATCCTGTTTTACACAGGCAAGTCCCACAACATCGGCGAAGTGCATGACGGCGCTGCGACGATGGACTGGATGGAGCAAGAGCAGGAACGGGGTATTACGATTACTTCCGCTGCGACCACGACTTTCTGGGAACGCACCGAAAACGGTGATGAACCTGATGGTCTGAAGCACCGCATGAACATCATCGACACACCGGGCCACGTTGACTTCACAATTGAAGTTGAACGTTCTTTGGCCGTTCTTGACGGTGCGATTGTTGTTCTTGACGCCAACGCTGGCGTTGAACCACAAACCGAAACTGTGTGGCGTCAGGCTGACCGCTACAAAGTTCCGCGTATGGTGTTCGTAAACAAGATGGACAAAATCGGCGCCGACTTTCAGAAGTGTGTTGATATGGTTGCAGACCGGACCGGCGCGCGCGCTATTCCAGTTTCCTTCCCGATCGGTGCCGAAACTGAACTCGAAGGCCTCGTTGATCTTGTGACCATGGAAGAATGGTTGTGGCAGGGTGAAGACCTTGGTGCATCTTGGATCAAAGCGCCTATTCGTGAAAGCTTGCAAGCGCAGGCGGCCGTTGGCCGTGAGTTGCTGATCGAAGCTGCGGTTGAGCAAGACGACGACGCGATGGAGGCCTATCTTGAAGGCACCGAGCCCGACGTTAAAACTCTGCGCGCATTGATCCGCAAGTCTTGCTTGTCGCTGTCGTTCGTCCCTGTTCTTGGTGGCTCTGCCTTCAAAAACAAAGGCGTTCAGCCGCTGCTTAACGCTGTTGTAGACTACCTGCCGAGCCCGCTCGACGTGGTTGACTACATGGGCTTTAAGCCGGGCGATGAGACAGAAACACGTAACATCCCGCGCCGTGCGGACGATGATATGGCGTTTTCTGGTCTTGCTTTCAAAATCATGAACGACCCCTTCGTGGGTACCTTGACGTTTACACGGATTTATTCCGGTAAGCTCGAAAAGGGTGACAACCTTCTCAACACCACCAAAGGTGGTAAAGAGCGTGTTGGTCGTATGATGATGATGCACTCCAACGACCGTGAAGAAATTAGCGAAGCGTGGGCTGGTGACATCATCGCGCTCGGTGGTCTGAAGAACACGACAACAGGTGACACGCTGTGTTCCCCGCAAGATCCAGTTGTCCTCGAAACAATGACGTTCCCTGATCCTGTGATCGAGATCGCCATTGAGCCGAAGACAAAAGGCGACCAAGAGAAAATGGGCATCGCGCTCCAGCGTCTCTCTGCCGAGGATCCATCCTTCCGCGTCGAAACGGATATCGAATCCGGTCAGACTATCATGAAGGGTATGGGCGAACTTCACCTCGACATTCTCGTGGACCGTATGCGTCGTGAATTCAAAGTCGAAGCCAATATCGGTGCGCCGCAAGTCGCTTACCGTGAGACGATTGGCCACGAAGTTGAACACACCTACACCCACAAGAAACAGTCTGGCGGGTCCGGTCAGTTCGGCGAAGTGAAGATGGCGATCATTCCAACAGAGCCGGGCGAAGGTTATTCGTTCGAATCCAAGGTTGTTGGTGGTTCCGTCCCTAAGGAATACATCCCGGGCGTCGAAAAAGGCATCCTGTCTGTTATGGACAACGGTCCTTTGGCTGGCTTCCCTGTGATCGACTTCAAAGTGATCTTGCTTGACGGTAAGTTCCACGATGTTGACTCGTCCATCATGGCTTTCGAAATTGCAGCACGTATGTGTATGCGCGAAGGCATGCGCAAAGCTGGTGCAAAACTGCTCGAGCCGATCATGAAGGTCGAAGTGATCACGCCTGAAGAATACACCGGTGGTATCATCGGTGACCTGACATCACGTCGGGGTCAGGTTCAGGGTCAGGACACACGCGGCGTCGCGATTTCGATCGAAGCAATGGTGCCGCTGGCGAACATGTTCGGTTACATCAACACGCTGCGTTCCATGTCTTCGGGCCGCGCGAACTTCTCGATGCAGTTCGATCACTATGATCCAGTTCCAAGCAACATCTCGCAAGAGATTCAGGAAAAATTTGCATAAATGCTGTGGCGGCTTCGGCCGCCGCGGCCCACCGATTCTTGCGGCAGTTTCAGCTCCCGCAGCGCATATCTTAAAAGGAGGCCATCATGGCTAAGGCAAAGTTTGAACGTAATAAACCGCACGTAAACATCGGCACGATTGGTCACGTTGACCACGGCAAGACGACGTTGACGGCAGCGATCACCAAGTATTTTGGCGACTTCAAAGCGTATGACCAGATTGACGGCGCGCCAGAAGAAAAAGCCCGTGGGATCACGATCTCCACGGCCCACGTCGAGTATGAGACAGAAGCGCGTCACTACGCCCACGTCGATTGCCCAGGTCACGCCGACTACGTCAAGAACATGATCACCGGTGCCGCCCAGATGGACGGCGCAATTCTGGTTGTGAACGCGGCTGACGGCCCAATGCCCCAGACCCGTGAGCACATCCTGCTCGGTCGCCAGGTCGGCATTCCCGAGATGGTCGTTTACATGAACAAGGTCGATCAGGTCGACGACGACGAGCTGCTTGAGCTGGTTGAAATGGAAATCCGTGAATTGTTGTCAAAGTACGACTACAATGGCGACGACATTCCAGTGATCCCGGGGTCTGCCCTGCACGCGATGAACGGCACGATGCCTGAAATCGGTGAATCGTCAATCCGCGCGCTGATGGAAGCCGTCGACTCGTTCATTCCGACGCCTGAGCGCGCCATTGACCAGCCGTTCCTGATGCCGGTCGAGGACGTGTTCTCGATTTCGGGTCGTGGTACTGTTGTGACGGGCCGCATTGAGCGTGGCGTGATCAACGTGGGCGACGAAATCGAAATCGTCGGCATCCGCGACACGACAAAGACCACGTGTACGGGCGTTGAAATGTTCCGCAAGCTGCTGGATCGCGGTGAAGCTGGCGACAACATCGGCGCATTGTTGCGCGGTGTTGATCGTGAAGGCGTCGAGCGCGGCCAGATTTTGTGTAAGCCAAAGTCGGTGATGCCACACACCAAGTTCGAAGCTGAGGCCTACATCCTCACCAAGGACGAGGGCGGCCGTCACACGCCATTCTTCGCGAACTACCGTCCACAGTTCTACTTCCGTACAACGGACGTCACTGGCACCGTGAACCTGCCCGAGGGCACTGAAATGGTTATGCCAGGCGACAACCTGAAGTTCGAAGTTGAACTGATCGCACCGATCGCCATGGAAGACGGCTTGCGCTTCGCGATCCGCGAAGGAGGCCGCACGGTTGGCGCGGGGGTGGTCTCCAAAATCCTCGCGTAAGCGCAGATTTAGGAACACACCCAAGCCTGCATCCGTGGCAGGGACTTTGCCTCGGCAAAGAGCCCAAAAGCGGATGAACGCTGCTATTAACGTTAACACAAAGGCCCCCGCAGAAATGCGGGGGCCTTTTCTTTTAATATACTCCTGCGCCTGAATTGACCTGACGATTTTGGGCCTGCGTTTCACTTCGTCGCATGGCCAAAGGCGGTTCAGTCTGTATTTTGAGTTTATGAGCAAGCAATACAAAACAGTCTCCTTATCCGACGAGCAGCGCATAGCACTTGAAGCGCTTTGCCGCCGCCGCAAAGTTGACGCCCTTGTTTGGAAACGGGCGCGCGCGTTTCTTCTTTTGGACGCAGGAGAAGACGCCGGAACGGTTTGCCGGATTTTGGATATTGGCCCGACAGTTTTGACGGAGTGGCGATTTGCCTTTGCCGGTGCGGGACTATCGTTTTTCGGTCTGAAGGACTACAGCCAGCGTCAGGGTCATTTGTCCGTCGTGCAAGAGCAGGCGGTGAGAGCCCATTTCACCGCGCAGCCTGCCCGCAATGCCGATGAGGTCTGTGCCTATGTTCTAGCCGAGTGCGACCAAAACTACAGCACGTCGGGAGCCGCCAAGCTGATGCGCCGCCTGGGGTTCGCGTATAAGAAACCACAATTGCTGCCTGCACAGGCCGATGAAGCCAAGCAGGCTGCGTTTATTGCCAAATATGAGGCCCTGATGAACGGGTTGGCCGCAGATGAGATGGTTGTCTTTTCGGACGCTGTCCACCCCGAACACCAGAGCCGCCCCGCCCATGGTTGGTTCCCCAAGGGACAAAAGACGGCCCTGAAGGCGACATCAGGGCGCAAGCGGCTCAACATTCAGGGCGCGCTTGACCTTGAGACTTTCCAGTTCACCTTTGTGGAAGGTGAGAAGATCAATGCCCAGACAACCCGACAGATGCTGGAAAAGTTGGAACGCAACAACCAAACCAAGACGGCCATCCACGTCTTTGTCGACAATGCCCGCTATCATCATGCCAAGATACTACAGCCATGGCTGGACAGCCCAGAACGTCGGGTGAAGTTGCATTTCTTGCCAGCATATGCCCCGCACCTCAACCCGATCGAGCGTCTTTGGGGTGTTATTCACAAATGGGTCACCCACAATCGGCACTATGCAACGTTCAACCAATTCACAGAGGCCATTTTCGACTTCTTCCGCAAGACCCTGCCAGAAAAATGGCCAGAGTTCCGCGACACCGTCACCGACAACTTCCGCGTCATATCGCTCAAGGAATACAAAGTGATTTGAGGGGAAAACCTCAGGTCAATTCAGGCGCGGGAGTATACAATCAAAAAGGGAACCTGCCGGCGTCAGCCGGTAGTCGTTCAGTTCACCTTCATGCTGTCGAAAATTACTCCAAGCAAGAAAGACGTTGCCACACCCCGCGACTCCCCCTATACGCCCCAAATCGGACAAGGGTGCGCGTTGCGTGCCCTTATTCCATTGACACAAAGACGCGATGAGGGCTCTGGATGAGCCATGGTCCTCCTCTCCGATCTCAACCCTATCTCAAAGGGTGATACACATGGCAGCTAGCCAAAATATCCGCATCCGTTTGAAGGCTTTTGACTACCGTGTGCTGGACGCAAGCACACAGGAAATCGTTCAAACTGCCAAACGCACTGGTGCCTCGGTCCGGGGCCCAATCCCGCTTCCGAACAAGATTGAAAAGTTCACAGTTCTTCGTGGACCGCACATCGACAAAAAATCCCGTGATCAGTTCGAAATCCGCACGCACAAGCGTCTGCTGGATATCGTCGACCCAACACCACAGACTGTGGACGCGCTGATGAAGCTCGACCTCGCTGCCGGCGTTGACGTCGAGATCAAGGTATAAGGGGGCAGATGAACATGTTGCGCTCTGGTATTATCGCAAAAAAGGTTGGTATGACCCGCCTTTTTCAAGAAGACGGTCGGCAGATTCCTGTCACTGTTCTTCAACTCGACAAGCTGCAGGTTGTGGCCCAGCGGACTGCTGAAAAGGATGGCTATACAGCTGTTCAACTCGGCGCCGGTACGGCCAAAGCCAAGCGGACATCCGCACCAATGCGTGGGCACTTTGCAGCTGCAAAGGTTGAGCCTAAGCGGAAGGTTTGCGAATTTCGCGTGTCCGAGGAAAACCTCATCGCCGTTGGCGAAGAGATCATTGCTTCGCATTACTTCGAAGGCCAATTTGTTGACGTGTCTGGCACGTCGATCGGTAAAGGCTTCGCAGGTGCTATGAAGCGGCACAACTTTAGTGGTTTGCGCGCGACGCACGGTGTTTCGGTTTCGCACCGGTCGCACGGCTCCACTGGCCAGTGTCAGGATCCCGGTAAGGTTTTCAAAGGCAAAAAAATGGCTGGTCACATGGGGTCCGCCAAGATCACAACGCAGAATCTGGTGGTTATAAAAACTGACCTGGATCGTGGCCTGATCATGGTTAAGGGCGCAGTGCCCGGCTCCAAGGGTGGCTGGGTTACGGTTAAGGATGCGGTTAAGAAGCCAGCGTCGGAAAACGTAATCTACCCTGCTGGTCTTGCATCCGCTAAGATGGCCGAAGTCGCAGCTGCAGCCGAAACAGCGACACCGGAAGGAGATTCCTCCAATGAAAGCTGATGCAATCAAACTGGACGGCAAAGCCGCTGGGTCTGTTGAACTGGACGAGGCCATCTTCGGTCTTGAGCCACGCATCGACATTCTGCACCGTGTGGTCCGTTGGCAGCGTAACAACGCGCAGGCCGGCACGCACAAGGTTAAGACACGGTCCGAAGTCAAGTACTCCACCAAGAAGATCTACCGCCAGAAGGGTACGGGTGGCGCACGCCACGGCGCACGCTCTGCACCGATCTTCCGCGGTGGTGGTATCTACAAGGGTCCAACCCCGCGTAGCCACGGCCACGAACTGACCAAGAAGTTCCGCAAATTGGGTCTTCGCCACGCATTGTCTGCAAAAGTTGCAGCTGGTGAGTTGGTCATCGTTGACAGCATCGATATGAAAGACGCGAAAACCTCCGCATTGGCCAAACAGGTTGGTGCACTCGGTTGGAAGCGTTGCCTGATCATTGATGCGACAGTGAACGAGAACTTCGCCGTTGCCGCGCGCAACATCACAACCATCAACGCTCTGCCCGTCATGGGCGCGAACGTGTATGACATCCTGCGCTCCGACACACTTGTGTTGACCAAAGCAGGTGTCGAAGCTCTGGAGGCGCGTCTCAAATGAGTAAGTCTGAAACAACCACCAAAGCAGAACACTACGACGTGATCCGCAAGCCGATCATCACTGAAAAAGCAACAATGGCGTCCGAACACAACGCCGTCGTCTTTGAAGTGCATATCGACGCCAACAAGCCGATGATCAAAGAGGCCGTTGAGACGCTCTTTGGTGTAAAGGTCAAAGCGGTGAACACGATGATCACCAAAGGTAAATCCAAGCGCTTCCGTGGCCAGATGGGCCGTCGCAAAGACGTAAAGAAAGCCTACGTGACACTCGTTGAGGGCAACACAATCGACGTGAGCACTGGTCTGTAAGGACTGCGGTTACGTTAGAGATAAAGAAGGCCCCTTGGTGAGAACCGAGGGGCCTTTTTCACACTCACCTATAGGGAATGAAAGATCGACCAGTGACCGGAAGTGCTACATCTTGTTCGTCAACACAAAACACCAACGGATGACATTTTAGTACTTGATCGCGATTTGGGCCATTTTTCACTTTATCAAAACAGATGGCTTCGTTTGTTCGCCAGGGTTGTGTTTCAGTCTGAAAAGGCTTCTTATCGGTTCTTAAGTCAAAGCTAGTATACGGGACCAGCCCGTTGTCCGTTGGTCGCGCATTGTCCGTCGGCAGAGTTTCTGGGTCCATCGGCTTAAACTAAGAGAGTGCTTGGCTCATCTGGTTAATTGCATTGTGCGGCGCGTTGACTGTGATGCAAGCGCCGCGCTTGGAGTGTCCTTCGTTTGATCCCCTCAGTGGTTGCGATGAGCCAACAAAGCTTAACTTTTCAAATACCGCTATTTGGTCCCATAAGCGGTGGCGTCAGGCAGCCGATACCAACCATTGTTCCGATCGTGTGACAAATGCTTGTGTTTTCACACTCGCCACCACAGATCAGGCGTTCAAAGTCCGTCGTATTCGTATGTGACCAGATGTTCGGCATGGTCCCTGATGCCACTTCGTTTGATGCCAATCTTGCCCAGCTGCTCGTCGGCCATCGCTTGCAAGACCGACTGCGCCCTTCCAATCTTAGCTCGGACTACCAAGGCTCTAAAATGGTTACGTATTGTGGTCGTTGTCCGGCCAATGGCGGTGGCGGCGTCTCCAATGGCATGTTGAGCCCAGTGGAACGTGCTTTCTGCTGTGTTGTTATGCATTTTCATTTGCGAGTTCATTCTGTGATTGCTCGAATGCAATTTGGGGGATGTCTGCGCGGGATATTCCGATATCCAACAGGTCTCGGTTCGACAAAGCGTTCAGCTCTGTCAGGGATCGCCGAAACCTTGCCGCCTCGATGTTTGCTTTGGCGGCTGCGTTACGGCGATTGATGTAGCGTGTGCGCAGTTCGGTCAGACCGGACGTCAGCCAGTTATTTGTGTGGGATACTACCAATGTCATGGTGCAACTCCTTTTTTGCTTTGCTGCAGCGCAGAATTAATGCTGCACTGCAGAGATAGGGCTTGAAGGGTCGACAACCAACCCTGTTATTCCGCATAGGGGCTATGTGGAACTCGAAGGGAACGACCAAGGCATGGACGTGTCCGCTCAAATAGTCACCGTTGTGAACGCGCAGGGTGCGGTGAGCAGAAATGAAAGCTTCAACGTGTCTAGATCAAGCGGCTTACCAAGAGTTTTGGCATCATTACGCGCGCAAAATGAGACTGAAAATAGGAGCACAGATGCGACGACCATCTCTGGTTCAGGCAGTGAAGTTTGCTGACACAAGCGGAGCAAAAATGTTGTATGTCGAATTTGCAGCTGTTCTAAACAGAACGATTGTCAAAAATGGTGGTCTGTTTCTAATCCATCACCAATTTAAGGTAGCTCTCTGATATGAATCCTAGACTTCTCATGCGCATCGCTATGATGACCAGAAGGCGGCCCTCAAAAGCGAAACTGATCACCGTAACCATCGCTGTGGTTGCCGTGCTGGTTATTTTTGCTGCCGACAAATTTGGACTGGCCCCTGACTGGATGAGCGTAGAGCGTATGCGCCTTAATCCCTAGTCTTGTGGGTCCAAAACGCACGCCGTTGGCTTGTAATATAAATGCTGAGGGCCACAGCTTCAGCGGACTAGAACTTGGGTCCGTGACCGTTTATTGAATGGCAAACAAATGAGGTCAGATCATGCTCCGAAGCACATTTCTAGTTGTTCTACTTTTCATGCTTGTGGCCAGCTGTGGCAACTTGGCCGCTGACCGTAGCGTCGTCGAGGGCACCGGCCCGGACGAATTGTTGAAGTTGAGGTCAGGCCCCGGGCTTGGCTATGGCGTAATCTTAGGCCTGCCTGATGGAACCTCTCTGAATCGCCACGACTGCGTGACTGAAGTTGGACAACTTTGGTGCCAAGTCTCGCTCACCACCGCGCCGCAGATCAAGGGTTACGTCTCTGCCGACTACCTCGCGACGCGCTGAATGCAACCTGCTGCTGCACAATATCCAGCTCCTACCCTTCATGCTCGTTCAACAAATTGCAGTTGCTACCACTGCCAAAACTGAGGTGCCTCTAGTTTCCTAGACGCCTGATCCGTTCAGGCTTTAACAAGCGAAAGAAGCTCTCGGCGCGATTGTTGAAAAAACAAAATTTGCAATGGCGTAAGCCGAACTGCTGATCGAAATCAGAAAGGCCGCTCTCTCGGGGGGGCTGCCTTTTGCGTTGGCGCCGTTGAAGGCGCGGCGGCTATCCATTTGAATGCATGTATTTGACAGTTTGATCCGGCCCACATTCAATGCAGGCCGGACATACGTTCCTTTATCTCCAGATCGCTTTGGCTTTTCAGAAGCTGAGTTTAGCCGACACTTGCAATCGATCTGCCGACACGCTGGTGTCGTTGAAAAGCTCTCGATCACCAATGATGTATTCAGCACCAATCGTCGTACTTTCGCGTATTTGGTAATTGGTCGTGAGGTGAATTGTCTCGAGCCGTTCCGTGTCCGTTGCAGCACCGGTATCAATTTGGCGAAGGCCATAGGCGGCACCGAAGGTCCAATCGCCACTCGTCTGGCTAATACCCAACGTGATGCCGTCCGTTTCGACAGCCGCGCCGCCAAATGTATCATCACCACCAAACACCATGTACGAACCAACCGCTTCGCCAGTTGTGTAGGATGCGTTGATGCTACCACCTTCCCAAAGTTGCGCGTTCCCGCTGAGATTCACGCCCCAGCCGTCTACGTCACCACCCGTCGTTGAAACAGTCGTCCCAAGTGCTGCTAGCTTTACGAAATAACGTTCACTAGAATAGAACGCCGCCGCAGTTAAGGCGGGGTCAGAACTGTCGCTGGCTGCCTGTTCAACCGAGGTTGAGAACCCGAGCCCATTGGGCATTTCATAGGTGTAGCGCGCTTGGGCCACCCGCGCGAAAGGGATCCCTGACGGGCCTTGGAAGTCGAGTTTGATGGATAGCTTTCGATCGGCATAAAGTTGGTCCAGCTTCGCCCAATCAGCAAATTTCCGACAGTCAGATTGGCATGCCTCAACCGAAACTGGCCGCCGCCTCCACCGAAGAAATCACCCTCAAGAACGGCCGTCGCCCCGTCAAATTCCGCGCGCACGCCTAAACGGGATTGAATGGCCTGTCCGGTAAAGTTGCTGCCCGTTTCGGTCCCAGGTTCGAGACTTCCAAGCGAGTTATTGTCAAATCTGGTGTTTGAGTATTGTTGGTCATGCGGTGATCTGGTCGGGGTTTGTGGTTTCGATTCCGTCTTTGAACGTGACGCCTGTGATGACTTTTGCGAGGTAGTCAAAGCCGCGTAGCTTCCTCCAATTTTGCTCAGCACATTGCCCCAGTTTGAACATCATGTGCAGCATGCCATCGCGTGACAGGCAGCCCTTTGAACGCTTGGTACGATGCCGGATCGTCGCGAAGGCCGATTCAATTGGATTGCTAGTGCGGATGCTTTGCCAATGCTGCGCCGGGAAGTCGAAGAATGCCATGAGTTCCTCACGATCTTTTTGCAGGCATAGTGTGGCCTTGGGATATTTGGGTTCGTAGGTTTTGATGAACAGATCGAACGCCTTTTCTGCATCGACTTTGGTCTCGGCCTGCCAGATGTCGTGCAGCGCGGCCTTGGCTTTTGGCTGAGACAGCTTGGGTAAACAATTGAGCACGTTCATCGTTTTGTGTTGCCAACAGCGTTGATGGCGGGTCTCAGGATAGACTTCGTCCATGGCCGCCCAAAACCCCATGGCACCGTCCCCGATGGCCAGTTTGGGCGCATTCATGCCTCGGCTTTTGAGGTTAAGCAGAACCTCGCGCCAGCTCTGCGTGGACTCGCGCACCCCATCCTCAATTGCCAGAAATCGCTTCTTGCCACGGGCAGTTACCCCAATAATAACAAGGGCACAGAGCTTGTCATCCTCGCCCCGAAGGCCGCTGTGAACGCCGTCGGCCCAGATATAGACGATGGGCTCGTCATCTAACTCAGCGCCTTTCCAAGCCTCGTATTCATTGGTCCAATCGCGTTTTAAACGCGAAACCGTATTAGCCGACAAGCCAACGGCATCTGGGCCCAGAAGAACCTTGAGGGCGGGAGCCATCTCGCCGCTGGAGATCCCTTTGAGGTAAAGCCATGGCAAGGCCGCTTCCAGCGTCTTCGTGCGGCGCACATAGGGCGGCACCAGGGCAGACCGGAATGTCACCGGTGTGCCGTCCTTGGACCGAACCTTTGGAATGCGCACGCTCACAGGGCCAATGCCCGTTTGAAACGGGCGGGCCGGATGATGTCCATTACGCACGACTGCCGCGTGACCGGCATCGGTGCGTAAGCCGGTAAATTGCGCCAAATAACTGACAAGCTCAGCCTCAACTGTTGTCGCGATCAATTGTTGTGCTCCCGTTTTCAGCAACTCCGTCAACGCGTCCGTCATCTCGTCTCGACGCGCAGAATCAACAATGTTAGTAGTTCCCATGGTGGTGTATCTCCTTTGGTTGGGCTGCTGTCTTCCAACAACAATTCAACCAGATACGCCGCCAACCTTCAAACCACTCAAACACCAGATTCAGTCATAGCTCCTTCCAAGCCCAAAGATTGTTGATCCAAGATCAGAGTCCAAATCATAGATTAGGTCGGCTTTGATATAGCCGTAGATCGTTAGATTGACGCCATCGACCCCATAATTAAGCGTGGGTTTGCTTTCCAATTCAATCACACGCTGTTCTAGGTCGGCGATGCGGGTGTCTTCTGCAGTAGCCGGTAGCGCCGTGCTCAAATAAAGCAGCGCGATCGTCCCCGCAGATACAAAACTACGTTTCAAAGTCTTCTCCAATTTTCTTGCTGGGCCCCTTTTCCTCTAAGGACTGGCTCCACCCTGTCCGCAGGGGAATCGCGTTTGGAACTGAGTGAGTAAAGGATTGCTCTTGCAGGTGATGGCGGGATGGATTCTGGATGGGTGGTTGTTCTCATCGGGTGCTCATCGCCATGCATATTTTTCTATCCGCCTTCGACGAAGTTCCTGATCCGCGCGCCAGTAACGTGCGCCACGACCTTGGTGAACTGCTCGTTATCGCCTTCGTGTCGGTCTTATGTGGATCGACCTCCTGCGCCGAGATGGCCGCATTTGGCCGTGCAAAAGAGAGCCTTTTCAGGAACTTCCTGAAACTCAAGCATGCCATTCCATCGCATGATACCTTCTCGGAGGTCTTCCGGATCATCGACCCGAAGGCACTCGATGCGGCCTTCAGTAAGGTACTTGCCGATGTGACCAAGCTCCTCAAAGACGGTGATATCATCGCGATTGACGGCAAAGCGTTACGGGGTGCGCGCGACCCGGGCGAAAGCGCACGGACCCGCATGATGGTCTCAGCCTATGCCTCGCGGCTGCGCCTGACGTTGGCGACAGTACCTGCCGACCGAGGCACAGAACTCAGCGCGGCCATAGAGGCGCTTGGGTTGATCGATCTGCGGGGCAAGGTGGTCACCGGTGATGCATTACATTGCAACCGCCGCACGGTTGCCGCAATCAACGCAGGCGGCGGTGATTGGTGCCTCGCCCTCAAGGGTAACCAGGAATCCCTGTTGTCTGACGCCCGTGGATGTTTCAGCAAGGGGCACAAAAGCGATCCAACAGCCGTTACGGAAAATACCGGCCATGGAAGAAAAGAAACCCGTAAGGCGGTTGTGGTATCGGCTAAGGCATTGGCAGAATACCACGAATTCCCTGGCCTCAAGGGGTTCGGTCGCATCGAGGCGACCAGAGAGACGGGCGGAAAGGTGACCTCAGAGACCCGCTACTTCGCGCTGTCTTGGGTTCCCACACCTGAGGTGCTGTTGGCCGCTGTCCGCGACCATTGGGCCATCGAAAATGCCCTTCATTGGCAGTTGGATGTGTCTTTCCGCGAGGACGCCGCACGCAATCGGAAAGACAACGGTCCCGGCAACATCGCCGTTCTACGTCGCCGCGCACTCGACGTCCTCCGGCGTGACACATCCAAGGGCTCTCTCTCCATAAAAATCAAACGTGCAGGCTGGGACACCACCTTCTTACGCAGCATTCTCAGTGACTTGGCAACAACATGAGCCAAACGCGATTGCCCTGACCCTGTCATGCAGTACCGGTCACGCCCTAAGCACGTTCGAATGATTTCACGTGACCCGCTCCTCACACTGGTGTGACCAGCCCAAACAGCAAAAAAATCAGGGAGTAGGGCGGAGTAACCAGTTGAAATTAGCCAAACTCAGACTGCCCAAACCTTGCAACCCATCCCCCATTTCGCTCAGGAATGTCGAGGAGCATTTGCACGAACGTGGCATCGACATCAGCCATGAGACGGCTCGATTTTGGTGGAACAGATTTGGCCCGTTGTTTGCCGCAGAGACTCGCAGGAAAAGAGCCAGCCAGATGCGCGCGTTTTCAAGAATCGGCAGTGGCACTTGGACGAGGTGTTGGTGAACATCAACGGCGCGACACACTATCTTTGGCGGGCTGTGGATCACGATGGGGACGTCCAGCCTCAGGCCAGTTTATCCAGCAAAGCACCCACCCCGAGTATCAAAAGATACTCTTTTCCCAAGCCAACTCAATGCTAACCGTTCGTAAATTTAGATCTATAATATTGGATAATCTTCATGCGTATATTCTTCGGATTAGTCTTTGTTATAGTTTGGGTGGTTGCTGCAGCATTTTGGGGTTTTGTAACGCTCCTTCCAAACGCAATGACGACTCCGAGCAACATTTCAATTGAGACCCTCATTTTGGCTTTTTAGGGGGGGGGTTAGTGCAGGCAATCGCAGGTATTTTCGTTGGCATGGCAATCGCGTCTAAAGATAAATCGCGGAAATACTTAATGATATTTGGAGTCTTTTTCTTTATGGCTTGTGCGATTCAATTTGGTATACTTTTTTTTAGTTGAGGAGATTTCAGAGCCACTCCGGCAAAGAAAATCATCACTCTGGCTCTTTTGTAACGGTCGATACAATCTTGCATCCTGTATTTCATGTCTGGTGCAGCAAGTGATTGCCTTTTGACGATCATCGCCGTTTCTCCTGATCGCGGCATCAGTCTATTTGGGCTTGAAGCGGCCCCGTTTTCTGCCAAATATTTTTGTACAAACCATGCAATGCCTCCCTTAAGTTTTGTACAAAACCGTTAAAACACCGCCCCTCTGCCCGAAACCTTGCAACCTCCCGCCCATTTCGCTACCTGCAATCCAAGCGAAAAAGGGCACTCTTATGGACGATCTGAAATCAAAATACCTCGACCTTATTGGCAAGGCCGCTGACGAAGCCACGCTCGAAGACCTGCGGGTTCAGGCGGTTGGCAAAAAGGGCGAAGTCAGCCTGCAGATGCGCTCCCTTGGCAAAATGACGCCTGAGGAACGACAGGTCGCCGGACCCGCGCTCAATGCCCTCAAGGATGAGATCAACAGCGCCCTCGTGGCCAAGAAAATGGCGCTTGGCGATGCGGCCTTGGATCAGCGGCTGCGGGCGGAATGGCTTGACGTGTCACTGCCCGCGCGGGATCGTCGGGTTGGCACGATCCACCCTGTCAGCCAAGTCTGGGAAGAATGCACCGCGATCTTTGCCGACATGGGCTTTGCCACCGCCGAAGGGCCGCAGATCGACACCGATTGGTACAATTTCGATGCGCTCAACATCCCCGGTCACCACCCTGCGCGCGCCGAAATGGACACGTTCTATATGCACCGTGATGTGGGCGATGATCGCCCGCCCCACGTCTTGCGCACCCACACCAGCCCCGTGCAAATCCGCGAAATGGAAAAGCAGGGCGCGCCCATCAGAATCATCTGTCCGGGCCGCGTTTACCGCGCCGATTATGACCAAACGCACACGCCGATGTTCCATCAGGTCGAAGGCCTCGCCATCGACAAGAACCTTAGCATGGCAAACCTGAAATGGGTGCTCGAAGAATTCTTCACCGCCTACTTCGGCACGTCGGTCAAAACCCGTTTTCGCGCGTCACACTTCCCGTTCACCGAACCCTCCGCCGAAGTCGACATTCAGTGTTCGTTCTCTGGTGGCACGGTGAAGGTGGGCGAGGGCGACGACTGGCTCGAAGTCCTTGGCTCCGGCATGGTCCACCCCAAAGTCCTACAGGCTGCTGGGGTTGATCCCGAAGAATACCAAGGCTTCGCCTTTGGCATGGGCATCGACCGCATCGCCATGCTGAAATACGGCATCCCCGACCTGCGCGCGTTCTTCGAGAGCGACCTGCGCTGGCTGCGCCATTACGGGTTCAGTGCATTGCGCGTGCCGACGGTGCATGGGGGGTAATGTGCCAAAGCCTTCGGATGAAAGAGCACTCTTACAATTGCTAGCGTCAAACCAATCGGAAACAGGCGTCTTTTTTGCATATTGGAGCGAAATTCGATCTCAAAGTCACACCGCGA
The DNA here is from genome assembly GCF_000155735.2 of Octadecabacter arcticus 238. GTDB lineage: Bacteria > Pseudomonadota > Alphaproteobacteria > Rhodobacterales > Rhodobacteraceae > Octadecabacter > Octadecabacter arcticus. The sequence goes on from NC_020908.1 coordinate 283,161, forward strand.
AGTTTCTTGAAAGCATCGAAGGTGCTCCAGATTTATCGCAACAGACCCAAGTCTTGTTAAAAGACTTTGTGGAACAAGGTTTTGTTCAAGATTTGGCTAATTGGGCAACGAAAGAGGGCCGTCACTATGCAGTCACGTTCGCCGGGAAACAACGGTTGAGCGAACAAAACTCGAAACAGAGCTTTTCGAAAACTCTTTGGAGTAGGAAGGGCACAGTGAGCATAGTAATTGGTGCGATTTTAGGGGTCTACATGTAGATCATCAATAATGTTGATCCTAACTACGCTTGCGAAATGCCGCTTTCTTCAATTCTAGTTAAGTGCGTGGTTTTTTGGAAGAACTTGGTAACCAATAGCCCGTCACCGACGGGCAGCGCCCGAGCCTCCCCACGGGAGGGCGCTTTTGCAACGTTGCACCAATCCGCTCCACCACCGTCAACCCACCCCAACAGCCAATCCGAAGCGTTCCAGCCCCCTCCCAGTCTCGGGCGCTCCCCCTCTGTCAGGGATGTTGTCCGCTGCTCTATTTTTCTCTAATTTTCAGGTGGGCGGATTAGGACAATGACATGGGATATTCACTGGAACGAAAAGCAGCTGTGCTGAAACGGATGCTTCCGCCGAACAACGTGGCTATTCGGCAGCTTTCGCAGGAGGAAGGGATTTCGGAGGCGACGCTTTTCTCTTGGCGTGCTCAGGCGCGCAACAAGGGGCAGCTTTTGCCTGACGCTGATGCGAGCCCTGAGGGCTGGTCTTCACGTGACAAGTTTGCGGCGGTGTTGGAAACTGCTGCGCTGAACGAGGCTGACCTAGCCGAATACTGCCGCAAACGCGGCCTTTACCCGGCGCAGATTGCCATGTGGCGAGTTGCTTGCGAGCAGGCCAACGACTGGGACCGCACGAGTGCAGCACGTCTTGTGCGTGCGACCAAGGAAGACAAGAAACGGATGAAAGATTTGGAACGCGAGCTTGCTCGCAAGGATCGCGCACTGGCCGAAACTGCAGCACTGCTTGTTCTGCGAAAAAAGGCCTCAGCGATCTGGGGGGACGGAGAGGACGCATGATCAGCACCCCAGATCGCCAAACCGCAGTTGCTCTGATCAATGAGGCCGTCACCGCAGGAGCGCGGCGCGCCAAAGCCTGTTCCGAGTTGGAAATCAGCGAACGCACTCTGCGGCGCTGGACAAAAGACGGCGAGGTTCGCCCTGATAAGCGCCCCCTCGTGCCGCGTGCGGAACCAGCAAACGCGTTGAGTACGGCAGAACGCGCGGCTGTTCTAGATGTCTGTAATTCAAAGGAGTTCTCTAGCCTTCCCCCAAGTCAGATTGTGCCAAAGCTAGCAGATCGGGGGCAGTATCTAGCCTCGGAAACGAGTTTCTACCGCATTCTGCGCGCCAATGGATTGCAGCATCACCGGGGTCGAGCCAAGTCCCCAGTCAAGCGTAAGAAGCCCACAAGCTATCAGGCCAGTGCGCCCTGTGAGGTCTGGACCTGGGACATTACCTGGATGCCGGGACCTGTCGCAGGCATGTTCTTCTATCTGTATCTGATCGTGGACATCTTCAGCCGGAAGATCGTGGGCTGGGAGGTCCATGAGCGTGAAAGTGCGGATCTGGCTGCCATTCTGATCCGGCAAGCAGTGCTAGCGGAGGGCTGTCAGATGCGCCCCTTGGTTCTGCACGCTGACAACGGCAGTCCTATGAAGGGCGCCACGATGAAGGTGACGATGGAAAAAACTAGGGATCACGGCCTCCTACAGTCGCCCTCGCGTAAGCAACGACAACCCTTTCTCAGAGGCGTTGTTCCGAACCTGCAAATACCGCCCGGACTGGCCGACCAAGGGCTTTGCCACCAAGGCGGATGCTCAAACCTGGGTCCAAACCTTCGCTGGTTGGTACAATAGTGAACACCTGCACAGCGCCATCCGCTTCGTCACGCCGAATGCGCGCCACGCAGGTCATGATCGTGCAACGCTCACAAATCGTGCCAATCTCTATGCCACTGCTCGCGCGCAAAACCCGCAACGCTGGTCAGGAAAAACCCGAAACTGGCAACCAGCAGGACCCGTCTGGCTGAACCCAGAAAACGAAATCAGCGCCTCTGAAATCAGAGACGCTGCATGAAATCGGCGGACAACACCTTTGACAAACACCGCGCTGCCCTTTCCCGCGCTGTCGTTATCCGCTAGACACGTCGAAAATTAGGAGCACCCCATGGCCGAGATCGAAGACCTGCAAGAAACCTACCCCGGTGCGGGCACGTTCCAGTTTGGCGACTCCGCTGAAACCAGCGCGGCCCTTATCGACCTTGTGCGCAACAGCAATAAACGCGCGACCTGCGCGCCGCTGCGCGATTTCAAAGACGATCCAGACTCCATGCCCGTCGTCGGGCGCATCGACATCGTCGCCGATTGGGACGGACATCCAACGTTCGTCGTCAAAACCGTGCGCGTGGACGAGGTCCGCTTTTGCGACGTCACCGAAAACATGGCCAAGGCTGACGGGTTTAAGGACCTGCTGGCATGGCGCAAGTCCACCAAAGCCAGCATCAGTCGCGGCGGCAATCACGATCCCGCCATGCCGATGCTGTTTGAATTCTTTTCCTTGGTCGAAGACCTCGATGGGCGCCAGATTGAGGAAAAATCATAAGGCAGCCCGATCCGCAAACCTGACGCGCAAACCGGATGAGCCTTCCCCCTGACGCACCATTCCGCTAAACCCCGCGCAATACCTATTTCGCAGGGACCAGACACATGAAATTCACGCTATCTTGGCTAAAATCGCACCTCGACACGGACGCCTCCGTTGATGAGATTTGCGAAACGCTCACCGACCTCGGGCTTGAGGTCGAGGGCGTTGAGAACCCTGCCGCCAAACTGTCTGATTTCGTTATCGGCAAAGTCACCCATGCCGAAAAGCACCCCGACGCGGATAAGCTGAAGGTCTGCACGGTTGAGGCAGGGTATGGTCCGACCCAGATCATTTGCGGTGCGCCAAACGCGCGCGCAGGCATCACCGTCGTCGTGGCCAAGCCGGGCACTTACATTCCCGGCCTCGACATCACGATTGCTGTTGGCAAAATCCGTGGCATCGAAAGCTTCGGCATGATGGCCAGTGAACGTGAATTGGAACTGTCCGAAGAACACGACGGCATTATCGAACTCCCCGCCGGGGAGATCGGCCAGTCGTTTGCCGATTATCTCGCCGAACACGACCCCGCGCGGGTCGATCCAGTGATCGAAATCGCCATCACCCCGAACCGTCCCGACGCCCTTGGCGTGCGCGGCGTTGCGCGTGATCTGGCCGCACGTGGCCTAGGCGTGATGAAACCAAATGATGTCGACCCCGTTGCCGCGTCCTTTGCGAACCCGATCACAGTGACCATCGATGACGACACGCTGGCCCAAGCGCCGGTGTTCTATGGCCGCCTGATTAAAGGCGTCAAAAACGGCCCCAGCCCCGATTGGTTGCAACAACAGCTGCGCGCGATTGGCCTGCGGCCCATCAGTTTTCTCGTAGATGTGACCAACTGGTTCACCTACGATCTGAACCGCCCGCTGCACGTGTTTGACGCCGACAAAATCAGCTGCAACTCCCTGCGTCTGCACCGCGCCACAGGCACAGAAACCCTCATGGGCCTTGACGACAAAGAATACACGCTACCCGAAGGGGCGACCGTCATTTCCGACGGGCAGGGCCCTGAATCCATCGGTGGCGTGATGGGCGGTCTGGCCACGGGCTGCACGGCTGACACAACATCGGTCTTCGTCGAAGCGGCGTATTTTGACCCGATCCGCACGGCCTACACGGGCCGCGCTTTGAAAATCAACTCAGACGCGCGCTACCGCTTTGAACGCGGCATTGATCCCGCATTTACGCCGATCGGTCTGGAACATGCGGTGCGGATGATCGTCGATCACGCAGGTGGTGAGGCGTCCGAGGTTGTGCAGGCGGGCCAAATCCCCGACACATCCCGCGCCTATAAACTCGACACGGATCGCTGTTCGTCCCTTGTCGGGATGGACATTCCCGCTGACACGCAACGCGCTACCTTGACCGCGCTTGGGTTCGTCATGGACGGGGACATGGCACAGGTTCCAAGCTGGCGCCCTGACGTGCAAGGCACTGCGGACCTCGTCGAAGAGGTCGCGCGCATCGCTTCCCTCTCCAACCTCAAACCCGTGCCCATGCCCCGCGTCCGCGCGGGCGTTCCCGCACCTGTCTTGACGCCAATGCAAAAACGCCTCGCCATGGCGCGGCGTACGACGGCCAGCTTGGGCTACAACGAGTGCGTCGCCTATTCGTTCATCGACCAAGCGGCGGCAGCGCTGTTTGGCGGCGGCACGGATGCGACAATGCTCGCCAACCCGATCAGTTCGGAAATGTCGCACATGCGCCCCGCCTTGCTGCCCGGCTTGCTTCAGGCTGCGGCCCGCAATCAGGCGCGTGGCATGGCCAACCTCGCGCTGTTTGAGGCTGGCGATGCCTTTCACGGCGGTGAACCGGGCGAACAGCACACGCTGGTGACTGGTATCCTTGTTGGCAAAACTAACCCCAAAGACGTGCATGGCACATCGCGCGACGTCGATATTTATGACGCCAAAGCGGACGCCGAGGCGATTCTGTCCGCGATGGGCGCACCCACCAAAGTGCAAATCCTGCGCGGGGCGGGCGATGCGTGGCATCCTGGTCGGCATGGGATGATCTGCCTTGGGCCAAAGAAAATCCTTGGGGTGTTCGGGGAAATTCACCCGAAAATCCTGACGGCACTTGGCGTCAAAGGCCCTGTGGTCGGCTTTGTGTTGTACCCGTCCGACATTCCGATGCCCAAGAATGCGTCGGTCAATCGCGGTGCTGCATCGCTCCCCGATTTGCAAGCGGTCGAACGTGATTTTGCCTTTGTGATGGACACAACCGTTGATGCCCTCACAGCCGTAAATGCAGCGGCTGGCGCGGACAAAACCCTGATTGAAGACGTGTGTATTTTTGATGAATTTGTCGGCGGTTCCTTGGGAGATGGTAAAAAATCTCTCGCCATGACGGTTCGTTTGCAGCCAAGTGGGGCGACCCTAAAGGACGTTGATATCGAAGCCGTCAGCGCCAAGATAATCGACAAAGTCACCAAGGCGACGGGTGGTACGCTGCGCGGCTGATCCCTAGCGCGTCGAAATCGCCTCGGCGAGGATATCAAACACCAGCCTGATCCGTGGGCTGGTGTGCACCTCACGGTGGGTCACGAGCCAGACTGGAAAGTTGGCTCTTCTCCGCTTTGTTGAGTAAGAAAAGATGCCGACCATCAAGTAACCTGTTGATATGTTAGGTTTCTGACAACTTTACATAGGGCAGGTATATGACCATCGACGTCTCGCAACATATTTTACGCCTGAAGGGGCAACGTGTAAATGAAATTGAGCTGGCTGAAGACTGTGCGAAGGTTATTGTTCAGTGCAGTCGGGATGCCCGCAGGAGCGCTATAGACCCTGCAACCGGCAAGAAGGGTAGCATCAACCAACATATTCGCCGACAAGTAAACGACATCCCGTTTTTTGGGTATCCTTGTGTGATTGAGATTGAGCTAGCGCAGGTTTTTATTAGCAAGGGTGAGCGCCGCATTGAGGCGTGTCCTTTTGTTGATAAAAGGGTGCCGTTTCACCCATCGATTTTGCCATCTTATCAGTGGATTGTGCCGTCATTTATCCATTCTGGCTGTCTCCAGGCATTTAGGTATACGATGGGAGACGGTAAAGAATATCGACAAGGCATACCTGATGGAAACGCTCCCTGCGCTTGATCCCGCACAGCTTGCTGGCTTGGAATACATTGGTGTCGATGAAGTGGCCCGGGCGAAAGGTCATGACTATATGACGGTGGTCTACGATATGGTCGGAGGGCATCTGATCTGGGTGGAAGCCGGTCGAACTGCCGAAGTTTTTTCAAGGTTTTTGAAACAGCTGCGGCCAGATACAGCCCATAAAATAAAGGCCGTGTCGATGGATATGGGGCCTGCCTACCAAAAGGCTGTCAGGGAGTCCTTGCCGATGGCCGACATCGTATTTGACCGTTTCCACGTCATGAAAAACTACAGCAAGGCTATCCATAATCAGCGTCGCCTTGAGTTCAGGAAGGCCGATCCAAGTGGTAAAGAGTTGATGAAGGGCACGCATTATCTGTTGCTCAAAAATGCGGATAAGTTGAATGAAAAACAAAGTAACAAGCTGCAAACGTTGCTGGAGAGCAATAGCAACCTGAATACGCTTTACGTCTTAAAAGAACAGCTTCAGGCTCTGTGGAGCGCCCCATCATTTGAGGGGATGTCAGAGCAACTGGAAAATTGGTGCCTGATCGCAGATCAGTCACACATGCTCTATCTGAAAAAGTTCGCAAAATCCCTAAGAAAACGTAACTCCCGAGGACCCCATCGGATATCGGGTTTTGTGTTGCCCTTGCGACGTTAGAGCCGAGCGATGATCTGTTGTGGTGATAGGGTGAGTGTTTCGAGGATATTGCCCCCGTGTTTTCTGACCGTCGAGATGACGGATCTGATGTCAGCGAAGACCTGCGCGCCCTCGAGGGTGCGGAAAGTTCCCGAGATTTTCATGCGCAACTTCATCATGCGCAGGTCCCATTCGGCCTGATTGTTGGTGAAGGGAACTGTGAAGTCCGTAAGGAACCTTAGGACGTCATCACGGTAGTCGCGCAAGCGGACCAGAAGGTTATGGCCTGGCCGCCTGGCTTTTCGGCCTCGCGCACCAGTGCGTCTAGCCAGTGGGTCTTGTCGCTCATGGAAGGCGAGGCCCTCGGTGAGGATAGCCATGTATTTGGTGAGGATGCCGTGGTGAACCGACGTGGGGAGTTCGGTCTCGCCTCGCCCCTGAGCCGCGCACTTGAGCTGATTGGCGCTGTTGAGCAGCACGCTCATCGCGCACGCCCACGGCTCCTTTTCGATTTCTTCGATGGCCTTGAGTTCCCGTAAATGATGCGCCCCGCACAGGGCGTGCGCGTCCACCCCACTCATATGGGCGTAATAGGACTTCCAGTGGTCATGAACAATTGTCCCGCCGGTCAGGAAGGATGGAACAGCACCGCGCTTGGCGCTGATGCGATAATGCGTGAAGGCGAGATCGCTGATTGAGTGCAGCCAGTGCAGCTTACCAGCAACACGAAGTCCGGTCTCATCCAGATGCCGAACGCCGCCTTCATTGAGCCGGGCCAGAATGTGTTCGACGACGCCACCCAAGGTACGCGCTGTGCCGTTCACCCAGTTGGTCACGCTGGCCGCGCATAGGCTGGTGGCACCAAACAAATCACGCAGGAGTTGGCAGACCCAATCCTCGGGGATCAGCTGCTGAACATTGCAGTAGACCGCCGCCGCCCGAATGCGCTTACCGTATTGCACGTGTGCATTCACGCCATCGGGAAAGGTGGCTGTCGTCGTGGCTCGGCAATGGCCACAACAATAAATCGCTGCCTGATGCTCTGTGACCTCCAGACGCGGCACCGGTATGTCATAAACCTGACGCCTCTCCACCGCCTTGATCATCCCAGCCGTCAAGCCATGCTGACAGGTGCCACAGGCCTCAGCCTCATGTCGCTCCACAAAGTCAGGCGTTGCTGTCTGACGTAGGGTGTCGCCTCGGTGGCCAACTTGGCCACCACTTTTCTTACCGGACTTACCACGCAGGCTACGCGGTACCGGCTTCTTCAACCCATCACTCGAAGGCGGCTTGCTGCTATTACTGCTGTTCTTGGCCAACTGACGCCGCAGATCCGCATTCTCTTGCGCCATGCTCGCCAACGCGGCTTCCAACTCGGCGATCCAGCGCTGAGCCGTGGCGAGGAGTTGTTCAAGAGCAGTAACTTGGTCCATTCCACCAATGATTCAGAGAAATCGTCACAGCGCCACGAAATTCAGACCACAACAGAAAATTCATGCGCCTAATAACCAAGGAGACCTTGGATTCAAACATCAAAACTGACAAAAACCCGTTATCGGCTGGGGTGCTTGGGAGTTACCAGTTTTCGTCAATTCCGCGTTGGCCCATACAAATGTATAGATGTTTGAAAGGAGACCATTATGACCGACGCAGCAACCTTCTGGGACAAGATCGCCCCGAAATACGCCCAAGACGCCATCAAAGATATGGCCGCCTACGAGTATACGTTGGAGCGGACAAAATCCTACCTCAACGCCGATGACCGCGTGTTGGAAATGGGCTGTGGCACTGGATCGACCGCCTTGCAGATCGCGCCGCATGTGCGCGAAATGACCGGCACCGATATTTCCCCTGTGATGGCCGAAATTGCCCGTACCAAGGCCGCTGCTGGTGGTATCAAAAACGTGGAATTCCGCGTGGCTACAGCGCAGGACGCCGCTAAGCTGTCAGGCACGTTTGACGTGGTGCTGGGGTTTAACCTGTTTCACCTCGTGCGCGCCCCTGAAGACATCTTTGATGACGTTTATGCCATGCTGCTCAGGGGCGGGTTTTTCATCACCAAGACACCCTGCTTGAACGATAAATCTGTCGGGCTGAAACGGTTTGCATTCAAAGCGATGATCCCGCTGATGCGGATGCTTGGCAAAGCGCCCTATGTCGGGTTCTTCACGCAGAAAGAATACGACGACGCACTGCGTTTTGCAGGTTTCGAAATCGTCGAGGCTGGAAATTTCCCAGCTATCTCACGCTATGTCGTGGCGAAGCGCGCGTAATTAAAATCGTGGCGAAGCGCGTGTAATTGAACGTGGCGCGCCAACCGTAATCAGCTACCTTGGGCGCAACCTAAGGAGGGCGCGATGCTCAAAGTATATCTATCCGGCGAAATTCACACCGATTGGCGCGAACAGATCATCGACGGGGCCAAAGACCTCGACGTGGAATTCCACAGCCCCGTCACCAACCACGAAGCGTCAGACGATTGTGGAGTCACTATTTTGGGCGCGGAGCCGAACAAGTATTGGCACGACCACAAGGGCGCGATGGTCAATGCGATCCGCACCCGCAAAGGCATCGCGGACGCAGATGTTGTTGTGGTCCGGTTTGGTGAAAAATACCGCCAATGGAACGCGGCGTTTGATGCGGGCTTTGCTGCGGCCTTGGGCAAATCATTGATCGTGCTGCAACAGCCCGACCATGATCACGCCCTGAAAGAAGTTGACGCAGCAGCCTTGGCCATGGCGCGCGAACCGTCAGAAGTTGTCGAAATCCTGCGTTATGTTCTAACGGGCGATCTGCCTGCGTAATCAGACCTGTGCAGACAGGCTGTGCAGACAGGCTGTGTACAGGTTGTGTACAGGTTGTGTACGCAGAGAGTCCCCAAATTTCCGCCCCGCTGATGGATATTTCAACGGGGCGGATGACACTTTGTTAGCTTAGGATTTAACCCTTAGGCGCTGGGATCGTCTTACCCCTTTGCACCGCTGGGCGGGCCATGAACCGCTCAACATAGGCCGGCACGTTCTTCAGATCGTGGTAACCTGTGACCTCCTGTGTGCCGTAATATTCCAGCGCATTCAGCCAAGGCGCAATGGCGATATCCGCAATTGAAAAGCCGCCCGCGATCCAGTCTTTGCCCTCTAATTCTGTCTCAACGATCGCCAAAAGGCGTTTGGCCTCTGCGATGTAGCGCTCACGCGGGCGCGGGTCTTCGATTTCGGACCCTGCGAACTTTGCAAAGTAGCCCAACTGCCCAAACATCGGACCAAGGCCACCCATCTGGAACATCAGCCATTTGATAACATGGGCTTTTTCTGCCGCATTTGATCCCATCAGTTGACCGGTCTTCTCAGCCAGATACATCAGGATCGCGCCACTTTCCCACAGACTAATCGGGCCGTCCGGACCGTTTGGGTCAATGATCGCGGGGATCTTGTTGTTGGGGTTTAAGCTCAGGAACGCAGCACTTTTGACGTCCGCATCTGACAGCGTGACAAGATGGGGTTCGTAGTTCAGCCCCGTTTCCTCCAACGCGATAGAGACTTTAACGCCATTTGGTGTTGGATATGAGAAAAGCTGAATAATATCGGTATTTTTTGGAACCCATTTCTGAGTAATTGGAAAGTTCGACAGATCGGCCATGGTTGGGCTCCTAAGTTTGAATGTCTCTCAAATGACTTAGGGGGAATGGATGTGAATTATAACCCGTTTGGCCTGTGCGCGCTTTGGGATAACGATGTGCGCGTGGGCGCAGTTGTAGAAAAAATTGTGCCATAAAATCAATGGGACAGAGAAATGTTAAAAGAATTCAGAGACTTCATCGCCAAGGGCAACGTCATGGATATGGCTGTTGGTATCATCATCGGTGCAGCATTCACCGCAATTGTTGGCAGTCTTGTGGCCGATTTGATCAACCCGATCATCAGTCTGTTCATGGGGGGCGTCGATTTTGGCGGCTTGTTTGCCAACTTGAACGGTGATTATGCAACGATCGAAGCAGCCGACGAAGCTGGCGCAGCCGTATTCGCCTATGGCCGTTTCATCATGGCGATCATCAATTTCCTCATCATCGCGTTCGTCGTGTTCATGCTGGTCCGCAGTGTTAACAAGTTGAAAAAAGCCGAAGTAGAAGCACCGGCACCAGCAGGCCCGACGCAGGAAGAATTGTTGGCGGACATCTTGGCCGCATTGAAAAAGTAGTCATACGGCTCGGATGTGGCAAAGGCCCGCCAGTGATGGCGGGCCTTTTTTATTAAGCCTTCAGCGCAAGCTGGGGCGACAATACGTCGATCCCCAGCGCCTTGCCCACTGCGTAATAGGTCAGCTGTCCGGCATGGACGTTCAGACCGTTCAGCAGATGCGCGTCGTCTTCGCACGCCTGACGCCAGCCCTTGTCGGCAAGCGCGAGCATGAACGGCATCGTTGCATTGCCCAGTGCAATCGTTGACGTGCGCGCAACCGCACCCGGCATGTTCGCAACGCAATAGTGCATTATTCCATCGACGTCGTAGATCGGGTCTTGGTGCGTGGTGGCTTTGGACGTCTCAAAGCAGCCACCTTGGTCGATGGCGACATCCACAATCACAGCCCCCTGTTTCATCTCAGACAATTGTGCACGGCTGATCAGTTTAGGCGCTGCGGCACCGGGGATCAGGACCGCCCCAATGACCATATCGGCCTCGCGTACCATTTCGATGGTATTGCCTGCGCTGGCGTACATCGTCTTGAAATCACGCCCGAAAACGTCATCAAGGTAGCGCATGCGCGCCAGTGAGCGATCCAGCACCGTGACATCTGCGCCCATGCCCGCGGCAACTCGCGCTGCGTGCGTGCCAACGACACCACCGCCGATGACGACAACCTTTGCAGGACCAACGCCGGGGACGCCGCCCATCAAAACACCGCGTCCGCCGTTTGCCTTTTGCAAGGTCCAGCTGCCGACTTGGGGTGCCAAACGACCCGCAACTTCGGACATTGGCGCTAGCAGTGGCAGACCACCGTTCGCGTCAGTTACGGTTTCGTAAGCAATCGCAGTGCATCCTGACGCCAGCAGGTCTTTGGTTTGTTCAAGGTCGGGCGCGAGGTGCAGATACGTAAACAGGACCTGCCCTTCGCGCAGCATTTTACGTTCAACGGGCTGGGGTTCTTTGACTTTTACGATCATGTCAGCAACCGCGAAAATTTCTGCCGCAGTTGCGACAATTGCGGCACCTGCACCAACATAGTCTTCGTCGGTAAATCCAGCGCCGATACCGGCCTGTGTTTCAACCGATACCGTGTGGCCGTGGACCACCGCTTCGCGGGCTGCGTTGGGGGTTAGACCGACGCGGAATTCTTGTGGCTTGATTTCTTTGGGGCAACCGATGTGCATGTAATTCTCCTCTTCCTGACGGCACAGTCGCGCCGTTTTGGTGGAAAGAACTGGCAATCTTCGGCGTGTTAGCGTTAGTAGTCACAATGATCGTCGCAATATGCGGCCAAATGCGGGAGAATTTTGCGCCATGGATCTTGATGAAATAGATCGTCGCCTTTTGAATGCGCTGCAGCGCGAAGGCCGCCTGTCGAATGCTGAGTTGTCACAGAAGGTGAATCTGTCTCCCTCAGCCTGCCACAGGCGGGTGCAGCGGCTTGAAAAGGAAGGGTTTATATCTGGTTACGTTGCACTGGTGGACCCGCGCAAAGTTGCCCGCAAAATCACTGTATTCGTTGAGATAACGTTGCGGGCGCAGGCTGATGATGTGCTTGATGCGTTTGAAAAATCGGTTGCCCGCATTCCGGACGTTTTAGAATGTCATTTGATGGCAGGGCAGGCGGACTATCTGCTGAAAGTTGTAGCAGAAGACGCTGAGGATTTCGCCCGTATTCATCGCCGCTATCTTGCCAGCCTGCCCGGTGTCCAAGGCATGCAGTCGTCGTTTGCGCTTCGCACGGTCCGCCAGACCACAGCGCTGCCTGTCTAGGACAAAAGTATCGCGATAATCGCCAGACCAGACGGGACCGTTTGCACATACATGATCCGCTTGCTGACGGTCGCGGCACCGTAAAGACCCGCGACAAAGACGCAGGCGAGGAAGAACAGCGCGACGTTCTGTGACCAAGCCCCATCATTGATCAGCAAGGACCAGACCAGACCTGCGGCCAGAAACCCGTTATACAGCCCCTGATTGGCGGCCATTGCCTTGGTTTTAGGGAACATGTCGGCGGACAGATTACCAAAGATCTTTGGCCCACGGGATTCCCAAGCGAACATCTCAAACCACATGATATAGATGTGTAGCAAGGCGATCAGCAAGATGAGCAGCGAAGCGAGCGTGGCCATATTCGGTCTCCGATGACTTTTGTGGTATAAGCGTAGCATAGCACAAGTGGCACGGATAGATTGGTGCAACGCCATTGTTGTGACGTCGCGGGTAATGCCGCTTGTGAAAATCTGGAAACATGGCGTCACTTGGCGCTGCAGGGTTTTCGACATGTAAAGGAAGGGTTTAGAAAATGCGTAATATTCTAATTTTGCTTGGTCTTGTCGTTGTCGTCATCGCAATTATCTATTTCATCTGAGGAGAGCGACTATGCGGAACATTCTTTATATCATCGGACTTGTTGTTGTTGTCATGGTTGTCCTGCGTCTTGCGGGTATAGCGTAAACAAAACCCCGATCGGTGCTTTTAGATGCACCTGATAATCCAGCAATCAAAGAAAAACCCCCGCGCCAAAAGGTACGGGGGTTTTGCTTATTTAAAACGCTGTCAGGAGGTGCTTAGAGCATCCCCTCACGCTCGAGCTTTTTACGAGCCAGCTTGCGCTGACGGCGAATTGCCTCGGCCTGTTGGCGCGCCTTTTTCTCCGACGGTTTTTCGAAAGCTTGCTTAAGCTTCATCTCACGAAAAACGCCTTCACGCTGGAGCTTTTTCTTCAGAGCGCGGAGCGCCTGATCGACGTTGTTTTCACGAACACTTACCTGCATGTGGTTTTCACCACCTCTCTAAGTTGGATTTGCAATAAGTTGCAGGACGTCGTCATATAGCAAGCCGACCCTATATTGTCCACTGTACCTTGCGGTGTTCCCTTGGCGTTTTGTCTTTTTTTGCATTCCGGCAAAGCGACAGGCCGTGAACAAGCGATTCAAGTTAACCGCAAAGTGCGCTAGGAAGATGCAAACGCCTGAAGTGGAGCCTGATTTGAAACCATTACCTGACCCCCGTGCCCTTACATTGTTGGATGCAATCCTGCCCCAGGTGGCCTTTGATGGCTGGTCTGACGGTGCGTTTGTCGCAGCGGTCGATGAGTGTGGATTACCGATAGTGCAAGCCCGCAGCGTCTGCCCGCGTGGAGCGACCGATTTGGCGATTCTATTTCACACACAGGGCGATGCGGCGATGGTTGCAGCGCTGTCATCGTCCGACCTCAGCGATATGCGGTTTCGCGATAAGGTCTCCCTTGCGGTGCAATTGCGACTGGATGCGGTGACTGACAAAGAGGCCGTGCGGCGCGGCTCTGCGCTGTTTGGCCTACCGCATATGGTGCCTGATGGGTCCAAGCTGATCTGGGGCACCGCTGACGCGATTTGGACCGCACTTGGTGATACGTCTGACGACATCAATTGGTACACAAAACGGGCGACGCTGTCGGCTGTTTACGGATCGGTTGTGCTGTATTGGCTTGGTGATGACACCGACGACGGGCAAGCGACCAGCGATTTTATTGATCGTCGGATTGAAAACGTCATGCAGTTTGAAAGCTTTAAAGCGGCGGTAAACAAGAACCCGTTGCTCAAGCCCTTAGCGGGGGCAATCGCCCAGCTCACGTCGCGCGTCAAAGCGCCAAGCGCGCCGCCCGACGATCTGCCAGGGTCATGGAGAACACCGCGATGAAGGCTGTTGAAATCGCCAAAGCTGGCGGGCCAGAGGTTCTGACGTTGATCGATATGCCGAAGCCTGAGCCCGCGTTCGGGCAAGTGCGGATCAAGGTCGCCTATGCGGGGGTAAATCGCCCCGATGCACTGCAACGTGCCGGACTGTACAACCCACCCAAGGGCGCAAGCCCGCTGCCCGGTCTGGAAGCAGCAGGGGCAATCAGCGCAATCGGTGCTGGCGTGACCGGATGGGCCATTGGGGATGCTGTTTGTGCGTTGTTGCCCGGTGGCGGGTATGCGCAAGAGGTCGTGACTCCTGCCGCCCATTGTCTGCCTCTTCCCGATGGGTTGTCCCTGAAACAGGCCGCCTGCCTGCCCGAAACCTTCTTTACCGTCTGGTCCAACGTGTTCATGCGGGGCGGTCTGCGCGCGGGGGAGCGGTTCTTGGTCCACGGTGGATCGTCCGGCATTGGCACCACCGCGATCCAGTTAGGACATGCGTTCGGCGCACGGGTGTTCACCACCGCCGGATCGGAGGCCAAATGTCGCGCGTGTCTGGACCTCGGCGCTGAGGTTGTGATGAACTATCGCGACGTGGATTTCGTCGATGAAATCAAAGCTCAGGGTGGCGCGAACCTGATCCTTGATATGGTTGGTGGAGACTATCTGCCGCGTAACGTGCGCGCACTGGCCGACGATGGTCGTCTTGTTCAGATCGCATTCCTGCAAGGCCCCACGATCGAGCTTAACTTTGCCCACCTGATGATGCGCCGCCTGACGATCACCGGATCAACTTTGCGTCCGCAGTCCGATTTGGCCAAGGCCGAAATTGCACTGCAATTGCGCACACACGTTTGGCCGCTTCTTGCTTCTGGAAAGATATCGCCTGTGATGGACCAAGAATTCGCACTGGCCGATGCCAGCGCAGCGCACACGCGAATGGAAAGCAGTCAACACATCGGCAAGATTGTTCTGAAAATATAAGGCATGCACGCCTAGGTCGCCAAGGTCCGCTCCTCCAATTGGGCATTTAGGCCAAGCTCTTTTTCTTTGCTTGTTTTGGGTCTTTGTCACTCATCCGGGTCACGCTTCTCTTCGCAGTTTATTGTGATGCTCGAACAGCACCGCTGCGCGCATATGTCGGATTGGGCGTGGAGAGCCTAGCTTTGAGACACGCTTCAAGTGGCGCAGCAGACACTTTCGGCTTTTTCCACAAACAGAGGTGGTCCTGCTTTTTCGACTAGTTTGCAGCCTTTTTAAAGTGGACCATGGTTTCTGTTCAGCCTGCTAATCTCATTGGTTCTGTTTTGCTTGCATATGCCTCGTCAGGGGTCAAGATTTCGTGGGTCGAATGCGGGCGCTCGACGTTATAGTAAGCCAGCCACTTTTCGATACCAGCCGTCGCCTCTGAGCCTGTCTCAAAGGCGTGCAAATAGACGCATTCGTACTTGAGGGATCGCCACAGCCGTTCGATCATGCTGTCGTCAATCCAGCGCTCTTTGCCATCCATGCTGATCTTAATTTTCGCATCAGTCAGCACGTCGATCCAATCGCCACTGGTGAACTGGCTGCCCTGATCTGTGTTGAATATCTCCGGCGTACCGTGTTTGGCCAAGGCCTCTTCCAGTGCTTCAACACAGAACGCAGCGTCCATGCTGTTTGATAGCCGCCAGCTCAGCACTTTGCGGCTGTACCAGGCCAAAGCCCCCTCTTGTCTTATGATTTTGGCAGTTTCTATGCGAAGCTGGAACAGCTGCGCAGCACGTCATTTATGCCAGGCAGCGGCGGAGGTTGGACCGTTCCCCTCTTGGTCGTTGAGGACCGTCGCTGAGTAAGGTCACCTCCGTCTTTTTTTGAAACCTGAACGGATACTTGGGCTTTGGGCCCGCATGACAAGACAAGGTTAGGAAGAGACACATGGAAGATACCATTGGGATCGACATTTCGAAAGACACATTGGACGCTTATTGGTTGTCCTCGCGAGAGCACAGGCAGTTTTGCGATGACAAAGCTGGCGCTAAGGCACTCGCATTTTGGGCGAGAAAAACAGAAGTTTCCCGCGTCATTTTTGAAGCAACAGGCATTTATCACAGGTGCATCGAAACGGGCTTGGCTCAACACGGGATCAGCTTTGCACGGGTCAATCCGCGTCAGGCCCGCCGGTTCTGCGAAGGTGAGCGATTTGGTCGCCATCGGTTCAAGACTAATCGCGAACGGCCGGCTGGCCAAAACGGACCGGGTGGACGCTGCGCTATTAGCCAAAATGGGCGCACTTCTGGAATTGAGAGCAGACCAACCCAAAAGCGAAACACTTCATGATCTCAAGCAGCTGGCAACAGCCAGGCTGGCATTGATCAAGGACCGGACCGCAGCAAAGGCACGACTTGCCGCAACGACGCACGTCCTGCCTTCCCAGCAGATCAAACGACGTCTGAAACAGATCGAACGTGACTTGTCGCAAGTTACCGAGGCAATCGATGCCATCGTTGCGGCAGACAAAGATCTCGCTGCACGCGCCGAGATTCTTACAAGCATTCCGGGCATCGCAAAGGTAACAGCCTGTGCGATATTAACCGAAATGCCCGAACTCGGACATTTGAGTGGCAAGAAAGCAGCGGCGCGGGCGGGCCTTGCACCCATATCGAGGCAATCGGGAAAGTGGCAAGGCAAGGAACGCATCCAGGGCGGTCGCGCCAGCGTCAGGCGCGCAGTCTATCTGCCAGCGGTTGTTGCTACACGCTTCAATCCAGACATGAAGGCAAAATACGAACATCTGATATCGACTGGGAAATGCAAGAAGCTGGCGATCACAGCCGTTATGCGAAAGCTGATTGTCACCGCAAATGCTCTTCTACGGGATCAGCGAAAATGGGGCGAATATCCAGCTTGACCAATACGGATACTCATCGTTTGCAAGCAAACCAATGCCGGGCAGCGGATCGCGACCAAATACAGGAAGCCACGCCGCATCCATTGCCGACAGGCGATTGCAAAGCAATCTGCCGAGAGGGGGATGTAAGTGATGTCTGCGCACCAAACCTGATCGGGTCGATCAATCACCACATTCCTAAGCAGATACGGCCAGATCTTGTGCTGTGGATGCTTCTTGCTCGTGTTTGGCTCCTGATAAATCGGAACCAACCTCATGAGCCGCATCAGAGGGCGCGCGCGATGGCGGCCGCATTTGTGGTTGTCGCGCTTCATGTGCCGAGCCATTTGGCGCGATCCGTACCAAGGCGTCTCCAAAAACTGCTTATCCCCTCTCGGGATCATACTTAGCATGACCCTGACGGCAGCGGGACGAATAGTTCTTTCGTTTTGTCATTTTGGAGCGTCACTTTCATCATGCGATCCACCTTAACAACTGGCCTGAAATTCCGCGACCACCTCTGTAAAAACTGGCACGTTTTTTATGGCCAGTAGTGACGGTCGATACATGATCCGTCGTCTCACCTGTGCATCCACATATTTATAAACCTTGGTAACCGTGATTGTTAACATGTGAGCGGTATTTCGTGGCCAAGTTTGGGTCCTTCGTTTGGCCTAGCAAGATCGGAAAGACCGTGACCCAAGTCCACATCCCTGTAGCGGTTTACACAGCGGCGATTTACCGCCTATAAAAAAGTGTTGAATAGTTAATTAGTAAAATATCCGGAGCCTAGCTTCTGGGTGAAGGAGTTAGAATATGACCACATTACGGTGCCATTCGCGAAGAAGGGTTCTATGATGCAGGCCTCAACGAATACATTCTCACGGGTGTCACGCCGATAACCTTTGAAATTGTTGTCCCTGACTCATCGATTGGTTTTAGCTTTACCGAACTGGCAAACCCTGATCCAGATCCCGAAAACATTGATCAGGTTCAGGTTATTAACGACGCTTACACGATCCGCATTGATGGTATCGTAGTCGACCCCGCAGACATCGAGGCGAATGCCGCGCGCGTCTTTTGGTCGGATGACGACGGGTCCTACAGTACGGACTTTCTTGTGCTGAATTACTTTCCCATTTTTCAGGATTCAACGGTCCAATTTTCCCGACTTGGGGGAGATCCACTTCCGGATCTCAGTACGCTTGAACTTTATAATGCCTTTTTTAGCAGTATCGTAGGCATTAGCGAAATCTTGGATGGGCCGTTCCGCAACGATCAAAACTTCGGTTTCAATGAGCTTGCCTCCCTGCTCTCCACAACCGAAAATGACTTGATCGAAGGCAACGACGCCAACGAAACGCTATCCGGCGGGCTTGGTCACGATGACATCTTTGGCGGCGGCGGTATGGATACGATCTATGGCGGCGATGGCGACGATGAGATTTATGTCTTCTACGGACAAGACGGCGTTCAACTGTTCGGTGGGGCGGGCGCAGACTTTTTTATCGTATCCCGGAACGATAATTCCAGTGTGTTCGGCGGCAGCGATTCCGACCGCCTATTTGTTGTAGACGCTATCAGCGACAATATTGTCATCGATGTGGCGAACAATGCTGTCATTGGGGACGGGTATTCGACCAGCTTTGATGGCATCGAACGGTTTGACGCATATTTGGAACAAGGTGATCTGACATTTCTTGGCAGCGATGGCGACGACCGCCTTCGCCTACGCAGCGACGGCCCCGACTTTCTGACGTTCATCGGTGGTGACGGAACCGACCAACTTGAATTGAACAGGATCAACGCAAATGGCGCCGACAACGTAGGCTTGGGTGTTACGCGCGCGGAGTTCGAGGCAGAAGTTCGCTTGTTTTAGCAGGAAGACGGGACACATACGTTCGTCAGCATTTCGGACGACACTGTATTCGCAATCCTCGACAGCGTAGAGGAGTTTCGCTTTACCGTCGGAACCGACGGTGGCAGTGAAATCGTGTTGCTGTCTGAATTGGCCGAACCCCAACCAGAAGTGCCGGGCATTACCGTAGCGGGCGTCGGGTCCTGCGATAGCATTGATGGCACGCAAGGCACTGACAATCTGTCGGGCGGCCTTGGCAACGACACGCTGTATGGCGGCGGTGGCGGCGATCAGTTGAACGGTGGCCTTGGCTTTGATGACATGTATGGCGGGTCTGGCAACGACGTGATGGTCGGGCTCAACGGCTTTGATACCTTGTACGGCGGCAGCGGTGACGACAACCTGAAGGGCAATTCGGGAAACGACACGTTGTTTGGCGGGAATGGCAACGACATCCTGAACGGCGGGCAGGGCGCGGATGTGATGCACGGCGACGGTGACAGCGACACCATCACCGGGCTGGGTGGCGCTGACATTTTGTATGGCGGTGACGGTGACGACAATCTGAGCGGCAACGCAGCCAATGACCTTATCTATGGTGACGCTGGGAATGACATTATTGAGGGCGGTCAGGGTGCGGATGATCTGTTCGGCGGCGACGGTGACGATGTTATTTCGGGGTCTGTCGGGTTTGATACCTTGTATGGCGGTGACGGTGATGACGACCTAAACGGCAACGCGGGCAATGATTTTATCAATGGCGGGTTGGGCGACGATTTGCTGCGCGGTGGCACTGGTGCGGATACGTTCGAATTTCTTGCCGGCGACGGGCGCGACACGATCCGTGACTTTGGCAATAGCGTCGACACCATTCAACTCGACGCCTCCCTCGCCGCAGATTTCGCGGCCCTGCGCCTGCTGGCCGATGTTGTGGACGGCAATCTGGTGATCGCCTTCGACGCCAGCACATCCCTGACACTGAACAATGTCGGCAACGTCAATGCGCTGACAGATGATGTGACCTATCTGGATTTGATCTAAGGTTAAGCCGAACGGGGCTAACTTTCCGTTGGCCCATAAGATTTAACACAGGCCCGCATAAAGCGTGGGCCTGTGTTCGTTTACTGTGCGTGTGTCCGCGTTCGACGGGCAGGGCTGATCGTAGGCCTTCGTTGCAGGTGCACGATCCGAACACTTTGCATCGGAAAGCGAGCCCTTAAGTGGCGAGGCTGAGACCCGATTGGGTGCTGCTGTTTAGGAGTAAAGTCAGTTCCCAAACCTATCCTTTTGCAGCTCAATTTCGCAGGTTTAGGCACGAAATCTATCTAAAGATAATTTGTGCGGCTGCGGTCCTTAACCTATGCCGTTGGCAGTTCTGTGAAAAACGACATGGTTAATTTTCCGGAGCAGTACTTGGATTCAAACATCAAGTGCAACGGTTGATTTAAAGGCCACGATTTCGTCGGCCATAGCTTCAGCGGGTGTTCTCCATCCGAGGGTTTTTCTTGGACGGTTGTTCATCAGGTTTGCAACGTCGTTGAGCCATGTTTGGCTTGCACCGTTCAGGTCAGTTCCTTTGGGCATGAACTGACGCAGCAGTCCGTTGGTGTTCTCGTTGCTGCCGCGCTGCCAGGGAGCATGCGGATCGCAGAACCAGATATCAATTTTCAATCGTCGCGCCAATTCCGGATGGCAGGCCATTTCGGAGCCACGGTCATAGGTCATGCTCTTGCGCAAATCAGCGGGTAGTCGTCTCATCTGGCGGGTGAAGCTGTCAAGCGCGGCCTCGGCCCCATTGCCATCCATTTTGCAAAGAATGACGAAGCGTGTCTTGCGCTCGACCAAGGTCCCCACTGGCGAGCGATTGAATGCGCCCTTGATGAGGTCGCCCTCCCAATGGCCTGGTACCAGTCGTGCTTCGATCTCTTCAGGGCGATTGATAATGCGCAATGATTCCGGGACCATAGCACTGCCCGCCGCTGTCCTGCGCTTGAGCCCACGCTTAGGCTTCGCTTGACGCAACGCCTCGATCATC
The DNA here is from genome assembly GCF_000155735.2 of Octadecabacter arcticus 238. Taxonomy (GTDB): domain Bacteria; phylum Pseudomonadota; class Alphaproteobacteria; order Rhodobacterales; family Rhodobacteraceae; genus Octadecabacter; species Octadecabacter arcticus. The sequence goes on from NC_020908.1 coordinate 304,201, forward strand.
GCCGCCTTCAGCCCGCCACGTGGCTGCGCGTAAATCGCGGCATAGATGGTCTCATGGCTCACATGGGCGGATGGATCATCAGGCTTCATGAGACGCAGTCCGGAACGTGTCAACGACTTTGAGACAGTGGCTTTTGGACTTTAGGCTTGGGTTTCTTCGGTTGGTTTTGGTGGGTTGATCCAGACGGCGGTCGGGATTTGAGGCGGTTTTGGTGGTTTGTGTACGAAGCGTTCGGGCGTGGCGAGGAATGCCGCGTCTAGTGTTGCTTGTCGCGCGGTGTAGATTTCTTGGGCCTGCCCAAAATGGATTTGGTCGGGCGTCATCAGACCAATCCCGGCGTGATGATGGTCTTGGTTATACCATGCAAAGAACCTGCGGCAGAATGCGCGAGCCTGCTCGATGGTTTCAAAGTTCTTGGGGAACTCTGGCTGATATTTCAGTGTTTTGAAGTGGGCTTCGGAGAACGGGTTGTCGTTTGAGGTGTGGGGCCGACTGTGGAACTTGAGCACACCAAGATCAACCAGCATCAGGGCTGTCGTCTTTGCCTTCATGGGCCCACCGCGATCTGCATGCAATGTCAGCTGATCGCGTGGAACCTCGTGTTTTTCCATCGCGTCGATGAACAGCTCTTTGAACTGGCTGGCGCTCTCCGCGTGCTCGACGCGCCAGCCAACAACGCGGCGGCTGAAGATGTCGAGGATGACATAGAGATAGAAGTAGGACCATTTCACCGGGCCCCTCAGCTTGGTGATGTCCCAAGACTAGACCTGATTGGGGGCTTCAGCTAGAAGTTCAGGCTTTTGATAGACGGGATGTGTGCGCTGTCGGCGGCGTTCGCCAACTTCGCCCTGCGCGGCCAATATCCGATACATCGTGCGGATTGAACACAGATAGGTGCCTTCATCCAGCAAGGTGGCAAAGACCTCTGTGGGCGTCTGATCCGCAAAGCGGGGTTCGCGTAGATGGTGCAATACCTGGTCTCTTTCCCTTTCCGGCAGAGCCCGCGAAGACGCTGCGCGCGGTGGGCGTGTGCGTGGTGGTGCAGTCAGCGCCGCACGCTGTCGAAGAACGCTCGCGCGCGATAATGATAGCGCGGCGCAAACAGCCGAGGTCAAGCCGCTGCCGGTGGGCAATGCAATCGCGACGGCCATCATGATTTGCCGCTGCGCTCTTGCGTCTGCTCCATCTCGTCCAGAAGTCCCGCCACTTTTTTTTGGATGGCAATGATGGCTTCCGCCTGATCCAGACGGCGCCGCAAGGCTGTCACCTCACGGTTGGCCTTAGCCAGCTCAGCTTGCAATGGATTGGCAGGTGCCTTTTGTGGGCCACGGCGCATTGGCTGCAATGCACCCAATGTGCCGGCCGCCCGCGCACGGCGCCAATCGGTCAGTGCAGAGGAATAAAGCCCCTCCCGCCGTAGAATGGCGGAAACCCCGCCAGTGTCTGCCACTTGGTCCGTCTCATCCAGAATGCGCAGTTTGTATTTGGCTGTGAAGTTGCGTCGCTTCGGGATGCTCGTCAGTTCCGCTGTGGGAGCCAACGGCGCATTAACAACGCGGGGAGGCGACGTCGGGGCCAAAACGGCTCCAGATCCAGCATCTGGCGAAAGTGGTGATTGTGAAGGCATAACCATGGGTTCGTTCTCCTACGCCCTCAAGTGTAAACTTTAGCCAGTCAATTGTCTCACGCTTATTGGCACGGAGGGGTTTCTGCGCAATCTGCTCAGGCGACCAGTGCAGATGTACGAGCTTGCCATGAACGAAACGATAAAGATCGCTCCCCTCCACAAGCTTGCGCTTGCGGCGGCAGCGCGCGCGCCGGGCATCATAGGCCTGCCGCGCCGCTTGCGGGCAATAGCTGCCGTCTTCCTGCCGACCTCGCGCCAGCTCACGGCAGATCGTGCTCGCCGGGCGATGCAAAAGCTGGCCGATCAACCGCTGACTGCTGCCCCTATTGTGCTCGGCTAATATCACGCCACGATCCTCGCTGCTGAGGTGCTTGCTTCGTATGTCCATCACAACATCCTATGCCCAAAGGGCTCTGAGTGTTGCATTTGAAACTTGAGTCTAAGGTACTCTTTGGTTTTTTTTATCGAGTAGTCGGACAAAGAGCGACTTCCAGAAGGTAACGGAATGCTGGGCAATGCTAAGGCGATCGAAACTGCGCTGGGGGAATCAAGGCTTCCCACGAAATGGTCTGGGTTTCGGGTCAGCATTAGGTGGGTCATATTTACGAGCTTAATGCTTGTGTCTGTGCTGCCCATCCTTGGCCTCTACAAGTGGATGGAGCGCAGTGCGATCCAGAAAGAGATCGCATATGTTGACGAAAATCACCTCATAATCGCCAACAATTTTGCCGCCGCAATGGAACGGTATGCCAATGATGTTGCGTCGGTTTTCGAACTGACGATCAGCAATCTTGAGGTGTTCGGTGAACTTGCCTTGAGCGAAACACTTGATGGTTTTGACCTTAGCTTTGTAACCGTTGTTGATGCTAACGATACTATCTTGAACGAGGTCAGGGCGGTAGGTACAGCAGCTTCGCCACGCCTCTCATTTGAACAAATGGCAGGACTTCGCGCGCAAGCTGCAATTGATCCCGGCCAAACGGTCTTCTCAGGCGTTCTGCAATTCGATGGAGCGCCTCACTTGTTTTTGGTTCGTTCTCAATCGGATGGTAGGCTGGCGTTCGCGGTTTTGAAATTGCGGTATTTGGTCGAGCCCTCCGTGCCAATAAGCGTGAGACAATTGACTGGCTAAAGTTTACACTTGAGGGCGTAGGAGAAGAACCATGGTTATGCCTTCACAATCACCACTTTCGCCAGATGCTGGATCTGGAGCCGTTTTGGCCCCGACGTCGCCTCCCCGCGTTGTTAATGCGCCGTTGGCTCCCACAGCGGAACTGACGAGCATCCCGAAGCGGCGCAACTTCACAGCCAAATACAAACTGCGCATTCTGGATGAGACGGACCAAGTGGCAGACACTGGCGGGGTTTCCGCCATTCTACGGCGGGAGGGGCTTTATTCCTCTGCACTGACCGATTGGCGCCGTGCGCGGGCGGCCGGCACATTGGGTGCATTGCAGCCAATGCGCCGTGGCCCACAAAAGGCACCTGCCAATCCATTGCAAGCTGAGCTGGCCAAGGCCAACCGTGAGGTGACAGCCTTGCGGCGCCGTCTGGATCAGGCGGAAGCCATCATTGCCATCCAAAAAAAAGTGGCGGGACTTCTGGACGAGATGGAGCAGACGCAAGAGCGCAGCGGCAAATCATGATGGCCGTCGCGATTGCATTGCCCACCGGCAGCGGCTTGACCTCGGCTGTCTGCGCCGCGCTATCATTATCGCGCGCGAGCGTTCTTCGACAGCGTGCGGCGCTGACGGCACCACCACGCACACGCCCACCGCGCGCAGCGTCTTCGCGGGCTCTGCCGGAAAGGGAAAGAGACCAGGTATTGCACCACCTGCGCGAACCCCGCTTTGCGGATCAGACGCCCACAGAGGTCTTTGCCACCTTGCTGGATGAAGGCACCTATCTGTGTTCAATCCGCACGATGTATCGGATATTGGCCGCGCAGGGCGAAGTTGGCGAACGCCGCCGACAGAGCACACATCCCGTCTATCAAAAGCCTGAACTTCTAGCTGAAGCCCCCAATCAGGTCTGGTCTTGGGACATCACCAAGCTGATGGGCCCGGTGAAATGGTCCTACTTCTATCTCTATGTCATCCTCGACATCTTCAGCCGCCGCGTTGTTGGCTGGCGCGTCGAGCACGCGGAGAGCGCCAGCCAGTTCAAAGAGCTGTTCATCGACGCGATGGAAAAACACGAGGTTCCACGCGATCAGCTGACATTGCATGCAGATCGCGGTGGGCCCATGAAGGCAAAGACGACAGCCCTGATGCTGGTTGATCTTGGTGTGCTCAAGTTCCACAGTCGGCCCCACACCTCAAACGACAACCCGTTCTCCGAAGCCCACTTCAAAACACTGAAATATCAGCCAGAGTTCCCCAAGAACTTTGAAACCATCGAGCAGGCTCGCGCATTCTGCCGCAGGTTCTTTGCATGGTATAACCAAGACCATCATCACGCCGGGATTGGTCTGATGACGCCCGACCAAATCCATTTTGGGCAGGCCCAAGAAATCTACACCGCGCGACAAGCAACACTAGACGCGGCATTCCTCGCCACGCCCGAACGCTTCGTACACAAACCACCAAAACCGCCTCAAATCCCGACCGCCGTCTGGATCAACCCACCAAAACCAACCGAAGAAACCCAAGCCTAAAGTCCAAAAGCCACTGTCTCAAAGTCGTTGACACGTTCCGGAGCTCCAGAAATCGATTAAGTTTGGGATACTCGGTCACTCCATGATCGTGGACCAAAACGGCCTTGTGATTGCCCATCCAAATCCAGAGTGGCAGGCGACCTCAAAAGACGCCAGCGGGCTGTCAGTCGTCAGACAGATGATGCAAGGCGAAACGGGCGTCGCGACGTTCTATTCTCCGCCTATGCAAGCCGACATGATATCTGGGTTCACTTTTGTTGCGCGCACAGGCTGGGGCGTGATGGTGCCCCAACCCATGAGCGAACTGGTGGCGCGGGCCAAAGCCTCCCAGAACACCGCATTGGCGATTTTCTTTTTCGAAGTTTGCCTGCTCGTCTTGCTATGTTGGTGGTTGTCGCGCCTTATTTCGACCCCGATCCAACATTTCGTTACGACGGCAGAGGCGGTCTCGGGCGGCGATCTCGCTGCGCGGGTCGACGTGAGCGATGCTAAAGTGGTGATATCAGAAGCCCAACTGTTAGGCGCGAGCTTCAATAAAGTCATCTCTGATCTGCAAGCGGATCGGAACCAGATGACGAATGCGTTGGACGCAGCCCTTAAGGGGGAGCGAGCAAAGTCGCAGTTTCTGACTGTCATGTCCCATGAGGTCCGAACGCCAATGCACGGGCTCATGGGCGTCCTTGAACTAATCGAGGGTGGCACAACGGATGATGATCAACGGTATCTGCTAACCGTTGGAAAAAGGCGGCCAATGACATGGTCCGCCTCTTTGATGACGCGCTACTGTTCGCTAAGCTCGAAGCCAACGCACAAAAGAGCGAGGTGAGCAAATTTAACCTCGCAGACGTGGTTCAAAGTGCGATTGAATTATTTCATCCGCTCGCCTCGCAAAAAGGTCTCTCCCTGACCTCGACCGTTTCTGATCAAATGCTGCGTGGTGATCCACAGTCGATCAGTCAAATCTTGCTGAATCTTGTCGGAAACGCAGTGAAATTTACCACTGAAGGGAAAATTCATATCGCGGCCGAACTTGGCAGCGATGGCTTCGGAGCGGACAGGCTCATTCTGTCGGTAAGCGATAGTGGGATCGGCATAGCGAAGGGCGCGCAAGCGACAATCTTCGAAGAGTTCTACCAAGTTGATTCTGCGCTATCACGCACCAATGAGGGGTCAGGTCTTGGACACGCAATTTCGTGGCGCCTTGCGGGCCTCATGAAAGGCGAAATATCTCTAACCAGCGATCCAAGCATAGGATCATGTTTCCAACTAAGTATTCCTGTCTGCGTGGTTGAGGTCTAATATGCTGGAACCACAGAGCGCCCCAAAACGACTGCTTGTCGTAGAAGATAATCGGTTAAATTTGCTTATCGTCACCCGTTTTCTTGTGTCTTTTGGGCATGAATTTGACGCAGTTGACAACGGCTTGGACTGCATCGAACTTTTAAATGAACACAACTACGATCTGGTACTGACAGACATTTCTATGCCAGGGATGAATGGCATAGATGTCGCAAGAA